>NZ_JBJMBA010000047.1:0-111719 GCF_045799135.1 Weissella sp. MSCH1 | reverse complement strand
TGGCCATGAATATGACGAAAATGGCCATCATGGCGGGATAAAATCCCGTTATTTTTGGATAAAAAGAAAGAAGGAGAAGAAAATCCGTCGGATTTTCTTCTCCTTCTTCATTTTCAGCTAGAACTGTTCTGTCCCAGCCTCATCTCATTTCTTCATAAGCCAAATGGCAACATTTAAAAACACTGCAATCCACGCTATCAAACTTGCTACAATTCCCGCCATCGTCCCAAACATCGGAACGTAAGATATCGTAAGCTTATTAATTCCTTTTTTGTCCGGAATAAACAACGCGCCCACAACGTTTCTTCCAAGCATTCCTTCATTGACAGTTTTACCATTCATTTTCAAACGAGTCTGTTCATAAGCAACAACCGGAATTAGTCTCTTTTTGTTAGCAACATTGCTCTTCCACTGTAATGTCATCGTCCCATCACCATTAACAATGTGTTGGTAGGGACGCCATTGCTTTGAAAATGAGTTCATGTAGGCATCATAGGTTGGCTGGTGCGTTTCAGTTGTCGAATCAACCGGCACATAATCCGGTGTCGTACGATCAACATGATAAATCAACTTACCCATATCACCATCATGGAATAGCGGTTGAAGCTGCACAAACGTATGAATGTCTGGCGAGTACACATTGCGAGGCGTTGCCTGCAATCCCGCGTACAGTGGTGTCTTCTCGTTTTGAACATAGTAGACATTGTTCGCAACCTTCTGAGTCAGAAGTAGCACGGATACTACTGCAAGAATTACCGGCGTAAGGTGACGCACAACGTTATTATCCGGACGCACTTCCATAAACACCTTACCAACTACAACAATAGTTAGTGCATATCCCGTCAAGCTAATTCGACGCGGCATCTGCAAGAATGATCGTAATCCTGGGTAATTAGTTTCCAACAAGTGCCACGGTACAAGTGAAGTCCCCACCACCAAATAAACAATGGCGACAATAGCCATAAATCGAGTTACCACACTCAATTTTTTCCAAAAAGCAATTGTCATACCTAGCAATAGAAAGGCCATGACAGAAATCACGATGTCACTATTCGAATTAACCCCCGTATACATCGGCTGAAAAATTGGGCTTGTTTGTGGCACCATGTTCATCGCCACAGGAGAAATCAAAGTATTTCGATATACCTCAGCTAACGGCATAATCGTGTTCAAACTTAACACAATCGCCAATATCGCAGATAATACTATACGTCCCAATAATCGCAACTTAGCTTTTGTGAACCAGATACCGTGAACAAAGAAAGGCAACAACATTGGTAAGACAATCGCTACTGTTAACACTTGGAATTGTGCCAGCAAAGCAACGACAACACCCAAGTACACCGTTCGACGCCAATTAAAACGACCTTCAAACAAGTGCACCAAACTTGGAATAACCAGTGGCACAATCGCTAAAGCAATTGACTTCCAGGTCGCTCCAAAAACAAAACCATACACAGCAGCGGACGATGTGTATACGACACCCAAGCCTAATGCCCAACGTTTTGTTAATCCAATCTTTGTGGCCGCAAAATACATCGTCAAAATCCCCAATGCGTAGACAATGTATAACGTTAAAATTTGAAATTTATACCAAGTTCCTGCAACCAACAGTAACGCGCCGAAGAAATAAGTTACAAGCGGACTATAAACCTGGTTGACAATACGACCAGTTTGCTGAAATGTATATAAATTCAAAAAACTCAAATTACGATCTCGCAGCTGCATTGCTGCTTCAAAAATACGATTGTAATGAAAATAACCATCCACACCTAATAGTGCCGTACCATTAAATAAAATGGGACTCATAATCACCAATGGCACAATCAGTACCACAAGCATTAACTGCCAATTAACCTTTTTAAACATAACCCCTACTCCTAATGCCTTATTGGCCCTTCATTAACTCTGCACCACGATTAACAACTAAGTATGACTGATGCGTTGGACCCCAGTCCATCGCTTCAAATTCGCGTGTACCACCATCCTGCGTCGCATAAACACCCATATCAAAATCTGGATAAGTTAGACTGCCGACTAGCCATTTCGTCATTGGAATAGCTAAGTAAGCACCATCTGTAATGTAGTACAACTTCTGGTCCTTTTCATTAAACGACAAGAACTGTGTATAATACCCAGGCTTGCTGCGAATAACCGTCGGCGTTACCGAAAACTTAGGTTTGCCGTCAACCATCCTACCGTGATACAGCATCACATCCCCATTCTGTAGATTAGTATCTTTTTTTGTCTTATTTGTGACGACAGATACAATATACATGTTTCCGGTGTTATCAATCGAAAAATTACGTTCACTATTTATTTTGTCATGCGACCGTGGATCAGTAAAAGTAAAATCTGCAATTTCTACAGGTGCAAGTGTCTTCAAATCAACTTGTGTCAATGATTGCTTATAGGCGTCGTCCCCTTCAGCCATTAACCACAACCGCTTGGACTTGGCATCAAATGACAACGCCTGACCATGACCTGTATAAAATTCAGGTCCGACCTGCACCGAATCAAGTGCCTGTACCATCTTAGTTGAAATAAACGTTTGACTATTAACTAACTTTTCTAGTTCACGCAATCTATTTTTGCCACCACCAATTATGCCTGCTTGGCTTAATTTCTTTAAGTCAAACATCACTACACGGCCATACCTTTTTTTGGCGTTACTCTCGTAAACAATATATAATTTGTCGCCATGAATCATACTACCTTGCGGATTAGCCCAATTAACCAAATTCGTTGTTTCGGTCGGTAACAATAAATTGGTTTCAAACTTTGTAATTGGTCGAATTGAATTAGGCCGTGCAGTAATAACATTTGTTTCATCATTATCAGAACGATTCATTTGCATTGGCAATGTCGTTTGATACGCAATTTTATTTGTAAACGACAAGCCCGTCTTAGGGGTATTTACAATTTTGAAATTCTTAATTTCAAGCCGACTATTACCAAATGATATATCACCAAAGTTCTTTTTTATTGGTTGCGATACTGATGTCAGAACGTGCCATGCTGCAAGCTGAAAATCACTCGATTTATTTAAAATGTTTCCGTGTCGATCTAATAATTCAAACTTTATTCGAGCATCCTTATTTAGTTTCTCAGGTAAATTGAACTTAAAGTTCTGATTGATACGAATACTGTGCTTAAAAATAAGTCGTTCAGCATTAAAAACTGCCAAATCAACTGGTGAGTCCAAATGATAGCCCTTCGCACCAATTGCACCAGAAATAACGTTGCTATTATTTTTCATTGTTACATTGTCATAACTCACAGCGGTATATTCAGGCGTTGCTTCAAGCCTAATGTAGGTAATCCGCATATCCGGTAGAATTTTCACCTGATCAGGTGCTGTTACTTTCCCCGCAAAAAACACGTTTAATAATACCAACCAAATAACCGTCATTAAGGCAGCGATAATGCCCTCTATTTTGCGGTCCATAGTTCCTCCGTTCCAGATTAAAGAAAAAAGCAAGGCAATCGGCCTTGCTTTACCGTTTATTAGCGTCTATCAAATATTTTTCGATTCGATTCAGTTGTTGCTTCATCTCAGCAACTTCTTCTTGGAGTGCCTCATTCTCTTCCTAGAAATAACTGGTAATTGAAGATGTCAGCACACCAAACATTCCAACGCCACCAAGCGCCATCAGAATGGACAATAATTTGCCGAGCGTCGTATGCGCGGAAACGTCGCCGTATCCAACGGTTGACACGGTAATAATTGCCCAATAAAAACTATTCATATAGCTTTGATGCTCAACGAAATGGAAGGACACCGCCACCGCGATAACAATCGCAGCAACGACATAAAAAACGTTTGCAATATTAGTTTTCCGGAAAATCTTATTTAAGATATTGCCAATCAACGTTAGCACTTTCAATAAACGAAGCACCTTCAAAAATCGCAATGATTTGAACGGCGTCAATGCAATCAAATCGATTAGATGTGTTGCAAAATAACGTTTCTTGTCACGTGCCCGCTGCATGCCTCGAATATAAACAATACCAAAGTACACCCACAAAATATGGTCAATCCAGAACACCCAGGCCGGCACATGCATGATCATCTCAAAAATAGTCACTGCAATATAGGTCGTACTCAACACAATATTTAGATAAAACGTTGTCTT
This sequence comes from Weissella sp. MSCH1, assembly GCF_045799135.1. NCBI lineage: Bacteria > Bacillati > Bacillota > Bacilli > Lactobacillales > Lactobacillaceae > Weissella > Weissella sp. MSCH1. Next base: position 107,583 of record NZ_JBJMBA010000047.1, on the reverse strand, counting down.
TTGTGGCAACCAAGTCGGCCGTACCATCTGTCTCACTCTCCCATTTCGAATAGCTAGACATATAGTACACTTATTCTTTATGCGTTTCAACGAAAGTTACCGCGAAAAGGACAAAAAAAAAGAACAGCTTCCCACTGTTCTTACTGACACAAATTGAATTTTTAATTAATACTCTGAAGGCCGGTATCCGGCATTACGCGCATCTTGTTCCGTCCAGAACCATTGCACGACATTCTTTGTGCGGTTGTAATAGCGACCACCTGGCACGTGGTAAATGTGATCAACCGATCCCTTAATCTGTCCATGTGCTGCTGGCGCCACTGGAGCAGTTGGTGCTGGTCGTTGGAAGAAAGTACCGTTATCACCGAAGTAATAACTCTTACCACCAATCGTTTGGTAGCCTTGTACCGTGCGACCGTCAGCACCAACGTAATACGTCATACCCCAAGCGTTTTCCCACTTGTTTTGTTGGCGCATACCATTTTGGAACCAGTAATAAGCGCCCATATAGTTACGGAAACCTGTGAAACGTTGTCCACCTTCGTACCACAGCCAACCTTGGCCAGCATCCATGTAACCAGATGCCTTACCACGCAAGAAGAATGTACCGTTATCACCAAAGTAATATGACACTCCGTCAATTACACGATTACCTTGAACTGCGCGTCCTTGATTATCCGTGTAATAAGTCATACCCCAAGCATGACGCCAACCTGAATCTTGACGGACACCATTAATAAACCAGTAGTACGTGCCCATGTAGTAACGGAATCCCGTATACTTTTGCCCATTTTCGAACCAGAACCACCCTTGTGGCGTACCCAAGTAGCCCGACTTGTGTTGCGCTTGAATCGTTTGCAATTCATCTGCATGCGTTTGTTGTACCGTACCTGATGCAACGTTAAACCCAACGACAGCTGCCACTGTAAGCATCACTGTCTTAAAAAACTTACCCATACCACGTCTCCTAGTGTAAAAATACGTACAAAAAATTAATACTTGTTTATTATAGACACATTTTCTTGGATAGTCATCTTCCATTTCAGAATAGAATTATATTCCAAACAAATAGCGAGGACATCTTCTTAGATAGCCTCGCCATTTCATTTAAATATTTACTTAACCATCGTCATTTCAACAACGTGGTACTTCTGGTTATAATTACCAGTCAATGTTGAAAAACCAGTCACTTTAAATTCTGAGTGATCCTTCACCAAGTATTCTGATTCCAAACCATATTCTTTTGACAACGGTGCGATATAGGCACCGTGACCTGTACCAGCTGGAATTGTCATTTGCAGTACGTAACTATCTGATGGATCCTTTGCAAAATCAAACGCGACACCCTTGTCAAACGACGTACTCATAAAGGCATTATCGCTGTACAATGCGCCGACTTGCAATGGTGCATTGTGCAATGAAATCTGCAGCCCCTTCGCACTAACCCCACGATAAACCACTGTAGTCTTTGGGTTGTTGTAAGTCGTCACCGCATTGTGAATGGCCGCTGTTGCAGCTGTTGTTTGTGCATCCGCAGTTGTCGTAATACCACGCAAGTAGTTATTAATCTTTACATAGCCATCATTTCCTGCATACCACGTAATCGCAGCTGTACTTGCAGCTGGAACAGTTGTCTTCCAGGTTTGAGAAACCTTTGCGAAAGTTGGTTCATCGACCGACATCCAAGGGTTTGCGTTAACTTTTGTAGCCGGCGTTACAGGCGCTGGCTTTTTGACAACCTTCGTACTCGTTGCTGGCTTCACACTTGATGTGGCATGACTAACGACGCTCGTCTTTGTAGAAGACTTTGCGACCGAAACCTTTACAGAAGAAGCCTTCACTGGCACAACTTTTTTAGGTGCAACGGACACCTTGTGTGCCTGAACTGCCTTTTTTGTAGTTGCTTTCTTAACAACTTGCTTAGACACAATCTTCTTGTGCGTTGTCTTCTTGACAGTCTTCTTTGCTGAAACATGATTATGTTGTGTTGTTTGCGCTGCAGATACTTCTACTGATGAACCTGCCAAGCTACCTAACACAGCAACTGTCGCTAATACAGAACCCAACTTAAACATCATAACCACCTCGAAAATATGTTTCAATTAATTTACAAATGTTATATTAACATGTCATTCGAAACGTGGTTAGAAAAAGGGAACTTAAAAACAGCAGTCTGACTACGCGTGTCAAACTGCTGTTCCTACTAATTATTTCTTAAACTGATGTACTGTAATCACCTGAATTTTCACCAGGCAAATTAAACGCATGTGGCTTTTCACCTAAATCAGATACCGAACCATATCCAACATAGCCACCATCCTCAATTAGCTCATCTGCATCATCCGCGCTAATTGAGAATGTCACTGAGTAGACTTGTTGATTCGTCCAATCCGTGGCCTGGCTGTCAGCCATGATTGGATGATCACTGTCACCCACAAACAAAGACGCCTTCTCCATCGTAAAATCACCCGCCTTAACAGGTACGTTCACATCTTTGTTAAAAGTAAACTTAACCACGGCATCATCGTAGATACCATTAATACCATATTGAATCGTATAACTATCAAGTGTACCGGTAACATCATTGCCCACGTAAACGTATGATCCCGTTAAATCAGATTTTTTCTCAACCTTATACGTGTAGGCATCTCCATCACGCATGCCTACACCGTCAGTAGTCAAAAGACTTTGCTTAATCCAACCAGCTTGCTTGGTTGTCTGGTCAACTACCCAATCATAATCACCTGACGCAAAATACGCGATGTAAACGTCGTTTGATCCGTCAGCCATCGTAATGTCCGAAGCTCCCATCTTCTTACCCGCAATAATATCATTTGAATTGTATGAATCTACAATCCGCATCGCTTGACCACCTAATGACTTTAACGTCATGGTACCCATGACTTGTTGCGCAGCTTGATAAGATGCCAACGCCGTGGCCTTATTATAGTCTGCTTTGTACGCAGCAAGTGCCGACTTCGCTTGAACTTGATTATCCACACCAGCAATTAATTTGTTGTACGCGTCATCTTGATGAGTTCGATCAATTTGGTAGACAAATGATACCGTCGTTGACTGATTAACAGTTCGGGATGTCGGTGTCACATAACCTTCGTAAGAGCCTGGTGTTACCTTTACGCCTTGCCCCGCTTGTCCTTGCATTGAACGAGTTGCCAGAACTGTCCCATCAGCAGCTTTTTCAGCGACATTAACCGTATAAAATTTTGGATACGTCAATGTCACTCTCATATCTTTAGTTGGTGTAACCTTTTGACTGACCGGCGTCGCGTAACCGTTATGTTTTTCCGGTACTAGCATAACCGATTCTCCGCTTTTGACTTTTTTGTTAATAGATTGCCACTTAGTACCATCAGAGCCAATTGCATCAACCACCACGTTGTAGTACAACGGTTGATAATTAAATGTGGCTGTTATATCTTTATTAACCTGAACCTTTTGCACAGCTGGCGTCACGTAATTTGCGACTGGATTTGGTGTTAACGTAACTGTTTGACCTCGTTTTACAGTCTGACTACTCGTACCAAGTGACTTTTTAGTATCCATAGCGACCGAATTTTGCGTCACCTTAAACAATTTGTCATACGTAAACGTTACTGTGCTATCTAACTTAACATTTGCCAATTTCTTAGTTGCTTTACTGGTTACTTGGTAGCCAGTAACACTTACTGGTGTAAATGTTGCTGTCTTACCAACCGGCACCATTTCAATCTTAGCTGGTTTGATGGTTGCATTATTATAACGATCAACATACTTAACTGTCACTTTGCGAGAAGTGGCCTTCACTTTCAACGTGATTGTACTTGATTTTGTTACCTTATAAGACAACTTCGCCGGTGTTGCGTAGTGCTTAATCGCCACCGGCTTGTAAGTATAAGTTTTATTCTTTGAGCCAGTTGTTTTAACCGTCTTCAACGTTTTATTCGTCGTTGCATCGACATATTTAAAAGTGGTTGTATAACTTGCAGTCGCTGCATGTGCTTGACCAACGGTTACCAAACCAAATGACGTTGCTGCCAACAACGTCAGGACCATAGTCTTCCTCATCTCATTCTCCATTATTTCTCTTTACAGAAAATAAGTATACTCGTATTTAGGACTAATTTATATGAGATTTGCGGTGTTTATCGGCCATTCCCAGAATCGAGACAAAAATCCCGACACTTACGCATCTGCCTTCAACAAATTATTTAGTTCAGTGACATCGACTTTTGACCATATCCCTTATTTGCATACTGTGGTAACCACCAATAGGTTGCATTAGCAATATCATCATCTGTGTATTGGCCAGGAATTACAAACCAGCTTGCCCAATCACCGTTTTCGGTTGCTGACCAGCTGTCCTGCACCATCAAGTCATTATAGTAACGGCCATCTAATTGAAGTTGCGTACTTGATGACTGCAAAACCTTCATACGTGTTGCATTAGCACCAAGAACATTTGGCGTTCCGACGCTCTTATACGTCATGTACACAATATTATTACCCGATCCAAACACATTATGATAAATCGTGTAACCTGCAATATAAGCGTGGAAACCACTATCAGATGCCAACATCTTTTGGCGCGTGGTTAAGTCAACCGTTGTCTTAGCCTCGTAGGCAATCATCGACGTTGCCCGCAAAGCATGCATTGACGTATCCGCATCTGTAATTGATGTTGATACCGGCACATTTTCAACCGTACCTTCAGTGATTTTAGCTGGATCAATCCACCCTGAACCAGCCTTAGCACCGCTTACCCATACTTTACGATTTGCACCATTGTACATCAGCCAAGCATGCAACTGTGTCTGCCACAAATTAGATTGTGTAAATTGGTTATCATTCGTGACTGACTTAGCCAACGTTACCCGATCAGAAAGTTGTGGGCGTCCGTCACTTTCGCGCGCATTCATATCATACACGTTCAAATTCATCACCGTGACATGTTGCATCACATCATTAAAGTTGTTCCATGCCTTCTTAAGGGCTGATGCACTCGTGGCTGACTTCATTTGCGTGTAATAAATATCGGTAGCAGCCTTCAACTGCGTCGTGTGCGCTGCATCAAAATGCTTATTCGTAATCGCTTGATTGTACTTGTTCAAATATCCTTGCTTATTCAACTGATAGTTCAAAACAATTGTCCGGTTACCCGTTACAGTGATGTCTTGTGCTGCTGGCATAATGTAATCACCATTCTGAACTGGCGCAATATGTAACTGCTTACCAATCACACTCGTATAGGTCTTCGCATTCGCAATATCCGTCCACTTTGGATTCAACTGCGTCCCTTCGTTCGCTTGGTACTTCACCGTAATCGTGGCAGCCTTGCGATAGGTCATTGACATGGTTTGATCCAAGTTAACCCGCTTTGCATACTTGGCGGCTGAATAAGCTTGGTACCCCTTCACGGTTCCCGGCTTAACCAGTGGCGTCGTGCCAACCTTAACCATCTTCGTCTGCGTTGAAATTAACTTACCGGTATCGAAATCGTAGTTCTTGATGGTCAATTTACGATAAGTTGCCTTGTAGTAAATTTTGAAAGTCCGATTGCTATTCAGCTTATAATTAACACGCTTCGAGCCTTGCAACTGATAATATTGGTACCCGTTACCTGGCTCAAACCACCAATTTTCCGCAGCTGGCGACTTCACATGCCAGTCCGTACCAATCTTCTTTTTTGTCGTGACATCGATGTGTTGCACCGTCGCCGTGAAATACTTTCCTAAGGCTGCATCCTTTGACCGATAAAAAATCGTTGTGCCTGTATCTTGACCCGCCAACAATTTCAATGTCGTAAAGTTACCATTCAACCCTAAATACATTGACTGGAATGATAGATTGCCGACACCTAAATAATAGCCGTGCTCATTGGCGTTCCAAAATGCTGTATACTTTGGATTCAAATTGAATGTATGATTCCGTCCGTAATCTGTATATCCCGTACCCGTCACATGATTCTTTGTCACGTTAACGTGGTACCAACGCCCATTTTGGTGCGCATACCAATTACCTTGATATTGTGTCTTGATTGAATCTGCTGAAACTGATGCATTACTTTGCCCAAAAGCAATTGCACCAACCATCGTCAAACCCATAATCGCTAACTTACTCAAACGATTCTTCAACCTTCTTCATCTCCCGTAAAATATTTAACTTAAAAAGTTTACGCCTATTTTTTTGATAAATGGTTAGCAAAAGTTCCAACACACAAAAATATCTGTTGCGAAAGTGCAACAAAAAAGCACGAGCGAATCATTCTCTCGTGCTTTTTAAACTATTTCAATTCAAACAACGCCCAATTCTTGGGCTTACCTGCCAACAATTGATAGCCAGTATCAATCAATCGGTAATTTTTCACCAATGGTGCCTTGTTGTACGGGTGAACGCCATTCAAAGCATTCCGCATATCAATCGCCAATGGCTGATTACCAGGTACAAATACCACAACATATTGGACACGTCGATGCGTCATTGTATCTGAAAATGAATGATACATTTCAGGGAACTCATCATACGTCATGTTCATTAAGTGGAAGTACCGTATCACCGGATGCGTATCCGCCGCCAAGAAGAACCCGGAATCTAATGAATTAACCATCAAGATACTTGGGTGCTTTGATTTTTTATGCATATCCGCTGCAAAACGTTCTTGTACGCTTTGATCAGTCGGCTGACCATGGCGTGCCAAAAATGGCTGATGGGCATCGCGCGGAGTTGCCGTTTTAATATAAGAATTTCCATAAAACGGTATGACAAATATGCCAATCATAACCAACAACATAACTGGCCGCAATAATTCTTTCTGCCAATTAATCAACCAGGCAAATACTTGGAATAACGCAACCACAAAGAATGGCATCAACAATAGGACGTAGTACTCTCGCACAAAATGCGTTAAGACTAACATCGCCACCGTACCGAAAAACATCATAAACAACATGCTTCGTTGGCGACCAATCTTTGTCAGAACCAAGCCAACTGCTGTAATTGCTGTAATGAGCCAGTGTTGATTAATCGGTTCCGCAAACAAGCCCAGCGAATTCACCAACTGTGAGATCATGCCATTTTGATTTTCGCCATACGCCATCATATTCATTTTGAAATATACATCAATCAACGATTGCAAGGCATGGTGTTGGTAAAAGACACCCAGCATCACCGCCGATGGCACAAGGAAGCCAATTAACGACAGACCAACTGCCATGAATAGGCCACGCCAATTTCGATCAGCTAACAAACCAAAGCCTACGTATAGGAAGAAAATAATCAATGCACCAATCATGGCGTACTTGACCCAAAAGACATAAAACAAACCAAAGCCGGCAATCAGGTACAGCCATGGGCGCAATTGCTTGTTTTGGCGTTGCCATAAGAACGCTAAATAAATGAAGCCCATGATAACCGGGAAGGCAAACTCTTCGGGAGCGCCACCTAATTCAAAGGCGTGCGTACCCACCATCACCCCTGGTCCTAACAAGCCCAGTACGCTAGCAACGTTCTTATTATCAAAATAAAACGCAGCGATTTTGCTTGCAAAGAAGTACACAATCAAAGCGTTAATCACTTCGATAACAAACACGCCGATAAAGCTCGTTTTTGAAATAAATGATGCGATAGCAAACAAACCAAACATCAACGGACCACGTTGCTCAACAATGTCGCGATACGGCACCATCCCCGAAGCCAACGCCCGGCCCATTGAAAACATTGCATTCGTATCCACCCACTGATTGGTGCGATACAGTGGCGAGGCCGACATCGTTACCAACGACAAGCCAATCACCAACATTATCATTACCACAATCAGAATGATACGTCCGATTTTTTTAGTCACGTTTCTCTTCTCTCCTGAATAAAACTAACTCTAAAATTTTGCACTTTCACTGAGATTTAGTCAACTGATTGTGACACTTGGGCAAAGATTGCACTGCTATTGCGCATGAAAAAACTCCGGAAGATTAATTTTCCGGAGCCTTAATCTATTAAATTTTTACTTACCACCCAAATAATAGTAGCCGAATGCGCCACCCTTAAATCCTGTTGATAGATATGACAACGGTACATATCCAGTAACCAGCTTTGTTTTTGTTATTTTATAATGTTCATCACTAGTCTGGAAGATCACGGTTGTCTTAAAGTAAATCTTGCCATGATACTTAATTGGCGCCGCTGTACGCTCAGTCAGAATTGTACCACCAGTTACTGGCCAGCGACCGTTTTGATTTGTTTGGTACTTAGCATGCCAATTAATCAACTTCTGACCAGCTTTAATTTTAATTGTGTCAATTCCGTATTGACCATGCATCGCGGCAATCGCAACGTGAGTCTTTTGTTGCGTTTTTAGATTTTTAATAACATCGAATTGAACCAATCGGTCGTCAACTGCCATCAAGTACAGGTCATGTACCGGTGCCTCTGGATAATAAAATGTTGAAACAACATTCGGTCCAAAATCACCTACCGTTTTTAGACCCGTATATCCATCCTCTGCATAACCCAATCGCTTACCCGCCATTGTCGTTACTAACATGCCATGTTGCGAACCAGAATAGATGATTACTGACGTACCGGCCTTCAAAGTACCAATTTGCTTGCCTGCTACGTTGGTTAGTACGGTATTTTTAACTGGAAATGCCTTACGACTAACCAGCGTCAACTTTTGACCTGCTTCGTACATGCTCTTATGGTACGTACCTGTAAACAAACTGCCATTACGGAACAGCTTTGATGCATAGTTAACGGTAGCAAAATGATAACCCGCATACTTCCGGCCAGCCTTGTAGAGCTTATTATTCAAGACCCCCGAAAACGCCTTACCACTCTTGTAGTAAACGCCATTGCGCGTACCCGAGAACAAGCGGCCATCTTTAAATAGTGTTATCACGTTATTAAATTTCGATGTATGGTAACCCGTGTATCGACGACCGTTGTGATAAAGCACGTTACTCATCACCCCGGAGAAAGGCTTACCGGCTTTATAATAGACACCACCGCGATTCCCAGTGAACTTCAAACCATCCTTGTAGATGACACCGTTCAAATTACCCGTGAACAACGTCCCCATTTCGTAATGGCGACCATTCAAATCGCCATAGAACGAAACACCGTTCTTGAAAAGAAAACCGTTACGCGTTAGGCCAGTCACCTTAACGCCGTTTTCGTAGTAATAACCGTTGAAGTAACCACCATCCACAAATTCACCGTGTTCGTCGTATTGCTTACCTTCGTAAACGCCTTGCGACAATTTTCCACCAACGTAATACTTGCCATTCACTAACTGCTTATTTGCAAGTCTCCCTGCAACATACATCAAATTTTTCTGAGTCCCATTAAATGGCTTACCATCAGTACCATATACTACCCCTCGATAAGTACCAGCTGCTGGCTTATCGTTCAAATAATACACACCCGCCACGACCACATTATTTTTGACCGGTGCAACTTTTGTTGGCGTCGTTGCAGCCGGCTTAGACGATACGGTTGTAGTCGCAGTCGCACTTACCGAACTAACTGAACTAACTGAACTAACTGACGCATTTTGCTTGACGGTCACTTGCTCAGACGAACTACTCTCACTCGATGAAGTAGTCTGCACACGATCACTTGTCGATACTGACTGGCTACTTGTTGACACTTGCTCAATGACCGTTGCACTGTCATCAGCAGACGTAACCGGCACTGCAGCAACTAACCCAGCTAAAACACTTGCTGCAATCAACCACGATTGCTTCTTCATAACTCATTACCTCTCTCTTGTGGCTAACTAAAAATACAACAAAATAGTATAGTCCTATTTTCATTATCGTGGTGAAATATCCTTTATATACGACAAAACGGCATCGCAGAATTGGATGCCGTTTTGTTTGCTATTCAAATTTAGCTTGGGGCCTAATTGATTAAAATTGGTTAACTAGTTATCCCAATAAGCCGTTCCTGGTATTGGGTGCCCGTTTTTATCATAGTCAAATTCCAGATTTGTCACAGGCTGCATGAACCGACGCGGATCATCCCCTGGGTTTGCACTCACACCATCAAAGTAACGGAGATAGAAGGTATTATCGTCACCAAAATTTAGGGTTTGACCGTCAATTGTTTGTTCGCCTTGCAATGCCCGACCATCCTTACCGGTATAGTAAGCGAAGCCCCACGCAAAGTGCCAACCATTGTCCGCGCGTACACCGTTTTCAAACCAGTAGTACGTGCCCATATAATGACGGAAGCCACTGAACATCTGACCATTATTTACCCAGCGCCAACCAACACCAGGAACATTAACATACGCGTCCTTAACAATACCGCGCGAAAAGAACGTGCCATTATTACCGAAGTCATACACCTTGCCATTAATTTGTTGGACGCCTTGCACAGCACGCCCTTCAGCGTCTGTATAATACGTCATCCCCCAAGCATGGCGCCAACCTGAATCTTGACGGACGCCATTAATGAACCAGTAGTACGTTCCCATGTAATGACGGAAACCTGTATAACGTTGACCATTTTCGAACCACAGCCATTGACCATCCGCATTAAGATAACCTGATTTGTGTTGCTTTTGAATGGCTTTGACAGTATCAGCGTGGACAGCCTCTGAATTAACGGCAAAGGCAGTCGCACTAATCACTGCTACTAACATTAAAAGTGATAATTTTAATTTTTTCATGACTTACTCCTGATTAAAAGAACAGTTGTTCATTTATCCAACCACGCGACGCACGATATTATCTGAAATATTTCGCCAAGAATCCTTGTACACTAAGTTCCAACGATCGACAACATCATCTAGATTAGATACGCCAACACCACCCGTTGGTGAATTGGGAGAATCGTGCAAGAAATACCCGCCACCGAGGTAGATACCAACGTGGTCAACGTTATCCATGAAGAAGATATCCCCACGCTTAATGTTGTTCCAATTAATTCCCCGGCCTAAATTCACTTCTGAGTACGTAACGGCCGTGCGATAATCTCCTAGCTCAACGCCTGCACTTGCATATGCCCAGTGCACAAATGATGAGCAATCAAATTGACGTAGCGCAATTGATTGCGGTGTGCGGCCACCACCCCAGTTATACGGTGACTTACCAATAATGGTTGAACCGGTCGCAATCGCCGTTTCAATTTGGGCATTACCTGATGTCACGACACCATTTTTATCGGCCCAGTAACGGTTACCATTTTCATAAACGTACTGGTTCGTTGCTTTCTCGTACGTCCCCGGCTTGAAGTAGTACAACTGACCATACCAATACTTGTAACCACTAAAGACCTTACCATCCCCGCCAAACATGTACCATGTGCCCCAACGCGACTTATCATACGTGTTCTTGTGCATCAAATACGTTTTGTGATCGAAATAGTAGTAAGTACCATTCATCTTAACCACGTCAGTGCCGATTTTTCCGTCAGCCCCAAAGAAATAGTAGTTACCCCATTGCGACTTAACATACTTATTCTTGACCATCGCCCCACTGTTCAGATTAAACATATAGTACGTGCCATTGACCTTTTGGACGCCCCTTTGTTTAGTCCCGTTATGGAACAAATACGTTGTCTGACCAACCGTCATCTTACCATTGGCTTTTCGGCCCTTCGCGTAGTATGTCGCACCAACATACCCCGTTTTCACACCGCCGTTATTGTACAAAATACCCTTATATGAACCCGAGAATCTTTGGCCATCACGGTAAAGCTTACCACCCATTTGACCGTTAAACGTCTTACCACCGGTATAGTAGCGTTTTGCTTGCCAGCCATTAAATGCCTGGCCATTTTTATAGAGGCGACCAGCTAGCGTCCGATTTGCCAATTTCCCATGATCATACATTTTACCGGCCTTCAAGCCACTGAACACGATGCCGTTTTTATATAGTGTGCCTTTAACTGTCGTGTTAGCTAACTTACCAGCTACATAAGTCTTCTTATTGGTGGGATTTTGCCCTGTAAACGCAACGCCGTTTTTATAGAGCACCCCATTCACCGTTGCATTCGCTAATTTACCAGCCACATAGGTTTTCTTGCTCTGCTTATCAACGCCATTCAACACAATACCGTTTTGGTAGCGCACGCCCTGCACACTTGTATTGGCCAACTTACCGGCGACGTACATTTTCTTGTTCGTTTTATTCACACCTGAAAATGCCAGCCCGTTTTGATACAAGACACCGTTTACCGTCGTGTTTGCCGGCACACCTTTGACATAAGTCTTGTTGGTTTTACTATCAAAGCCAGTCACTGGCTTACCATCTTGACCGTACAGCACATTTTGAAATAACCCAGCGGACGGTTTGCCATCAGTGTAATGAACACCGTTGTCAACACCATTCAATCCACTCTGATTGGCTGGGGCTGGTTGTGCCACAATAGCTTGATCTGATGCGGGCTGTTGTGCATCAGCTGAAGTACTAGCAGCTACTTCAGCCAAGGCATACGCCTTATTTTTCGTACCATCTGGTTTAACTTCATCTGTCACTTTCACAGCGTCAGATGGCACTTGCGCGTTACTAGCATCACTTGACTTAACGCTTACGGATGACGTGACTGATGAATTGGCATCTGCTACAACACTTGAACTGACGATAGACGCCGATGTAGACGTAGATGCACTCGCCACGCTACTCGTGCCAACCAAGTTACTTGATTCAGCTGTGATAGTCAGTGCCGAACTGCTGGCCACCGATACGGATTCACTCACGACACTAGCCGATGTGGCCACACTGTCGCCTTCACTACTAGCCACCACATTCGTATACTCATCTTGGCTGATCGTTGCCACCGAAGCAACCGGTGTCTGACTAATTGACGTGACCGCTTCTGCTTCAACTTGCTCAGTCGTAACAGCTGGCGCAACGCCGCCATCGGCTGAAGCAATTGTTGTTAAGCCCGCCGTCATACCGAAGAAGGCAATCCCTGCTACGACCCAATGTTTACCCGACTTATACAACTTTTTCCGTAATTTCACTTTCTGTTCACTCATAATTCCTACTCATCTCTCTATTTCTTGTTCTTATTAATTGTAAACGAATTTCAAACCAAAAGGACCAGCGTCCAAGATACCAGACACCAGCCCTTTTACTAACTATTTATGGTAACCAATTTCCATAACGGCGATTGTCGTGCCGTTAGCTGTCTTGGCATAGCCAAAACCAACCTTGTTTGCCAATGGCGACACTTCAGTTAAGTAGTGACCGTAGCCTTGTGCCCCATCCTGTAACTCACTCGCCCACATGCTAATTGGGTTTTGCGTGCTACCTGACCAACTAGCCAGTGCTTCAGGTCCATTAATGTAACTTCCCATTACATAAGCCGGTGATGCGAATAAGCCACCATCAACCTGATCGCCATTCACCGCCCATGTTGGCGCACCATTCTTCATATCCGTGTGCGAAATTGACCCTTGCGCAGCCAACTCTTCGGCACGTGTTTGCGCCCACTTCGTCAGCTCAGCATCTTGCGTCAATGCGTCAAGTGACTTACCTTCATCAGAACCTGCTCCACCCTTTTCTGACACCATATCAGAAGTCAAAGGTGTACGTTCCTTCGCACGCAACGCATTCAAGTCATTCAACCATTGGCTAGTAACAGCTGAACTGTCGGATGCACTTGAAGAAGCGACTGAACTTGATGACGTCACTGATGAACTAGCCACTGCGCTTAAAGATACACTTGAAGACGTCACTGAACTTGAAGATACCGCAGACGAACTACTTGATGGCTTCACACTAGCACTCGACGCTACTGATGAACTTGCTACACTGCTGTGGCTAGATGACACATTATATTGTGACTCCCAAGCTGCCTGACTTGATGTAACGTAGCTACTGTACGCTGATTGTGTCTTGTTGGCTTGGTTAGAAGCTGATGATGCCAACGACTTAAACTGTGAACGCTGGGTTGCCGTGTATGACATGTACGAATTTGTCGCCGCATCAGACATAACTGACGCGAAGCCCGTTTCAGCTTCAATTTCAGCTCGATAAGCATCTGACTTCGTTGCACCATACCACAAGTACCCTTGTGAACCGGCACTTGCGACTGTAGTAATTGTATTATTTGTCTGCCCTATACCACCTCGTGAATAAACCCCGTTACTAGTTGGCAACTTAACATCTGCCTTCTTATAAAGACCATTCGTCGTTGGCAAATAGATAATATCCATCGTCGAAGCGCCCTTGGTATAGTTGAAGTAAACAGTATTCTTCTGCGTACTCAAATCTAACTGGTTATTATACTTCACAACAGTAAAGTATCCTGCCTTCGCTGGTATCGTGAAGTTAAGCCGATCTGCATAATACAGTGACTTCTTCACATCTGCACCAGCCGACTTGCCATTTGCATACATGTATCGAATCGTTACCGGGTACTTTTTCGCGTTGGCTAATAATGACTTTACCTTGCTGACAGCAGTGGTTGTCTGCGTCTTCGAAGCGCTAATTGCTTTTGTATAGCTTGAAATATTTTGTCCATTCTTTTTAGCCATTGAAACCGCATAGGTATAGTCTGTGTTTTTACCAGTCAAACTATTCGCATATGACGTATAGCTATCTGCCCAAGCACCATAACTTGCAGGGTGCTCACCGTTCTTCACAGCGCTCGAAACATACGACACCATTGAAGTAGCTGCCTTCGCATAGCTAGCCGCTTGTGACTGCATATACGACATGGTTGCATTAACCGATTCTTTTGCAACTGTTTTGGAAGTTTTCAATACCAGCTTGGAACTTGGTACCAATGCGTACTTATAAACATTCCCCGTTTTGTATGTCAAACCATAATATGCCTCTAATTGCCATTTTCCTTTAGCAATTGGCGTGTAGTACTTTCCAACTGCATTCGCATAAACAGCTGGCGACTTCCCGTATACATAAGAATATGACCGATAAGTTTTACCAGCAAAACTAGTTAGTTTACTTGCAACACCACCATTGTATGAATTATAAATTGTCGCATTCTTGGCACTAGCTTTAACAGTCAGCGTGCTTTCGTTCAAACGCCATTGACCACTGCGATCTGTTGCATCGTAGTATGCGCCTTGCTTGTAAGCCAATGCACTAAGCGTCTTAATATTTGGCTTCGTGGTAGTCATTTGACCATTGATAACGACTAACTTGCCGTTATATCCCTTTGTAACACCGCGATACACAGCTACCTTCTTGCCAGCCACCGTTACATAACCACGTTGAACATACACTTTGTGGCCATTTGCATCTGTTCGTGATGCGACATTGCTAAAGGTCACATTAATATATTTACTTCCTGTGGTCTTGTATGTCTTTTGATTATAGATCGACAAATACATCCGACTACCAGCGTATTGGAAAGTGTCATACTTACCGTCCTGTTGCAATGACACGCTAGTATTACCTACTGTCCAATGTGTGTTCGGGAAAATCATTGGGCCAGCCGATGCATCGGCACTTTGCGGTACAGCCAATAAAGCACCGCCTGCTACCAAAGCCGCCGCAACCCACATCTTGCCGGACTTATACAACTTTTTGTGAACTTTAACTTGATCACCCATATTAAAACTCCTCTTACATGTTATAACCTACTCGTGATACGTGATGATTTTAGCAAAGTAACCCGCTAATTCAGGATTTCGTCTTAAAATTGAGTAATTCAGCATAGTTTTCGACAAAAAGTAAGTAAAAACCGCAAAAGTATGCTTGTTCAGCTCATTATTGGGAATAATCTTGCTTTCCGGACAAAAAATAGCGTGACCACGATGTTAAACATCACGGACACGCTATCTGACAATTTAATTTATTTTTCGTATTACACCCGATTTGACACATACTTAAGACTCCTGTTTCTCTTTAGCAAAATAATTATAAACCTCGCTCCGTAAAGGATCGCCAGACCACACGATTTGTTCGCCATGTTCACGTAGAAACGATGCGAAAGTTCGACCAAAAACAACAATCGTTTGCGCATCATTTTCGTTACCGTTAACATTATTAACCGTGGTTTTTACTGCCATGGGCCAAGTTCGAAAACGTTCAGGTACTTTTGAATGCAATTCGTGTTGGTGGATATCAGCGTGATATAGCTCAAGTTCATTGGCTAAGTACTCCACACTATGTTCCTCCGCAATCAAATGACCAACTTGAACCACATGTTCAAAATACGCCGTCCAAAAATCGCCAATTTCATTTTTAATAAATCGTTGAATGGCTGTATTCGCAACAGTGGTCCAATATGGATTAAACTCCTCTTGCCCATGGGACGTTGTCGTATAGATTCCTGTAAGCATGCGCACTGGTCCTTCAGTGAGGGTTAATGATAACCCCACAAACCATCGAAACGACTCACCCGAGCGTAAAACAATGGTATCAACACCGATTTTAGGGCCATAACTGCCAATCCGAAACGACATTTTAAAATTTTGATAGCCTTCCGCTAGCAAGTCCTGTACAACGGCTACCGCTTTATCAATGATCATTTTTGCTCCTATTCTATTTCCAGCAAGAGACATACCCTTGTTATTCTACATCATCATTATTGCGACATAAAAACATTTCAAAAAGTGTCCGATTTACAGGATACAAAAAGCACTTTGTGCGCCGCATACAATCGATCACAAAGTGCTTTTCAAGGACTAGTCGCCCCAACTGTCTGACATGGCATTGAAAGCGTATTGCAGTACCATTGCCGTCAACATTTTTTCTAACTGTTTCTCTGTTTTAACATGCTTGGCGGCTGGCATCGCCACCGTTTGACCCGCTTGACGTGTACCAACAACTGTGGCTCGGACATAACTTGTTTGATCCGATGTGGCACGCAAAGATAACTTATGGGCATCCTTCGCGACACTCACAATTACTTCCGGCTTTTTCATATCATCGATTTCATCACGGAGCTTGTCCCAACCGTCAGCCTTTAACTGTTTAGCAGTTTCCGTTTGACCAACAACTGTTACCAAACGCTTCAAGTCTGCCCGATTGAGCTTAACTTGATAACCCGCACCAACTTTACTGAATTTTTTCCCATCTAAGTCGGTAAACCACTTAGCAACTTGCTTAGCGTCAGTCTGAACCTGTTCTGATTCAACCTTTGAGTACCCCTTATTGTCCGCTTTCATCCACACATTTTGTAGGACCGTTGAAAAATCAGGAACATCCTTGACATCAGCCGATTGGAACATATCACTCAGGAATCCTGCTGACACATAGGTTGTTTTGCCATTCTTCTTGATATCGTATGTTAATTTGTGGTCGTCATCAGCGACCGTTGTTGATACCATCACTTTTTGACGATCCTTAGCATCTAATTTAGCCAATCCGTTAATGCGATACTGACTGTTGTCTGGCATCGATGCGTTATATTGATACCGATTATCGTCCGCTTTGACCATTGCCAATAGATGCGTCCCAAATTGAGCCTTTGGCGTGTGCAATACAGTATAGCCAACACCGCCAGCCACGACAACAACTGCTACAACGCCCCCAACAATTACTTTCTTATTCATCCCCATCACCTTTCCTTTGCTTCCAGTGTATCAGACGAATTTACAAATTGGTATTTTCACAACGCAATTAAAGACAGTCACCTAGTTGGGTAACTGTCTTTAACTGCGTTTTTATTTAATTAGCTCATTAACTTGTCGCAACACCCTGATTCTGTCGCTGAAAGTCCGACATTATCCGTTGCAATTGCGCGGTTAACGCCGGTACTATCACCGCTGTCTTCAGGCGCATATATGAAACAAGCAACGGCAATATTTCAGCTGGTACCCGTGGATTCAAATCCGTTAACTGGGCAATTTTATCTAATCGATATTGCACCGTCCGGCGGTGAACATGCAAGGTATCACTCAATTCGCTCATTGAATGACCCAACGTGCCGTACAGCCATAAGGTAACTTGCACTTCCTCATCGACCCGATCCTTTAAGAATTGTTCAACTTGCGGATAGGCGACGCCCGCTTCCACAACTTGTGCCAAATCAGCGATATCTTCGTAAAAGACAATTTTCATTTCATCAATCACTGGACTTGTCAACGCTAAGGCAAACACCGCCTCCTTAATACTCTTTGTTAAATCAAAATGCGGCCGACTAACCCCCACTAAGGCATGTTCCGGCAACGTTGCCAAAAATTCATGTACCCCCGTCAACGGAAAAATATAAACGCGCCGTAAATGATCCAAGTCAAAAGCTAAGCGCTGATTTGGCAATTGACTGCGGTTCCCCTCGACCACAATTGCCACATATTGTTCACTAAAATCCACACCGTACGCCCGTGCTTTCTGAACAAACCGATCATCAACGGTGTAATCATAATCTGACATGATTAACCATTGTTGTATAAATGTCTCAAGCATAGTTGTGCCCTCCATAGATTTTCTTTGACCTGTCACTGCTTACTATTAAGTCTACAGTGTTAACAAAAATTCAGCTGACTAAAAATTAAGCGCTTACATGAAAATTAGTTTGTGTTGGATGGGTGGTGGTTGTGTCGTCGCGTTGCGACGAGGCATGGGGATTGGGTGGGGTGTTGTTCCGTCTAGCTGAATTAGAAGGCTGGGACACGGTCCCGATCTATCTAAGTGCTCGTCCATTTTGACCCCGGAGCGAGGTCAAAATACCCAACCACTAAGATTTATTTGGTGCCGCTACCTACCTCCCTTGAACGCCTACTAATACAGCATGAAATCCACAACACCCCACCCAACCCCCATGCCAGCAGCCAAGATAGGCTATCGTTAGTTTGATATCCATTCCTGACGAACACGAAAAAGCGCCGTCCTGACAACTTAGGATGGCGCTCTTATATACTTATATCTTGCCGGTCAATGCTTGGAAACGTTGCACAGTTAATTCGATTAACTTTTCATGCAGCGCTTTTTCTTCCGGGTTTTCTGGGAATGACCGCCAGGCAAATCCTGGCACTTGACTGTCGAGTTGCACATCAGAAATGTATAGGTCCGTCTCTGATGTAAATTCGGTGGTGATATTTAGGTTAACTGATCGCCATTTTGCAAGACGCTCAATAATAATTTGTTCGAGCGCCGGCATATCAATCATATCGACGGTGACATTAATTACCGGCAAGATTTCACTAGTATTTAATACCAGTACAAATGTATTCAGATACTCATTAAAGATGGCCGTTGATACTTCTGCTTCTGATAAGCCAAAGTGTGGTGCAATTCGGTCAACGACTTGTTCTGTAAACGCCGTGTGAATTGGGAACGTACTCATCGAGAATTCACGATTAATTGGGTGCGTAATCCCATTTTGCCTGAAGAACAACATCCGGAAATTCAACGAGAAGAGTGCTTTTTGAATTAACTCTAATTCTGGTTGTGATAACGACAGGCCAAAAAAGTCCTGATAAACTTCGCAAACATCATCATAAATTTCTTGGAACTTTCGGCGGACATCCGGTGCCAGATTGGCAACTCGGTATGAACCGGAACCAATGCCTAGTGAATACATTGATCCTAAGCCAAAACGCAACTCTTCGTCACACCACGGTGCCTGATTATCAAAGGACAGCGTAATCGCTTCACGTAACTTGTCGATAATCATGCGTGCATGTCGTGACAACTCAGCGTCTGGTTTGAAAAGCTGTCGGTGATAATCACCAATAAAGTGCCCATGTTTCAACCGCGTGTACCAGATACCAAAAAAGATACGAAAGGCTTTCTTCACTGTTGTTCGAATTTGCGTTTGCTCTTCAATAATCGACTCAACCTTTTCCGTGGCCGCTTGCACATCTGCTGGGAAGGGCGTTGGTTGATCGGCGTAGGCGGTATACAACATTTCGAATAGCAAAATTCGAATATTGCGTTCATCGCCAACCAATTGATAATCGTCAGAAATCTGGATACCAAATTTTGCCAGTTCTTCGCCCACTTCTACTTTGGTCACACGAGCGACCGTTGTACTTGACGAATGACGTAAGGCAATCATTTCATTAGACTGCGCCACTTCTAAGAAAATATCCATTAACACATCGAAACGTAATGAATTTCGAATATACGCGCCTAGTAAAGCTGTGTCACTAATTGTTTGTAACTGATCAACTTGTAATGCCCGGTTCGAATCAACTAAGCGGAGGTACATAATATTACCGTCCCCAACTTGTTGGCAATCAACACGCAATGTTTCCACATTTTGCAAAACCATATACCGTGACCACCCCAAATCAGCCATGATGTCCTTAATTAGGACAGCATGGCTTGACTTGCTCGTCAAATATCGATGTAATGCTAAACGCTCTTGATCTTTCTTAGGTAATAGCCACTCCATAATCGCATTCTCTCACTTCTATCTTCGTTCAATATGCTTAAGTTTAGTCTGTTATTGTTTTTGATTTGGCGGGATTATTTTTGCGTATGAAAAATATTAGTTAACAGTGTCATTTATTTTATCTCACAAAAAGAGCGATTCATCCGAATCGCTCACAAACCAATCTCACATATACCATAGGGGTTACTGACGGTACAAGCTTATCTTACCGAAGAGATTGGCAATGCGCCGACGTAACATTTTTCTTTTTTTAATTATTTAGCTAAATCGAAAATATTCCCCACCACTCGTTATCGTATCAAACGCACACTGGACAATGCAATTATCGACTCTCGATTCGCTGCGACAAATCGACTGATGCGCTAAATGCTTGCTGACTACTTAAAGTAATCCCAAAAACAACCCCGACCAACGCCAATCTGAAAAACTTTTTCATGACCTCACCTCAACATACTGCTGTATTCTCAACATGACAAATCTTATCATGTGAAAAAACGCACAGTTGACGAATATTTTTGCCTGTAAAAAATTTTCAAACGTTTCATCCGGTTATCCGGACGCTAACGGTATTGTTGCCACAATGCATCATACAGTCTTTGATAATACTGAACTAGCGGGCCATCACCCAGAAGGACAGCATAATTATTGTAGAGCCCTTTTAATTGGCGAATCGTTTCCAATGGATTATCTGCAAACTGTTCGTATAGCCGATATGATTCAACTCGCCAACGCCAAGCAGTATAGCGTAACGTATTAGCTAACGATGGATTATTCGTTACAGCCAGATGTACAAGCTGACGTACACGGTCGAAATCCCCCTTGAATAGTGCACCGAAAATCGCATACTCTACCGCATCGATTTGGCGATCTGTATAAACCCGTGTCACCCGGTTATCCCGGTGATCTTGTCGAATTCGCCGAAACCACATCGCCAACTCATCATCATTCGTCACCACCATCAAGCCAACTTTAACGAGCCGATATTCCTTTTCGCGCCACTCATCTAACTCACGTAGTAGATTAGCAACCACCGTCGCGACCTGTTTGGCGCGTTCTGTGCCAAACCAAGTCACGTCCGCCCGAACAGCAGCGTAGACTTCATTCTCGTAATAATCTTCGATATCAGTCGCACTTTGCCGTAAGACATCTGGCGATACGACACTGTGCGATGCGCCATATAAATTTGTCCGTTCATTTTGTTCGTCTAACGGGAACCACATGAGGACCGCATCGATGTCCCCGGTCTCAAACCCGATAATGCGCATCAAATCTAACATCTCATCAATCATCAGGGTGCCCACATCGTCAAACACCCGGTACAACTTAGACTTTGAAAACCCTAGGGCTTCTAAACTTCGTACTCGGATATGCTTGTCTTTCAAACGCCGGCGCAACGCCTCGCCAAATGATTGACTTCGCGGTTGCAGCGTCAAATCAGCGATAATAGCTGGCAATGTCTCGGCCATTTTTTGTGCATGCAACTGTTGCTTGTTTAATTGCAGCCGTGTCCAAACCGCCACCAGCGACGTTTGGACCGTATTCATCGTCATTTCACGCACGCCCATTTGCTGCGCAGCCATCAAAAAAACGCCAATTTCAGCTGCAACCACCTCTGAATCCATGGTTAAGTAGGTGCGTAACAACCCGGTAAAGCGTTGCAGTAGCAGAATTTCTACATTAGAACGGCGTGCTGGCTGGCGCATAATACCTTCTAGCGTCAACCAGACATCCGTCACGTTTAATTTTTTAGGCCAAATAACCGCCTGATTAAGCGCAGTCATATGAATCATTAAACTTGTTTCAAATAAATTACCCGGCATATAATCGCGGAAAACTTGGACATCATGGGCGAACTTCCGATAAAGTTTAAAAAATCGTTTTGGTGTTAGGTCCATAGCAATTAATGAAAAGACACGCATTTCAAAAATTGTGAATGCCTGAATGCTATTCAGCCGATCATATAGACGTTGTGTTTTGTCACGATAATCAACACCAGTACGACGATCGATGATGATGTCAATCACAATTGCCACCATTTCAGCCGTCGGATACCCAACCGATGCGGCCGTTTGTTCAATTTCAGCCTGTTTTTGACGTAATTCAGCTTCCGTACACTTTGCTAAGTCACCAATACTCAGCTGATACGGATCGTCAATCACACCAGCAAACAATTCTGAAAATGACACTGCTAATAACTTTAACAAGCGAGATAAATCCACCACTGAAATTTGCGTCTCACCGCGAACAAACCGATAGTACCGCGACCTTGAGATACCGGCTCTTTCAATATCTTCAACCGTTATATTTTTTTCATCCCGGAGCGCATTAATCCGTTCCGCCATTAGTACCTGTGACATTTTCAATCCCCGTTTTTCTCTGTCAGGTTACTTACTAATAATTCATTATATTAGAAAAATACGATTATTTGTGGAAACGGCTTCAAACATTTAGTACAGAAGCCTTTAGCTGACATGTTGCGATTTCATGAACAACATCCCTTACCTATTTTGTATTCCTAACTTTTCAGGTAAAATGAGAACATCTTAATAAACAACGGGGTGCAACAGATGACACTAGAAAATTTTGATTTGTTATCACAAAAGTACGCTGACTTAATTACGTCAGTTGGGGTTAATGTCCAGAAGGGGCAAGATATTGTCATCTATGCAGATGTGGCACAAGTGCCTTTGGTTCACAAAATTGTGGACTCTGCCTACAAGCGCGGCGCAAACAACGTCATGATTGAATGGCAGGACATTCATGTGCAACGTGAATTTTTGCAACACGCCAACAACGATTCTTTGACGAACATCCCCACTTGGGTATCCGTTCGCGCTGAAGAATTAATGGCAAAGCATACGACTCGCATTTCACTAATTTCTGCCGATCCAGATGGTCTTGGTGCTGTTGATGGCGATCGCGTCTCAGCCTACCAACAAGCTTATCAACGCGCTAATCAAGCCGTTCGCAAGGCCACAATGAATAATGATGTGTCATGGTTAGTTGTGGCAGCCGCTGGTGAAGCCTGGGCTGAAAAAGTTTTCCCTGATTTAAAGGGTGAAGCTGCTACTGACCGTCTTTGGGAAGAAATCTTCAAGATCACTCGCGTCGGGGTTGCAAACGACGTCATCGCTGACTGGATGGCCCACGTGAATACTTTGAAAGAAAAGGCGCAATGGCTCAACGATTTAAACTTCAAGGAGTTACATTACACCTCACCAATCACTGATTTGACAGTTGGATTGGCCGAAGATCACGTGTGGGAAGCTGCCGACTCAATTGACAAGGCCGGTAACATGTTCGTGGCTAACATGCCAACCGAGGAAGTCTTCACCTCCCCTGACTACCGCAACATTCACGGTACCGTGACGTCAACGAAGCCCTTATCATACGCAGGCGTTTTGATTAACGATATCAAGCTAACATTCGTTGACGGCCATGTCACGGAAGCACATGCCTCAACCGGTGAAGCAGTCCTACAACAATTGATCAAGACCGACGAAGGGGCTTCATCTTTGGGTGAAGTGTCATTGGTACCAGATCCGTCACCAATTTCACAATCAGGTATCGTTTTTTACAACACTTTGATTGATGAAAATGCTTCGGATCACTTGGCACTTGGTGCGGCATACCCATTCAATTTGAAGGGTGGCACCCAAATGGACGTCGCCGCGCGTCAAGCAAAGGGCCAGAACGAGTCATTGGTTCACGTTGACTTCATGATGGGATCAGCCGATATGGATATCGACGGTATCACGTATGACGGTCAAGTCATCCCCGTCTTCCGCAATGGTGACTGGGCATAATCGCACACAAAAAGAAAAGCATCTGGTATTTGCAAACACCAGATGCTTTTTAATTATCATTAATTTGCTTCACCAACGATGACGTTGCCAACAATCGCAATCCCAACACGTGAGTAGCCCGCATTCATTTCCCAATCACGGTGACCAGTTGTACCAACCGGCATCATGTTCGTCTCATTAAACCAAGCGTTTACAACCGACGTACCCGGGGCATAATCAATCGCTACGACTTCACCAGCGGTGCTGTAGTGATCACTCGCAACACCACCCAAGTTAGCCATTTGTTGTGCTCGAGCTTGCGCACGTGCAGCCAGATCATTGTCAAACGTCAATGGTGCTAAGCCATGTGATTGACGCAAAGCATTTAAGGCATCAAATGTTGACATATCTGCGCTACCAACCGTGGCTACCGTTGCCTCATTCTGAACCTGTGACTCAGCCGTTACTTGCGCTTGGGCGGTACTAGCTGCAGCTTGTTGTTGCGATGACGCTTGCTCAGCCGCCACCTGAGCGGCTACAGCAGCTGAAGAAGCCGCTGCAAGTGCAGCCGATGCTGTTTGTTGCGCCGCAGCTTCAGAAGCAGCCGTTGCTTGTGACTCTGCAGCCGCCATTGATGCAGCGTCAGCTTGTGATTGTGCGACGCTAGCTGCGTATGACGCTGCTGCCGCTTGACTAGCAGCAATTGAAGCCGCTTCGCTCGCAGCTTCAGAGGCAGCCGCTTGACTGGCAGCGACCGAATCAGCAACCTGACTCGCTACAACTGCATCTGACGTTGGTGTCACAGCGCTGGTCGCCACGACACCTTGCTCAGGCGTTGCTGTTTGCTCTGTAACAACTTGAGGTTGTACAGACGTACCCGTCGTCGTTTGTGCCATAAAGCTTTCGTTCGCAAACAATACATCAGGGTTTGCAATTCCAAATTGGTTAACAAACGTATCCAAGTTCTCACCATTTGCTAAGGCCAATGCCCAAACAGTATCCCCATACTGAACGTTGTAGTTTGCCAAACCACCCGCTTGTGCCAGCTGATTGGTTACTTGTTGGACGCCGTTAGCTTGCCACACATCAGCAGACGCCTTGTCGTTTGTCGTGATGGCCACGCCAGCGACCGTTGCCACTGTCGCTAGTGCTACCCATTGCTTACCTGATTTGTACATCTTCTTACGAGAAACCGTGTTCATATTTAATAAATCCCCTTGATAGTCATATTCAAACCCGTTTTCTCTTCCTCTAACAAATATCAAGTTTAGCAACTCGCCTTAACAAATTCATTACAAATATAAATATTTTTTATATATTAACCTTAAAAAAGCACTTAACCTCTCAGCGAGAAGTTAAGTGCTTTTTCCGGCCTACTGTTGTAAGCGTTGAATCGTTTCGCACAACCGTGCAACATCGACATCATAATCTTCAAATTTCGTCTTCATATATAAGGAAGCATCGCGCTTGTCGAGTCGAACATCAGTCCCTTTCAACTGCGTTTTTACATCATTCAACTCCGAACGTGTTAACTCGCCACGACCTTCTGCCAAAGCTAGATCTTCCGTCACATAGCCACCATCTGAAATCCGCAACTGCGATCCAAAAAGACTTGATTCCTCATAAACATAAAGCGTAATTGGCAACCCTTCGACATCCAAGTACGATGTCTCAATTTTTACAATATCTGCTGTCATCTTTTCAAACCTCGGTTTTGGACCATTTTCGCTACGCCACGCATTCTCTAGTTGCGTGATATCAATCATATCGACCTGTCCAAAATTTTCTCTCTTACAGAAGTATAGCACATTCCGGAATATATGAAAAACTTTGCATTCTCAGCACCGTACACGGATTATTTTTGTAGATTGCGCGGAAATGTCGGCGGTAAAGGCGCCCCAACTGATTTCACATCGTTAGTGAACGGAATTGGTAGTTGAATCGCTGCCGCGTGCAGTAATAGACCACCTGAATAATCACTGTCTGGATTATAGAGTGGATCACCAACTAACGGGTAGCCGAGGTACTTCATATGTAAGCGAATCTGGTGTGTGCGTCCTGTCGCTAATTCAAGCCTCACGAGCGTATTTTGATAGACCGTATGCACCTTGTGCCAGTAGGTGACCGCGTGGCGCGCATTAGGGCCATTGACCGTCCGTGTGCGGGAGTCTGCTGGATTATCACCGATTGGTGCATCAATGGTGCCGCTCGTTGCGTTAATGTTGCCACATACCCACGCAAGGTACGTCCGCTTGATTGTCTTGTCACGCAACATTTGATTTAACATTGGCACAACATATGGATTTTTCGCTATAATGAGCGCACCTGTCGTGTCGCCATCCAATCGATGAACCATATACGCCGATTTGCCCTGCTCTGCTAAATAGGCTTGCGCAAAATTCATCATGGTGCCATCTTCACCAGGCGAATTCGGATGGGTCTTGATGCCTTTCCGTTTATTCACAACAATTAAATCATCATTTTCAAACAGCACCTCTAATGGCTGACTGTCATCCGGTACATAATGTGAATCCGCCACTTCAAAATCTGCCGGCACCCAGGTCATATCGAGAACGTACCCCGGCTTTAACCGCGTCGAGGTTGGTTGGTAAACACCATTCAATAAGATACGCCGGTCCATTCTAAAATTGCCTCTGATGCGTCGTGGCACTTGCCAAGCTGTTAGCTGTTCTTTAATCGAAATTGCTGATTGATCTGATGGTAAAACAACACGCTTCGTCCAAACTGTCATCACACCCACTGCTCCTTTTATAACTGCAAACAAAAAGGCAACCTGATGATTACCAGGTTGCCTTTAAGCCGTTATTACAACTTAGTAACGTTAGCAGCTTGCAAGCCACGGTCACCTTGTTGAACTTCGAATGATACAGCTTGTCCTTCTTCCAATGACTTGAAGCCGTCACCTTGGATAGCTGAGAAGTGAACGAATACATCGTCACCTGACTCACGTGAAAGGAAACCGAATCCCTTGTCTGCGTTAAACCACTTTACTGTTCCTTGTTCCATGTCTGAAACCTCCTGGCAATTATTGCCGAATTTTTTAATAATCTAAATATGACGATGCCAGATATTTCTGTGAAACATAAAACAAAATCCTTTAAACTATGTAGATAAGTATAACACGCTTATCCAAAGAAAGATACCTAAAGTTTTAAATTAAATATTTTAATCTTATCCAAAAAAAGCCGTCGGTCTATGATTGGTATAAATTTTGAAACAAAAAAGGACATTCTGACCGTGCCAGAACGCCCTTCTAATTTACTTTAACATCGCCTTCATGGCTTCAGCCGTTAGTTGAGCCGTCACCTTTGTGGTGTACGCCTTAACGTCATCTTGTGAAGCCTTAGGGTTAGCTTGCATGTAAGCCGCAATCTTTGCAGAAGCCGCAGCCTTTAGTTGTTCTTGTTGTGCTTGCGCAGCAGCAGGATTAGCCGCAGCTGCCTTTTGCTTCGCTTGCACAGCCTTTGATTGTGCTGGCGTCATGACTACCCACGTATCCTTAGGCAACTTAACAACTGTTTGTTGCTTATACAATGAGTGGCCTTCACCACCAAACCCAAACATCAACTTAAAGAAAGCATTTTGCCACTCCCAACGAGTCGTCTTAGTCGTGACCGTTGCCTTATCAGTATCGATCAACTTATAAGTCGCCGTCTTCTTGACAGCCTCCACAATGTGCTTCTTGTTAGGTACAAAGTGAGCTGTTGGCTTAGCGTTTTCTTTATCGGCATAAATCATAACATAGTTGTTTGACTTTGTGCCCAAAGCTTGGGCAATCATCATACCAGCTGGCACCTTGGTACCACCGGCAGAATAAATTGTCTTGGTTTCCGTCTTAGTGACCTTCTCCATACCAAAATGGTTGTTGAAGTTCGCCACCAACATCAAAACTGTCCCCAGGAGCAATCCACCTGAAATCAATCCAGCTACAACGCGAGCAGGAACATTTTCAATCTTAATCCAAGAAATAAACGTCAAAATGGCGAAGACTGCCAAAAGGATAATAACCATCTTATTCGGCCTCCTTCATTTGTGGGTCAACGGGCTTGTGATTTGAAAAACCGGCTGCCTTAATGGCCCCACCCTTCAAGAACATTGCAACGACGATACCAATGATGGCAAATCCCAAACCGATGGCAAATGATACGTGGAATCCCTTCATTGAAGCGTCCAAGTAATCCGCCCCGTACTGGAGTGGGTTCGTCTTTGACAATGCCTTAGCAGGCTCATTATTTGAAATTACATTTTGTGTAACTGATGACAACAAGGCCACAACAACGGCTGACGCAACTTGGCGGGCCGTGTTATTAGCAGCTGTTGCGTGTGGTGCCTCAGCTGGTGGCAATACTGACATGGCCATCGCCGTCAACGGCATCATGGCCATGGCGATACCAAACATACGAACCGCGTACAAAGCGGTAATGAAGTGCGCTGGTGTTGACGCCGTCAAGAATAAGAATGGCACTGTTCCAATGGCCAAGATTGAGAAACCAGTCAAGGCCAAACGCTTAGCCCCGATCTTATCGTAGGCTGAACCAGCGATTGGCGCCATGATACCCATCATCAAAGCACCAGGCAACAACGTCAACCCTGATTCCAATGGTGACATGGTGTGAACGTTTTGCAAGTACGTTGGCAACATCATTTCGACACCCATCATCGCCATCATTGCCATCATAACTGACACAGTCGTCAACGCGAATTGGTGGTTCTTAAAGACCTTCACGTCAACAAATGGTTCATCCAACTTCAATTGGCGTACGACGAACAAAACGATGAACAACAAACCAACAATCATTGGCAAGATAACGTTCTTGAAGTCGCCCCAACCATCAGTCGCTACATTCGTAAATGACCACAAGAAGATTCCGAACCCAAGGGTTGAAATAATCAATGAAGGGATATCCAACTTCATCTTACGGTTAGGGATAACATTCTTAATAAAGAATGGTGATGCGATAATCACCAATGCCAAAACAAACATTGGCAAGTAGAAGATCGTCCGCCATGAGTCAGAAATCGTCAGACCCAAGAAGTGGTGATTCTTTTCCAAAATCCATCCAGACAACGTTGGTCCAATGGCAGGTGCCAAACCAATGACAATACCATTAATTCCCATGGCTGCCCCACGCTCTTCGGCTGGGAAAATGTTCACCATTACCACTTGCATCAACGGCATAGTCACACCCACCGCGATGGCTACCAGGATACGTCCCAGCAAGAACATCCACCACATATCGTGGTGTGCCGGCGTAAAGGCCGTTGTAGCCATTCCGGCAAACAACATCAAGTACGCGAAAATGTACAAAGCCTTAGATGGAATACGCGTTGAAAGGTACGCAGAAACTGGCATCATAATACCATTGGCTAACAAGAACCATGTTGTTGCTTGTTGGGCCGTGGCTAACGTGATATCAAAATCGCGCATCAAAGTTGGGATTGCGGTTCCCAACGAGGTTTGCATTAACACACCAGCGAAAGTACCGATCAAGAGCACTGCCACCATGGCAGAGCGACTAAACGGGTTTCCGTTGATGTCCATAGCAACACTTTTATTTTTTGCCATGTCATCCTCCAATTGTTCTATTTAATTATAAGTGCATCAATTTGACAAGAATTAATTGTAAAGCTACTTAACAAACTTTGCAAGTGTTTTTGTCAACTTTTTTGACAAAGATTGCCGATTGTTTCACAAAGAAGCCCCATCATAAGACACAAAAAGTGCTCGGCCATCAAAGGACCAAGCACTTTTTTAATCATCTATTTAAATGCGGTAAATCTTACCACCAACCGTTAGCGGCACGGAATTGTACGGCACCGTCAACTGAACCGTAACGTGAAACGGCGTAGTTAACCAAACCGTTAGTTTGCGTGGCAACGTCACCCGTTCCCCAGCCTTCCTTAGTTTGACCCAAGCCCATGTAACCGTTTGGTGAAACGGCGTTAGGGTTACCACCTGATTCAGGCATTACGATGTTTTGCCACAAGGCATCAGTACCACCGTTAGCGATGAATTGGTCATAAACTGAACCACCAGCGGCTGGTGCAGCTGCAGGCGCAGCTTGCTCAGCAACAGCAGTATCTTGTGCAACTGCTTGTGCTTGAACTGAAGCAGCAGCGGCTTCTGACTCAGCAGCCTTTGAGGCAGCAGCTTCTGAAGCGGCAACTGATGATGCAACGGCCTCTGAAGCGGCGGCAGATGATGCGGCTGCTTCTGATGCAGCAGTCATTGAAGCAACAGCTTCTGACATTGCTGATGAAGCAGCATCTGATGCAGCGCTGTTAGCTGATGATGCAGCAGTCGTGTTCAACGCATTTTCGTTAAGCTCTTCTTGCGTTGGCACTTCGATTTGTTGATCAGCAAAGATCATGTTTGCGTCAGTAATCTTGTTAGTCTTAACCAAGTCTTCAACGGTCAAGTTAAACTTGTTTGCCAATTCTGACAACGTGTCGCCCTTTTGAACCGTGTATGTTGAAGCGGCGTTTGCAACAGTTTGGCCTGCAACCAATACTGAAGCCAAACCGGCGATCGTCAATGCTGTTTCTTTCATCTTACTCATAATCAGTTAAACACTCCTAAGGATTGTATCTATATCGTGCGAACCCTATTGCTCAAGCACGTTCTCTTATATGAGGCTTCTTCCTTGCCTCAACCACAAGACATAGTTTACCAAGCTGAGCAGGCTTAAAATTACACATTCATTACATAACATGTCTAGAAACAATATTATGACCACTTTTCATGTCATATTAACGTTACATAAGGCGTGTTACACGTGTAAACCATTGATATATAGGCATTTTTCGTTATTTGTTTAACCGGTTAAGTAGCTCGTTTTTTGTAACTTAAATTGATAAATAAAAGCCGGAAAACGTTGATTTCCCGGCTTTTGTCTATTTTTGTCACATTCATGACACGTTGAAAAGTAATGAAATTAGAATTTACGTAACCAAATCTCGTTAATTCCGTGTCCAGTCGCCTTATGAAGAATCAAATCGGCTCGTTCACGCGTTGGTAAGATATAGTCCGTTAAGTTTGGTAGGTTAACCGTTTCCCAAACGCGACGCGCACCCGCCACCGCTTCAGCGACTGGAATTTGCGTATAAGGGAAGAAGAAATTCGTTGGATCCGCCTCTTCCTTTGCTTGTTGCAACAATGCCTCAAATCGATCAATGTACCAATGCTCAATTAATGACGTCTCTGCATCCACATATAGCGATAAATCAAAAAAGTCTGACAAGTAGACTGGTGAATTAGGTGCCGCTTGTAAGGTATTGATTCCTTCAACAATAAAAATCTCTGGACGCTTAAACGTGTCGAATTCATTCACTAAGACATCTGATATGTCGTGCGAATAGCGCGGTGACCGAACAACTTCATCACCATCTTTAACGTTATTCATAAATTCAAGCAGCGCTGGCATATCGTACGATTCCGGGAACCCCTTCCGATCAAAAATGCCTTGTGCTTGCAATTCTTCGTTAGGCAACAAGAAACCATCAGTTGTCGTTAAAGCAACGTTATGTTCACCATACTCCGCTTGTAACATGTATTGTAGCAACCGAGCTGTGGTTGATTTACCAACCGCCACAGAACCAGCGATGCCGATAACAAACGGACTTGGCTTAATTGTTCGCCCTAAAAAGCGCTCACGTTCTTCGCGATCACGCAAATATTGCGCATGACGCAACTTAATGTAATGAACCAACGGATCATAGACATCAGCAACATCACTCATTGAAATTTGGTCATTAAACGCTTTAATTTCTCCCAATACCTTTGGTGTAACGTGAGATGTATCTCGGTCAGCTGCAGGCACGACTAATTCGTGCCATTCATCACGCTGAAATACCGCATAATTAAACGGTGCCTCACTCATGGTTCTTACCCCTTTTCGTACAAACGCTCGTCAACTTCAGCAAGCAATGGCGTCAATGTCGTTACCGCCAATACTGTCAATTGGTGCATGGCACGTGATGCAATTGTGTAGACCAACTGACGTTCATCATCGCCGTGGTAAACGCCTTCAGAAGCATCCCACATAATCACAGCATCAAATTCAAGTCCCTTAGCCAAGTAGGCCGGCACAATAATTGTGCCCGGTACCAGACGTTGGTTCTCAGTCCGGATAATGGTCACGTCAGCGTGTTCACGGAGCGCCTCGTACGCGACTTCCGCATCTGCCAACGTCTTGGTAATGATTGCAGTTGTTTCATCAGCTTCATCATTAGCGACCAATTGCATCAAGGTTGCTTCAACCATCTTATCTTGCGATGGCAAAATCTTAACAACCGGCTTATCACCCTCACGTTCAAAGGCATCAATTTGCGCACCGTTAATCAAAATGGCCTTTGAGTAATCGGTAATTTGTTGCGTTGAACGATACGTTTGCGTTAATTGCACGTATTCTGACTTTTCTGGATCAAACAAACGTGACAATTCGTCCTGCAAACTGACGGCGTTTTCTTTCGTGAAAATGGCTTGGTTCAAATCACCCAACATCGTAAAGCGGGCACGTGGGAAACTGAACTTCAAAAAGGCCAATTGGAACGGTGTGTAGTCTTGGATTTCATCAATAAAGACAAAGCGAATGTCACGCTCACCGCGACTACCCTTAATCAAGTCGAATAACAACATAAACGGTGTCATATCGGCCATTGGTAATTCACCGTTCTTCATCTTATTCACTGTGTATTCAACCGACTTGGTCCAATCCGCTTCAGTGATATCATAAGCCGCCAAATTAACCAACTTTGGTACAGAACGCAAGAAGTGAATAAATTGATTATTAATATTGATAAAACGATTTCGGTTAACACCCTTGGCGATTGGCGCCAAGGCATTCGTTACAATGATTTTAGCCAAATACTTGGTTTCTTCTTCATCAGACTTAAACTCACGTGGGTTATCACCCAACATGGTGTCATACTGTTCTTTCGTCAAGTTTTGAATTTCAGCTTCAACCCAATCAGCTTGCATCTCATTGCCAATTCGACCTTGCAACATCTTCATTAGTCGTTCCTTCGTACCTTGAAGACGGTTACCAAGCTTATAATTCTCATTGAATGAATAATAGATGTCGACAATCTTTTCCTTAGAAATGATTTCCTGACCGCGGAACTTAATCGGGCGGACCTTAATGTCAGCCTTATTCAAACCATCGGCATAACGTTGCATAGCATCAAAGTAGACACTCGTGCCCTTCAAGTCAATGATGCGCTTTTGAGCACCGGCTGGTTGCGCTTCAAAACGTTCTTGTAACGTTTCAAGTTGCAACTTTGGCAAACGGCGTGATGCGTATTGGTAATACGTCATTTGAACCATGTTTTGCTCACCCAATTCAGGCAAAACCTGGTCGATATAATCGTTAAACAGTTGGTTTGGTGAGAACATAACCACTTGACCAGACGTTAAATGACCACGGTAACGGTAAAGGAGGTATGCCACACGTTGCAAAACAGCAGAAGTCTTACCGGAACCTGCTGCTCCTTGTACGAACAACAATTCAGCTGCCGTGTTTCGAATAATCTTGTTTTGTTCCTTTTGAATCGTTGTCACGATTGACTTCATCTTGGTTGTTGATTCTCCAGATAAAGCATTCAACAACATTTGATCACCGACAGCTTCATCGGTATCAAAAATCGTCACAATCGTGCCATCTTCAATTTGGAATTGACGCTTCAAATGAACATTTGCTTCCTGCTTGCCATCTGGCGTTTCGTAGGTCACATTACCCAAGCCCGCATCATAATAAATAGAAGAAATAGGTGCTCGCCAGTCGTAAACCAAGAAATTATCTGGTGAGTCAGAGAACGAAGCCAAGCCGATATAAATTGGTTCAACCGTCTCCGAACCAGCTTCTTGCACATCAATACGAGCAAAGTATGGTCGCGCTTGTAAACGATCCAAGACAACCGCTTGGTGCTCAACTGAATTCATCGCCAATTCGCGTTCTTGTAACATCTGTTGCTGTTGACGTACAGACATCGCAGTTTCGAACAAGCTGCCGTATGTTGATGACTTGAAGCGGACATCGTTCCACCCGTCCTCAACGTCAGCCTGTTTTTGTTCAGCATTTTTTCGATCTAAATCATTTTGTACCTTCGCGTCTTGAATCTTCTCCAAGACGGTATCCAAGCGTTGCTGCTCGGCTTCATATGGTTCCATAAACAGGGGTCCCCCTACGTAAATTTAGTGATTCCATGGTACTACACTTTGGGTTCAATTACTACTCTTTTTCAAGTAGTCGTTTTTTACCTAACAACAAATCCCAGCCCTGTGACCTAATTAGTCAGCAAAGCTGGGATTTGTTAGTTTTTACCAGGCAAGTCACTGGCTTGCCTATCGTATTAATCTTCTTGAGCGTAATCTGTCACGATAAGGTGTTCTAGGAAATCACGTGCGTCAGTTTCATCAGTCGTACCTGCAGCGATTTCAGCTTCCACCGCTGCGTGAATCTTAGCCGTAATTGCTTCACTTTCTGCATCTGCGGCAATAACGTGCACGCGGTGGAATTGGTCTGACCAGTAAACCTCAGTAGGTCCCCAAGTGTTCAAATCCAACTTCTTTACCCAATCTTGTACTTCTTGTCTAGTGTATGCCATGATGACTACCTCCAACTGCTTTCGCAGTGATTAACTTCCTTTTCCTTTTTTATTACATGATTAGTATAGAACAACTATTTTGTTGTGGCGATAAAAAGGCCTATTATGACGAATAAATTGCGGCATTCAGCGTCCCAATCATGACATACCATCATAACCTGAAAATCGGCATCAAAAAAACTCGTACCACGCTACATCGCTGTACCATAATACGAGTTGTCGAAAATTAATTAGTTTTCATCAATTTCGAGTTCAATATCATCCACGTTATCAGCCGAGGTATCGTTATCATCAGCTGAAGCATCAGCGCCATCATGGCTACCGATGTAGGCTTCACGAACTTGGTTATACACATCATCGTAAATTGCCTTGTGTTCTGGGTCTTCCAACCAACGAATAACATTGACCTTTCCTTGACCAATCTTTTCGCCATTATATGAGAACCATGATCCTGACTTAACGATAATATCTTTATCAGCCGCCAAGTCAATCATTTCACCAGTCTTAGAAATTCCCTTACCAAACAAGATCTCAACTTCCACTTCACGGAATGGCGCCGCAACCTTGTTCTTAACAACCTTAATACGTGTCAAATTACCAACCGATTTGATATCATCCCCATCAGCCTTCGTCGCATCAATACCACCCTTACGACGAACATCCAAACGCACTGATGAGTAGAACTTCAACGCACGTCCACCAGGCGTTGTTTCTGGGTTACCAAACATGATACCAATCTTTTCACGTAATTGGTTAATGAAGATGGCTGTTGTACCAGTCTTCAAAATAGCACCTGACATCTTACGCAAAGCTTGAGACATCATTCGCGCTTGCAAACCAACCGTTGAATCACCGATTTCACCGTCAATTTCAGCCTTTGGCGTCAACGCAGCAACAGAGTCGACAACAACCATGTCAATCGCACCTGATGTAATCAAGGCATCAGCAATTGCCAATCCTTGTTCACCAGTATCTGGTTGTGACAACAGCAACTCATCAACGTCAACACCCAACGCCTTGGCGTACTCAACGTCCATCGCGTTTTCGGCGTCAATATAAGCAACAATTCCACCGTTGCGTTGGGCCTCAGCGACTGCGTGCAAAGCCAACGTCGTCTTACCTGATGATTCAGGTCCATAGATTTCAATAATACGGCCCTTAGGGTAGCCACCAATACCAAGAGCCACGTCCAACTTCAATGAACCAGTTGACGTTGATTGCACCTTCGTAAATTGACTATCACCAAGCTTCATAACAGATCCCTTACCAAAAGACTTTTCAATCTTCTTCAAGGCTTCGTTCAATGCATTTTGACGTTCCTTAGGATCTGCAATCTTTCCTTCCAACTTCTTATTTGGGTTAATGTTTTTTCCTGATGCCATTTTTATCGGCCTCCACTTGTTAACTTAAACTTAATGTAAATATAGTGTAACCTAATCACCACAATAATTCAAATGTTTTCCCAACTATTTTGCCAACTCGGCGAGTTTCGTCGCAATCGCTGCGAAACCAGCTGCGACACTTGCTTCCCGCACGGCTTGCCGATCACCGGTAAAATGGTGCTCCATTGCGATTACTGAGCCATCTGGTGCCGCGACACCAATGAACACCGTGCCAGCCGGATGCCCTTCCAGCGCGTCTGGGCCAGCCACTCCGGTGAAGCTAATTCCCCACGCCGTCTGCAACGTTGCTTTCGCACCTGTTGCCATCGCCTTAGCCACCTCTGCCGACACCACGCCATACGTGGCAATCATGTCAGCTGGCACACCGACAAGTTGCGTCTTGGCAGCTGCGGCGTATGTCACAAACGCCCCTGGCAAAACAGCTGAAATACCACTAACACCCGCCAGCGTACTAACAAACATTCCCGCCGTTAAGGATTCTGCCGACGTAATCGTCTCACCTCGTGCAATCAACGTCCGGCCAACTTCTTCATTCGTCATCTGCAGCCTCCAATTCATTTGTTATCCAATATAGACGATATCATGGCCCGTTTGTCCACTTTCTGTCACTACTTATTTTAATACAAAAGGAGGCAGGCTAACACATCAGGTGTCAACCTACCTCCTAATTATGATTTACTTAAAACCATCCGAGAAAACATCACGGTTCTTATAGAAATAATCAATTCCTGAATAAATCGTTGCTAACAACGCAATCCAGATCATAATCATGGCAAATGGAATATTGGCCATTGCAAACACGATATCATGTAGCAAGAAAAATG
The DNA here is from genome assembly GCF_045799135.1 of Weissella sp. MSCH1. Taxonomy (NCBI): domain Bacteria; kingdom Bacillati; phylum Bacillota; class Bacilli; order Lactobacillales; family Lactobacillaceae; genus Weissella; species Weissella sp. MSCH1. The sequence continues at coordinate 70,689 of NZ_JBJMBA010000047.1, read as the reverse complement.
AAATAGCAACCATTTGAGAAGCTGTCTTAATCTTGCCCGGCATTGCAGCAGCCAATACCTTACCGTTGTTTTCAACAATCAGCGTGCGCAACCCAGTAATCGCCAATTCGCGAATAACGATAATGGCAACCATCCAAGCAGGTACCCAGCCAAATTGCACAAAGAAAATCAATGCGGTCATTACCAATAGCTTATCAGCTAAAGGATCGGCAAACTTACCAAAGTTCGTCACTAGCTTATACTTACGAGCAATCTTACCATCAGCTAAGTCAGTTAATGACGCCACAATGAAGATAATCGCGGCAACCAAGTGCGTCACTGGCAATTGTGCGCCCGCAACTTGCAATGTCCCCCAATCCAATGGCAATGCCAACACTAGCATAAACACTGGAATCAAAATCATACGGAACACCGTAAGCTTGTTAGGTAAATTCATGACTGTTAACGCTCCTTACTATCTTTTAGCGGGCAAACGTCATTGCAAGGTTCCAGACCGTTGCATTGTTTGCCATCAAGTCAACTGACTTGCCGTCAAGTGATACTGCTGTCGCAGCCGCGTTACCGATTGAAACACGCACTCCAGGAACGGTTGCTGGAATCTTAACATCTTGATTACCGTTTGCTTGCAACGTACCATTCCACAAAACGGCACCTGATGCATCGCTCACTTGAATCCATGAAGCACCAGTTGTCTTCAAGTTCAACGTCAATTCCTTGTTAGCAGGGGCCTTTACAGTGCCGTAGTTAACTGTGTTGCCAGTTGCTTGACCAGCACCCAAATCAACCGCATCCTTATCCTTCTTCTCAGATGATGCAGAAGAAGACTTAGCAGCTGATTCCTTTGAAGCGTCCGTTGATGACTTTTCAGCATCCGATGACGCTGATGATGACACCTTTGACGTTGTGACAGAAACTGATGACGTTGTGTTTTCTTGCTTGGCTGAACCAGCAAATGACGCAACTAGTGCCCAAATAATACCAATAATTGCCACCACGGCAACCCCAATTAAAATCTTTGGTAACATTTGGCGCGTCTTTTCAGCCGTTGACTCTTCAACTTGGTGCATACCAGCACGCGTCACATTATCTGAATCCACACGTGCCCCACTCAAGTCTGGTTCAACTGTTTGCGTTTGAATATCATGATTTTGCATGAATTCCGTCACGTCTAAGCCAACTGCTGATGCATATTGGCGAACAAACGCGCGTTCGTAAAAAGCGCCAGGCAACTGGTCGAATTGACCATTTTCAATGGCTGCTAAGTAGCGCTTTTGAATTTTTGTTGATTGTTGAATATCGTCAAGGGATAGCCCCTTATCAAGACGAGCATTTTGTAGCTCTTGTCCGATTACGCTGTTGCGCTCTTCGTTCATTAGTCTCTCATCCTTAACTATTTATTGTCATTATAATTGCATATAGGCTTATTCTATCACATGTCCAAAGCATTTGGCGTTGCAATTACGGTTGTCAATGCACTGACTTGGGCATTTCTTAAGATTTCTAATACATCTGTAAACGTCAACGCTTGCAAAATATTAATTTCATCACGTAATGTCGCAAAATCAAAGGTTGATCCTTCAAAGCGGGTAACGATTTCTTCAAGTTGATTCAACTTGTTAATTAAGCGACCCAAGGCATCTTTCTTAACTAATTCGAAATCTGCTTGCAAAGACTCAAAACGATCAGCCATATTCTCCAATTCATCAGCGACCGCATCAATTAATTCATCAGCCTCTGGTGTTTCGGCAGCAATGGTCAAGAATGCCACGCCGCGCTCCCAGTCAAACTCTGCACTGAACGAATCGTCAATCATGCCTGAGTCATACCAGGTCATGTAGGTTGGTGAGAATTCGCCAAAGACCAAATCAACCGCCAAACTACCGGCAATCGCAATACGCAATGCCTCCCGACCTGTCGGCATATTGATGCCATCATACCAACGTTGTCCCATCGCTACCTTAGGGCGAACGACATCCATTTCAACCTCTAAAACATCATCGCTTACTGGTTGCAACTCGTGGGTTGGCACTGTAACCGGCGCCACGGCGGGACGTTGCCCAGCTGGCGATGCGTTAACTAGGTCACGGACAGTTGTTTCATCAAAAGCCCCCGCAATCACAACGTCCATGTTGTCTGGTCGATAGAATGCGTCAAAGGCCAACTGTAAATCTTGCGGCGTAACGCTATGAACTGATTCGGTCGTACCTGCAATGTCGTCAGCCATTGGATCATCCTTAAACAATTGGCCTAAAATCAAACGATACAACCGCGCATTCGTATCATCTTGATACATATCAACTTCTTGCGAAATGATATCCTGCTCACGCGCAACGGATTCTGCCTCAAAATAAGGTTCCTGAGTAAACGTTAACAACTCCTTTAACGCCTCATACTCATTTGCTGGTGCCGTTAAAAAGTAACTGGTCCGGGTCTGAGTTGTAAACGCATTGGCATTCGCCCCCAGCTCACTCAACCGTGAGAACGCATCATAACCAGGTTGTGCAAATAATTTATGCTCCAAAAAATGGGCAAGGCCGGCTGGTTGTTGCACGAGTTGACCGTCCTTTTCAAAGCTTTGATCTCGTGCACCAAAATCAACCGTCACCATGGCAACCATTTGATGGAAGTCTGGGCGTGGCAGAAGATGGAGACGTAGACCATTCGATAACGTTTCATGACGCTCATTGGGCGCAAAACGTGTCACAGCATCAGTCATTCTGGGTCCCTCCCACTAATTCATAATGCAGTTGCTTTTTGACTGCGTTCGCAACTTGTTGTACTTGTTGTGCAGTAACCGACTCAACAGCTGCCAACCACTCTTCAGCCGTGGTGTGATAACCGATTAACTCCTGATTCTGCAATCGCTCTGTGATGCGACCTGGTTGGTCTAAGGAGGTCACATAGTCTGCCTTCATCAAACGTTTAATCATGGCAAGTTCATCGTCACCAACTAATTCCGTCTGTAGGCGGGTCAGTTCCGCGTCAATTCGTTGCTCAGCTTCACCTAATTTGGCATGATCCACCCCGGCCTCAACCATGAGTAACCCGGTGTATGGGTTGTAATCTGAATAGACAGAATAGGCCAAACCGGCTGACTCACGTACATTCATAAACAAACGCGAGACAGCTAAGCCACCAAACAAGGCATTAAACACAAAGCCTTGGAAACGATCCGTCTGCGCAATATGCAATTGATAAGCCAAAATCAAGCGAGCTTGGTTCACCTTGTCAAGCTCAACCACCTGCTTGACTGCATCTTTTTCTGGTTGCTCATAATAGGGATTCCCGACAATAGCACGACCTGTTAGTGGCAATTGTTGTACCGCCTGCGTAACTGTCGCAACGTCAACATCACCCAAAACAATAATATCAACGCGATCATGTTGCATCGTATCAAACCAGGCATCCCAGGCTTCCTTGGCAGTGACCTTTTTAAGCAAGTCAACAGTACCGTAAGCCGGCAATGCCTGCACTGGATCATCGAAATAAGCATTGATGGCTTGCCGAGCCGCATAGAACGGCTTTTCTTCCTGTAAGCCAGCGATTTCATCAAGTGAGATTTCACGCTGGCGTTCAAAAACAGTTGGATCAAATCCCTGCTCTGCATCACCGAGTGGCGCGCACATCATCTCACGGATAAAGGCAAAGCCATCAACCAACAAACTTTCTGAATCCGGTGCAAACGAATCGTGAACCAACGTCATTCGTAGCCGTAATGTGTGCAATGCACCGGTCTTCAAAACATCTGTGCCAAATGACGCACCATAGAGTTCACTCAGCGCGCGGGCCAAAGCTGTTTGTGAAGGATATTTTTTAGAAGCCGTTTCCAGCATATTGCTGGCAAGGACACGGCCGCCCAAAGAAGTCGCATCATGTTGGCGCGTGAAATTAACGAGAATTCGGGTTGTGGCAAATTGCTGGCTAGGCAGTACGTGTAAAAAAACGCCTGGCTGTACAGTTACGGTGGTCAATGGCAATACCTTCTTGTTTCCAAACTAAAAGCGCGTAATTGAGACGCGCCCTTGTTTTGTTGTAGTCCGACTGTGTCATACAGACACGCTAGTTACTTTAAGTATACCTTTCCGGACCATGTTTTACCATCGCTTTTATGCCTGAGTATCCTGCTCTTCTGGCAGCACCATTTGGAAACTACGCAAATGACGCAAGAGCGTTGAAATCATCATCAACACGGCAATCACCAGCATGCCAATTGTTAACAGCGTGACAATCCAACCACCGATTCCCAGCACCGAAACATGAAAAATATAAAGTAAACAGAAAAGTCCCGTTGTGTTATACCAGACCCAACGGACCCACTTATTATGCCAAACCTTCATGACCTATCCCCTAAAAGTATCTTAGAAAAAATTATTATAGACATAATCGCAAATAAAAATACCCTAACTTTGACTGAAGTTAGGGTATTTTATGACATGTGTAAATTATGAGAAGATGGCTGACAGAATCAAGATAACAATCAAACCAACAACTGAAATGATTGTTTCAAGAACAGTCCAAATCTTCAATGTTTGTGGTACGTCCAAGTCAAAGAATTCCTTGAACATCCAGAAACCAGCATCGTTAACGTGTGAGGCTGCCAATGAACCAGCACCGATAGCCAGCACAACAAACGCTGGATTAACCGCGGTTTGGTTTGCAACCAAAGGTGCCACGATTCCGGCCGTTGTCAAACCAGCAACCGTAGCTGACCCAACAAAGACACGCAAAATAACTGCAATCAACCATGCGAAGATGATTGGTGACAATGATGTGTGTGAGAATGCCGTGGCAATCGCAGTTGAAATACCACCGGCCGTCAAGATTCCCTTGAAGGCTGCACCACCACCGATAACCATCAACAAGTTAGCGATTGACTTCAATGCTTCTGACATTGAGCCACCAACTTCTGCCATCGTACGTCCTTGCTTTGGTCCCATTGACCAGATAGCAAAGGCCATTGCGATAACCATGGCAATTACCGGGTTACCAAACATCGCAATCACACGGTCAAGCGTTGATGGATCAGTCAAGTAACCGTGACGAGCTGAAGCGGTCATCGCCTTCCAAGCTGCATCACCAACCATACCTGAGTAAACCTGCTTACCACCGTTGTGGGCCAACGTGTAAACCGTTGAAATTAACATGAAGAACACGGGCATCAATGATGTCACAATTGACAAACCGAATGATGGTGTCTCTTCCAACTTAAACGTCTTGACTTCACCGATTGCATCCAAGTGCTTCGTAATCTTGAACGCCTTTGGCTCAATCTTACGCACGAAACGAGTGAACAAAGGTCCTGCTACAATCAACGCCACAATCGCAACGATGATTCCGTACATCAAGACAACCCCGATGTTAGCACCCAATACGTTCGTCACAGCCGTTGGTGATGGCTGTGGTGGCAAGAATCCTTGGGCTGCTGACAAAGCAGCGGCCATTGGAATTCCAAGATACAACAATGATACGCCGGCTTCCAAAGCAATTGTGAAGACGATTGGAATCAAAACAACCAAACCAACTTCAAATAGCAATGAAATTCCGATAATAAATGAGGCACCCGCAACCGCCCATTGCAACTTTGACTTACCAAACTTGTTAATCAAAGTTGTTGCGATACGGTATGAACCACCAGCATCAGAAACCAAACGACCAATCATTGACCCGAAACCAAAGACAATGACTAACTCACCCATTGTGCCACCGATACCATTCTTAAGCGCATCGGCAATACCAGCTGGGTTCATTCCCAAACCAAGGGCCACAAGGATTGATGTAATAATCAATGACACAAACGTGTTAACCTTGGCCTTGAGAATCAAAAATAGCAAAATAGCGATACCCACCACTAGGACCAAGAATGGCCAAACGTTCAAGCCGTTTGACATCCATTGGTACAACCCTGTTGAAGGATCAGTAGTGAGGCCTGCAAGTACAGAAAACATTCCAAACACCTCTACAAATAATCTCAAAAAAATATCTCTTTAAATTTCATGAAATCGTTTTCATAAAACCAACTTTACTAGTATACACCCTAAGTAAGCGTTTGCGCACAAAAAGTTCGTGGATTTTTTAATAAACGGTATTCCAGTTGCGTGTTCTGTTTTCGTCCGACATTTAGGAATGTATCTGTTGGTCGCCGCTTTGCGACGAGGCATGGGTGTGGGGGATTAGCTTCGACAAAGATGGCAGGTGGAAAACGCCGCCTGCGCGAGCACCGGCTAGCACCCAAATAATTGTGCTAAGGGTCCGGCTCCCAGCACCTTATCTATCCGGCGGTCGGCCGAACTTTGCATTCCCCACCTGCCATCGCTACGCCAATCCCCCACCCCCATGCCAGCAGCCGAGCGCATCTCGATAATGTTTGCTTATCATCCCATTGGACCAGCAATTTATTAATTGCCCGCTTAGCAGCCGGCTTTGGTCATCAGAGAACAACTTGACTGCCGCAACAGGGACGGATTGCACCCGGAGCGTTCAAAAGTTGGCAACATGCCGCATGGCCGGCGCTATTCAGGAAAGCCCACACAGACCACGGGGCTTTAGGGGGAATTATTTGCCCCGCTGAATGGCGTCCGCGCCATTCGGTTGCCAAGCTTTTGAACAATGGCGTAGGGCGCAATCCGTCCCTGTTGCTCGTGCGAAAGCACGACACGCACTAAAAAAGCACCCACACAATGGTAGGTGCTTCATATTTATGAACTAATTAATTAGAAGTTGTACTTCGTGTCTTCGTCGTTAACCTTAACGACTTGTGACTTAAGTCCCTCTTCTTCAAGGAACTTACGGAATGGTACAAGTTCTTGCGCATCAAAGCGCTCCTTAAAGGCCTTGATTTCTTCTTCAGTTGCAAGCGCTGGATCAAGCTTCAAACCTTCAACAGGAATTGGACGCTCCTTCGTGATCTTAGCATCAACGACTACGACACGACCTTGCTTGTAGTAATCAACAGCTTCTTGCATCACCTTATCGATGTCATCAATGCTGTTAACCGTCAAACCAACAGCGCCTTGGGCTTCAGCAATCTTAGCGTAATCAACATCACCAAAGTCCACGATTTCATCGTTACGGTACGTGTTGGTATCCTCGTACTTGTCCTTGATGAAGCCGTATTGCGTGTTCGTCATTACCACATTGATAACTGGCATGTTGTAACGAACTGCCGTTACGATATCTGAATCAGTCATCGCAAAGGCGCCGTCACCGGCAATGTTAAAGACTTGTCGATCTGGGAAGACGTTCTTAGCACCAATTCCACCAGGGATGGCAATACCCATCGTAGCAAACAATGGTGACGTACGCCACATGTTCTTAGGCGTCATGTGCAAGTGACGAATTGACATTTGCGTCGTGTCACCAACATCAATTGAGAAGATTGCGTCTTCATCAGCATACTTGTTGATAGCGTTGTAGACTTGGTATGCCTCCAATGGGCCTTCCGTCTTCGTCTCAATCTTGTGCATGTAGTCACGCCAGTTTTGTGCATCCTTCAACGCAGCATTCCACCATGCTGACTCAGCAACTGGTTCAACCTTCTCCAAAAGTGCCTTAACTGCCAAACCAGCGTCAGCCAACATCGCAACGTCAGCCTTGTGGCGACGGCCAAGACGAGCTGGGTTGCTATCGATTTGGATAAAGTGCTTTACACCGGCCATAAAGTTCTCAACTTGTGAGAATGGGTAGTTGTTACCAATGAACAAAACAGTGTCTGCTTCAAAGATGACATCATTTCCTGACTTCCAAGCAACACGGCCAGCTGAACCCATCAAACCTTCGAAGTCATAATCGAACGCTTCATAGCTCTTAGCAGTCGTCAACACTGGTGCCTTCAACTTACGAGACAACTCTTGCACAAGCTCACCGTGACCGATTGTTCCGAAGCCAGCGTAAATAACTGGACGCTTAGCATTCTTCAAAATTTCAACGGCTGCATCAACATCAGTTGCCTCTGGTGCAACAGGCTTGTACTCCTTGTAGATATCACCAGAAGAGTAAATTGGGTTAGCATAGTTCATCTCAGCGTCAATTTCAGCAAAGCCGAAATCAGCAGGCACTTCAAGAACCGCAACTCCCTTCTTTGAAATCGCTGTACGGATGGCATCATCAATCATGTATGGCAATTGCTCAGGTACCGCAACACGCTTGTTGTAAACCGCAATGTTGTTGTACATAGGGTTTTGGTTCAATTCTTGGAATGAATCCATGCCCAATTCACGTGATGGCTTTGAACCCAAAATTGCCAAAACTGGCGTTGCATCCATTGCAGCATCATACAAACCATTAATCAAGTGCGTGGCACCAGGGCCACCAGAACCGACAGCAACCGCCATCTTACCACTAAACTTGTATTGCATAGCGGCAGCCATACTTCCAACTTCTTCGTGCTTTACTTGAATAAACTTAATGTTGTTTTCAGGGTTACTCATTGCGTTCATCAAACCGCTCAAAGTACCAGAAGGAATACCGTACATCGTATCGATACCCCAACCTTCCATAACCTTCAATGCTGCCAAACCGGCAGTAATCTTCTTATCTGACATCGAGATAAGCCTCCTGTTTTAAAAAAATCAGTAAAATTTCATTTCCTAATCAATGCAACCAGGTAAGTGAATGATATCTAATAATTTACAATTATTAGTCTGACACTATCGCCCATTTAAAACAAATAAAAAGGGCCATTTTTCAGGATTTTAGCGTGCTAAAAACCCCATCAGCGAACTGATGGGGTTAATAAGTGTTAATTAAATCAAAATCATGGCCATGATTAGGATGACAACCATACCAACTAGGGAAATGATTGTTTCCAAAACCGTCCAGATTTGGAACGTTTGCTTAATCGTCAAGTCGAAGAACTCTTGGAAAATCCAGAAGCCAGCGTCGTTAACGTGTGATGCAATCAATGATCCAGCGCCAATTGCCAAGGCAACCAAAACGGCCAACGTTGGGTTGTTTTGTGATTGCACAATTGACAATACGATACCAGCTGCCGTCATACCAGCAACCGTTGCTGATCCAACAGAGATACGCAACACTGCGGCAACTGCCCAAGCGAAGATAATGACTGTGATAGCTGACATGTGTCCGTTAGCTTGGAACAAGCTAGCAACCTTATCTGACAAACCACCAGTAACCAAGACACCACGCCAGGCACCACCACCACCGACAATCAACAAGATACCGGCAACCGCTGACATACCATTGTTCAATGAGTCACCAATTTCCTTGGCTGACTTCTTTTGCCAAACACCCATTGAGAAGATGGCGAACAACAAAGCAATCGTCATGGCCACAGCTGGTGTTGCCATGAATTCGATAACCTTGTCAAAACCACTTGGATTCTTTGGCGTCACACCACCCGTGTAGATCATCTTGTAAACCGTCGCAATGATCATAAAAATCAATGGGAAGACTGACGTGATAACTGACAAGAAGAATGATGGCGTCTTGTCCAAATCATATTCCTTAACTTCGCCGACAGCCTTAATTTCTGTCTTGAATTGGAATGCGTCTGGTGCATACTTTTGTGCCAACTTCGTGAACAAAGGTCCGGCAACCACGGCCGTAATGATTGATACAATCAACCCAAGAATCAACGTCAAACCGATGTTAGCACCCAATGATGTCGCAACGGCCGTTGGTGCGGGCTGTGGCGGCAAGAAACCTTGTGCTGATGACAAGGCAGCCGTCATTGAAATACCAAGGTATAGCAATGGCACACCTGCCTCAATCGCAACCGCAAAGACGATTGGAATCAACAAGACCATGCCGACACCGAAAATCATTGAAATTCCGATGATAAATGAGGCAATCAAAACAGCCCATTGTAGACGCTTGATACCAAACCAGTTGATCAACGTCTTCGCGATGCGGTATGAACCACCCGCATCCGCAACCAAACGTCCAATCATACCACCGAAGATGAAGATAACGGCGTTTGATCCCAAGATATTACCCATACCTTGGTCACCCAAGACAGCACTTGGGACATCCATTGGGTTCATCCCCAACAACAAAGCCAAGATAAACGCCGTCACAACCAATGATACGAACGTGTTCAACTTGAACTTAACAATCAAGACAAGCAATATCAGAATTGCAATTGCCAACATAACGAATTCCATCGTTCAAACTACTCCTTAAAATAGGTAAATTATGCCATTCAAAACAAACGCTCACAGCACGGGCATAAAGTCACGTGCTGTGAGCAACGTTTTAATTGTTTATCTGTTTAGTCGAAAACAAGTTTACTTGTCTTCCTTCTTGACGTGCTTACGTTGGAAGTTCGCAATGTTTGCGTACTCCGTTTGCAATTGACGTGCCAAACGAATAAAGATTGGCGTCAACTCACGGTAAACTTCGTAGTTTTCTGGGTTTGGTGCATAAGTGTTTGACTCACCAACCATGTCGGCAATAACATCCAAACTATCGACCATTCCCAAAGCCTTTTGTGCCATAACCGTCGCAGCCAAAGCACCTGACTCGAAGGCCGTTGGCACCGTAACAGGTTGCTCAAAGATATCGGCCGTCATTTGACGCCACAAAGCTGAACGGGCAAAACCACCAGTTGCTTGCACTGACTTCAAGTCACCAACAACTTCTTCCAAGGCCAAAGCAACCATGTAGATGTTGAAGATAATCCCTTCAAGCACGGCACGAACCATGTGGGCACGCGTGTGATTGTGTGTCAAACCAAAGAATGACCCCTTGGCATTGGCATCCCAGATTGGGGCACGCTCACCACCCAAGTATGGGTGGAACAGCAAACCATCAGCACCAGCTGGAATCTTTGACGCGATTTCCGTCAACAAATCGTACGTATCGACACCCATCAAGGCAGCCGTTGACTTCTCGGCATCAAACATCTTGTCACGGGCCCAACGGAAGACATCCCCACCGCTGTTAACTGGTCCACCGACAACCCAGTGATCCTTGTCCAAAGCATACGTAAACGTACGTCCCTTAGGATCAATCTTAGGTGCGTCAGTCACAACACGGATGGCACCTGATGTACCAATCGTTACCGCGGCAACACCTGGTTGCACAGCGTTAACACCTAAGTTTGACAAAGGACCATCACCAGCACCGTAAATGAATGGCGTATCAATATCCAAGCCCATTACAGCGGCATACTCGGCAACCATGCCCTTTTCCATCTCGTAAGGTTCAACTGCTTGTGGCATTTGTTCCTTCTTGATACCAGTCACTTCAAGTGCTTGCTCATCCCAATCCAAATTGAAGATGTTGAACATACCTGTTCCCGAAGCAATTGAGATATCCATCTTGTTGGCACCAAACAAACGGTGGAACAAGTATTCCTTAATTCCCAAGTAGTGAGCAGCATTGTTGTAAACGTCTGGCTTTTCGTTCTTCAACCACAACATCTTTGACAATGGGGCCATTGGGTGAATTGGTGTACCCGTCTTGCTGTAAATCTCTTGGCCCAAACCAGTTGACTTCAACTCTTCCGTGTACTTAACTGCACGCGTGTCAGCCCACGTGATAACACGTGTCAAAGGCTGCCAATCAGCGTCAAATGCAATCAATGAGTGCATTGCTGAACTGAATGACACACCCAAAATCTTGCCACCGTTTGCGCCGCGCACAACTTCTGTCATTGCGTCGACGAAGGCTTCCCAAATTTCGTTTAGGTCCTCTTCGGCCATGTCTGGCTCATCACGGTACAACTTGTAACCTTTGTTGGCACTGGCGATCACGTGACCTTCAGTGTCAAACAAAACTGCCTTAGTTGACGTTGTTCCCAAGTCAACTCCGATCAAGTATTCCATTGTTAAACCTCTCGTATCTCAAAAAAATCCACAAACTTATGAATAGTACTTATCTATTTTATGTAAAAACCTTTCACAATGCAAACGTTTTCCACGAAAAGAATTTTCTAATATATCCCAATGCCGGAACATTTGACGCACAATAAAAAGCGCACCGTCTCACAAGAGGTACGCTTTTCACATTATTTTAGATCAGGTTTGTATACAGTTCGGTTATCTAATGCCCACTGGCGTTGTGAAAACTCGCCTGGTTCTGTTTCGGCTAGCGCGTTATCAAAACTTTGCATATTGGCATCCAATTCATCCAACTGGTGCAAAATATTCGCTTCCTTAATCAACGGACGGACAGGTGACCCATACTCCATCAACCCATGGTGAGCTAACACAGTATGGCGTAGCACCAACATATCTTCGCTATACAAATCCAGATGGAGTTCATTGGCTGCCAAAACAATCTGTTCATCGATTAGGACAATGTGGCCAATTAAGTTACCTGCCGTCGTATACTGCGTTGCAATTGGGCCGGTTAGTTCAATCACTTTACCCAAATCGTGCAACAAAGCGCCCGCATATAACAAGCTAGCATTGACCCCTGGATACTGCTTCACAATTGCTTGGGCCAAACGAGCAATCGACAATGAGTGGAAGCCAAGCCCACCAGCAAAGGCGTGGTGATTGCTCTTAGCTGCTGGGTACTTATAAAACTCATCATGATACTTTGATAACAAGTGGCGCACAATCCGTTGCCACGTCGCGTTAGTAATTTGGAAAATCAACGCCGAGACTTCTTCTTCCATCTCGTTTGCCTTCATTGGCGCTGCATTCATGAAATCACTTGGATCTTGCGGTTCGCCCACTCGGGTTGGTCGCATTGATAGAATTTTGAGTTGTGGCTTATCCTGATACACTTGCCGAACCGCTGTCATAAAAATAACCATGCCGGCTTGCAATGTATCCGCCTCTTCTTGTGTTGCATCCCACTTCATGCCGCGTATTTCCATCGACCGATCCGCAACAGAAACAGCCAGATACCGTTTACCTTGTTGCGTGACCCGCGGATCAACTTCCTTCAATAACACAAAGATGTCCATGCGTTCATCAACTTGATAATCGCGCAGTTGTTTCACTTCTGCCATGTTACTTATCCCCCTTTAGCTCATTCAAATCCAAGATATGGTGTCCTGTTGTTCGTCGTGCCGTAAAGTACAAAATTTGTTGCTCATTCGTTGCCATTTCAGCTAGTACCTGCAACATGGTTTCCTGTCGCGGTGTATCAAAGTCTACAAATGCATCATCAATCATAATTGGCAAGGCTAACGTAGATGTAACTACCTTAACGAACGCCAAGCGCATCGCGACATAAACTTGTTCAGCCGTTCCCTTTGACAATTGCGTCACGGTAAACATCACCCCATCTTGGCGTGTTACTTTAATTAAAGTCTTCGTCTGTGAAATTTGCGTGTAGTTCCCTTGCGTTAAGCGTGCTAATAACGCACTTGCTGACGACAATAACTGCGGTAGTCGATCACCAATCGCTAAGTTAAACACCCGGTTCACCCACTCACTCGCTAAACGATTCGTGAAGTACGTTTGCAACTCAGCAATCACGGCGGCCTCTTGGTTTGCTAACGCTTGTTGTTGGGCTTCGATTGTCGTATCAGTTGCCAATCGCCGGCGTTGCACGTCTAAACGAGCAAGCTGTTGTTGCGCGTCCGCTAATTCCGTCTGCAACCGCATCGCCAATGCTGATGGTGCAACGTCGTCAACTGATTCACTCGCCGCTGCCAAAACAGTTAAATCCGCATCCCCCAGTTGTTCACGCAACAAATCTGCCTCATGCTGCTTGGCAATAATCGTCTGTTGCTCTTGACGACGAGCTTGCAAAGCAGCAGCGCCAGCCACATCAAGGGCTTGGTAAATTTCTAATAGACGTTGTTGATACTGTGCCCGAGTAACTGCCTGCTGACCCGCTGTTGTCATTTGGGCTTGTTCATCCGCTAACCGTTGGCGATATTCAGATTCCGTCAAATGATACCCCAACCAATTCAAGCGTTCTTCCGCCCGTTGCATGTCTGGCATCACCGTTTGTTGCATCGTCATCAATTCTTGAATACGCGCAATCAAACCATGGAGCCTTTGGACGTCCGGTTGCGCTGTAATTATTTGTTCGTTAGTCATGCCCTCGTAGCCCGCTGGCAAGATAACATCCGGTGCCACCCGCTTCGGCATCACCCGGTAAAGCACGTGGCCAGCGCCGGCCAATAGGACAAACAAGACAATTCCCGCTAACAATTGCCCCGCAATCGCCAAGCCAATCAGCAATATAACGCCAAAGGCTAACGCCCCAATGCCCGCCCGACGATATTGGGCCGCAACAGCCGTTCCCGTGCCAGTCTGCAAAGCTTTTACTTGAAACGGTGTTAATTCAGCTGGCACAGCTTGCCAACGATGTGTCTGCAACAGCGAATCGCGTTCATCTTGGAATTGCGCTTGTTGCGTCGCTGCTTGTCGTTGCTGTTGCTGCAACGTTGCAAATTCATCAAGCGCGACACGGGTTTGATTAAGTTGCTCTTGGGTAACTGTTGTGGTCGTTGGCACATCCGGCATAACCCGCAATTGCGCTTCGAGACGGTCAGCCTCATCCGCCAACGCCGTATCCAACGGTTCGTCCGCATGTGCTAGTTGTTGTTGTAATTGCTGCCACCGTTGATACACCGGCACTAGCTGCTGACGCGCAGCCTGTTCAGAGGCATCAGCCGTCAACCGACTTTGTCGCTCAGTTAAGGTGGCAACTTGTTGCCGAGCTGCTTCATAGGCGGATTCTAAGTTGTTGACGGACGGACGATTTGCAATTGTTGCTTGCAAATCTGCTCGCTGATTAGCCAACGCCGTTAACGACTCATTGATTGGTCGGTGTGCCGTCTTAGTGGCGCCAAATTCATTCGTAGCCTCTTTATCCCAATGGTTAGCCAACGCGAGCCATTGTTCTGACCCAGGCGTTGCTAGTGTACGCAGGTGTTCCGCAAACTCGTCTGGACGCAAAGCAAAAATTTGGGCCAAGGCTTCTTGATCAAAACTAAAGACCGCTAAGTATAAGTCACGATCAACAGGTCCCAGCAATTCCGCTAACGTCTGTTCCGCATCCGCAAATTGTTGTCCCGTCGCAACCGTTCGTAACGTTACCGTCGTCTGCGTCCGTCCCAATCGTGTCAATTCGTAATCCGTTCCCGCTACGTCGAACGTGATGGTACCACCATAAGGGCCCTGTTCAAGGGGTTCATACGTGTTAATGCGGCGACCCTTAGCCTGTGGGAAACCAAACAGCATCCCCAATAAGAACTGATGTAACGTCGTCTTACCGGATTCATTCAATCCTTGAATAATTTGCAACTGTGTCACAAAATCGAACGTCTGATCGCGCCACTGGCCGAAACCGATAATGTGTGCTTGCTTAATCTCCATCAGTCGCAACCCCCATTTCAGTTAAACGTAATTTTTCGATGACGGCTTGCTTTAGTTCCGCCAACATCGCTGGCGTCAAAAACGCCTGCAATACTGCCGCATCCTGCACTTGTTTTAAACCAAGCTGTTGCAACATATCATAGTTAAATACGTCATCAGCCGTCTGCCCCCAGTACTGTTGGTCAACAGCCGGTAATGACACTTCCTCGTTGGCTGCCACAAGTTTAATGTTATAGACAAAGAAATTATCGGTTGGCGATGATGCAGCGGTTAACTGGGCTAACAACTGATTGTTCATGATCAACGACAACAGCGCACTATCCTCGCTTGTCACTGATAATTCAACCAATTGAAAATCATCATCATTCTGCAGCGTTTGTCGAATATGCTGGATTGCCATCGGTGCATCTGGTGCTAAATGGACATTAGCTGTTTGCCAAACCACTGGGGCCACTGGCGTAAACGTCGGCACCAATTCGCCTTGCTCCGACGTTACCAAATAATAGCCTTTGGGACCCGATTCGTTTTTATTTAAGCCTTGAATACTACCGGAATAACCGATGAATGGCTTGTCTTGCAATGTTTGCCGCACGTGAATGTGACCAAGGGCCCAGTAGTCATAGTGCTTAACTTGCATGTCACTTAACGTAAACGGTGCATAGTCACCCTGGCCATCTTCACCAAGTGCCCCGTGATACAGACCAATGTGATAATCCACATCAGCCTGCTTTACTGGGTAAAGACGGGCACGGTTATCGTTAATATGCCGTTGCGTATACGAAAAACCCGTGATGGCCACACGTTCTTGCGCTTTCGTCACTAAAGTTGCAGTTGTTGTTTCAGCTGGGAAAACTGTTACATTATCTGGCCAGGTAGGCAAACTTTGCCAATTAGCCACAAAGTCGTGGTTACCAAACCCGAGATAGACGGGAATTCCCGCTGATTGTAGCGTTTCGAACGCCTGCCGCAATGTCAATTGAGCCCGTGCGTCAGGTGTCGTTGTATCAAACAAATCACCTGGCAATAATACAAAATCAACCATTTCAGCAATCGCATCGTCAACCAATCGTTGTAATGCTGTTTCAGTCGCTTGCTGCAATGTTCCCTTCAGCCAAGCTGGAACCTGCGTTAAACCCGTAAATGGATTGCCAAGGTGCAAATCACCAGCATGTATAAACTTCATTGTTCCACGATCCTTTTCACGTTATATGTTATTTCATTATCCCATGTTAGGTATATCCTAACAAGCATCTATCAGTAGTTTGTGGACAGAAAAAGAGCAGTTGTCATAAGTGAACAACTGCTCTTTTTAAAGATTTAGTCTTGACCGTACAATTCAGCGATTGGCTTCGTGATGATATTGTTAATTTCCATCAACAATTGGTTAACGGCTTGTTCTGCTTCCATCATCGTCTTCAACGCATCGTGCTTGTCCATCTCACCAGCAATTTCTTGCCAGGCAGCAACTTGCTCAGGCGCAGGCTCTTGACCAGCTTGCATTGATTGGTTAATTTCCATTTGTGCTTGTTGGAAGCGTTGGAAAACCGCCTTTGCTTCGGCGTTACCGTTCAAAGCTTCAACCGCATCGCGCAAAGTCTTGTATTGTGCTGTTTCGCGCAAGTCAGCGGCAACAGCGTTTACGTTATCGTAAATGTTAATCATATTAAGTAAATATCCAATCTTTTATTGTTAGTTCTATTATCGCATACTGTGCTTTAATTGCCCAGAATGTTCCGGATGCCTGACCAAGCTGCCTTTGCCCCATCCTTCACATTATTCCAAGCCTTCTCAGCACCTTGCTTCACTTCATCCCCGATACCATTAATCGTATTGGATACCCCATCAGAACTATTTGAGGCACCGTCATCGGCTGCCGAAATCTTTTGACGCACACTCTTCACATCAAATTGGGTTTGCTCAGTATTCGGAATGACTTGCTCCAGTGTCGTCTTCATCAACGGACCAGCCGTTGCCGACAAGTAAGCTGGAATTGATTCACCATTTGCATTCGAATCATAACCCGTCCAAGTCGTCACAACAACATCCGGCGTGTAAGCAATTGCCCATGAATCAGTCGCATTCATCGCTGTTGAACCATCACCAGTCACCTCAGTTGTCCCCGTCTTACCAGCAACATCGTAACCGTATGGATCAGCTGACTTACCGGTACCATTGGTGTATGTACCAAACATCATCGACGTCATTTCATTAGCAACCTTCTTTGACCAGAGACGGGTATGCTTTTGCTTGGCTTGGACAATCACCTTGCCAGAAGCATCAACAATCTTCGTAATGAAGTGTGCCTGACTCATTTCACCACCATTAGCGAAACTGGTATACGCCTGCGTCATTTGCAAAGGAGTAACCCCCTTCTTCACACCACCAATAGCCAAGGCTAGGTTCTTATCTGACTTGGTCAATGGCAAACCAGCCTTCAAGCCGGCATTATAACCAACCGATACACCCAGTTGGTCTAGTAACCAAACGGCAGGAATGTTATAAGAATTTTCCAAAGCCACGTACATTGGTACATCCGCGCTGGTGTAGTTGTTGTAATTCGAAGGCGAATAGCCGTTCGTTCCAAAACTCATCTGCTCATTCTTTAACTCAGAATCATAAGAGAAACCACGTGACAACGATGGCGCATAATCTACAATCGGCTTAATCGTCGAACCTGGCGAGCGATACATCTGGGTAGCACGGTTCAAATCACGGAAGTTGTGTTCACCACGTCCCCCAACGACCGCGCGTACGCCACCGGTTTTCGCATCCATGACAACTGAAGCCGCTTGCGAATCACCACCAACAGGATTCAAACTCTCGTCTTCATAATCATCTTGTAAGTTAGTTTGGTCCGTCTGATCCAACGTGGTATAAATTTTATACCCATCATTCAGGATGTCATCTTCCTTCAAGTCATACTTGCTAATCGCTTCATTAATCACGGCATCAAAGAAGTACGGATAATTATAGTTTGAATTATTAACATCATGATCCGATGCACCGATTTCATAAGACGCATACGTATCGGCTTGTGCTTGGGTCAGCTTTTTATCATTAACCAAATTTTGTAACACTTGATTACGGCGGTTAATCGCGTTCTTGGGATACGTCAGTGGGTCGTACCCATTTGGTGATTGTAACATGCCGGCCAACATAGCACCTTGGTTCACAGACAACTGCGAGGCATCCACACCGAAATACTTTTCAGCCGCATCTTCCACACCCCACACACCATGTCCGAAGTACGCGTTATTCAAGTACATCGCCAAAATATCATGCTTTGAGTATTCCTTTTCAACTTGTACGGCTAAAAATAATTCGCGGATTTTACGGGTAATGGTTTGATTTTGCGTCAAAAAAGCATTCTTAACCAACTGCTGGGTCAACGTCGATCCACCAGCCGAGGCATTAATCCCGCGAATGCGGTACCAAATTGTCGTTAACGCACCACGTGCCATCCCCGTCACCGAAAAGCCGGGCTCGTGATAAAAATTACGATCTTCCGTAGCCAGAACCGCATTCACCACGTTTGACGAAATATTATCAAACTGTACATAGGTTCCCTTTTGACCAGCAATCGAGCCCGCTTTTTTATCATCCACATCATAAATTTCAGTTGATGATTGTAATCGCGCCTTTAAGTCTGAGACATCTGTTGTTTTAGCTTCAAATGTCCCTACCGCACTAATCACAAAAATCAATGCCAAAAAGGCCACGATTAGCCATCTAGTTAGCTGGAATCGTGTCCAAAATGGGCCGATTTTTCGATTAATCCAGGCTAACGCACTTTTTATTCGTTCCATCATATTTATTGCATCCAATTATTAAAATCTGCTGCTAATTTTTCGGCAGCTGCGACTGACGGGCTCGTCACGTAAATCGTGTTGTGGCCCGCTAATGTCGCAACGACTTCAGGAATGTTCGCGTCATCAATAATCGCGGCTAGTCGATTGCCATTCCCCTGCGTCGTCTTGACAATCGTCATAAATTCAACGCGAGTAATTGAAACCGCCGTTTCGGCAAACACCTCCTGAACATGGGCGGTGTCCACAACCGGCGCGTCTGACATTACTTGATAGCGTGGCCGTCCAGTGGCGTCAGCCCGCCGAACAATGCGCATTTCTTTAATATCTCGTGAAACAGTTGCTTGTGTCACATCAATACCAGCATTTTGCAGATGGTGCATTAGCCCTTCTTGTGAATCAACGACCTCACGCGCCAAAATATCTAAAATCAACGCTTGTCGTTCTTGCTTTTTTAAAGCCATGGTTTTTAGTCCTCTTTTTTTGCATATATAATTTTATTATACAGGCTTTTGGGCCATTTGCCTTAAATTACACCAAGCAAAAAGTCTGTGCAATCGACACAGACCGGCGTTTAATGCAAGATTGTCTGAACACCTGTGGTAAAACTAGTCACGTGAAAATCAGGAAACCGTTGCATGAATTTATCGGTAATAAACACATTGTCAAACTGGTACCGAACCAAAATTTCTAATTGTTCGGCCCGCCTACGATTCGTGGTTGATTCATTTTGAAACACTGTCAACGGTATCACATCATAAGGAATTGGCCGCCCGACGACTTTTTCAGCTAATGCCAGTAATGTTTGGTAACTAATCCCTGGGGTTACCGGCAAATGCCATGTTTGGCCGTAAGTGTCTGGGGTATTCCCGAGCAACGCCAATGCGCGGCTCGCATCCGGTGTCCAAATAAAAGTTCGTAAAGTCGTATCACTAACCGGAATCTGTGGACGTTCACCTGCTTTAATCCGGTCAAACACCATCCCGTTGGTAATGCCCTGGGTCCGATCAGGCCCATAAAATTCCGGTGCGCGACCAATAACCGCTTGCAACCCCTCGTTCGCCATCGCCTCTAAAAGCCGGGTTGCCATTTTTGCCCTGATGACTGATTTGCGACCAACCGGTAAAAATGGACTCGTTTCTGTTTGTGGTGTTGCATCTTTTTGATACATGTAAGTGTTATCAAAGAATGCCAACTTGGCATTTGCTTTAATGGCCGCTTGAATGACATTTTCCGTTATTTGTAAAAATTGCGCTTCCCAAACGGTAGTATCCATCGGCAAGCCAACTGTGAAATACACCACATCACTGCCCTGAATCGCCCGGAACGCTTGGTCAGCATCTGTTAAATCTGCAACAATGACTTGATCAGTGTCGTGAATTTTTCGCGGATGCCGACCGACCAATCGGAGTTCCTTTGTATAATTTTGATACAACTCATTGGCCAATTCGTAACCGATTTGCCCGTTGCTACCTAATATTGTTTGCATCGTTAATTACCGCCTTCCCTGTCCGAAATATAACACACTTCAGTGACTCACTTGAAAAACCAGAAGAAAACTTAATTTTTGCCAATAAAAAAACACTAATCTACATCGCTGTTGATTAGTGTTTTGGGTGTTAACCGACTTTCGTAAATTGCGAGTTATACAGTTTCGCATACTCACCGCCAGCCGCCAAAAGCTCGTCGTGACGGCCGCGTTCCACAATATTACCTTTTTCCATGACCAAAATTTGGTCCGCATAACGAATCGTTGACAAGCGGTGCGCCACTACGAAACTTGTTCGACCCGCCAACAATTTGGCCATGGCATCCTGAATCATGCGCTCAGTTCGTGTATCGACAGAACTCGTGGCTTCATCCAAAATTAAGATTTCGGGATCCGCAATAAAGGCACGCGCAATCGTTAACAATTGTCGTTGTCCTTGCGAAATATTCGTGGCATCTTGATTTAGGATTGTGTCGTACCCTGCTGGTAGTGTGCGAATAAATTCATCTGCATGGGCCATTTTCGCAGCTGCGATGACTTCATCGTCCGTCGCTTCAAGGCGTCCGTAACGCAAATTGTCCATAATACTGCCTTCAAAGAGCCAAGTCTCTTGGAGTACCATTGCGAAATGCTGGCGCAAGTCTTCACGTGTCATACCGCGCGTATCAGCACCACGCAACCGAATCACCCCGCTGGTCGTGTCATAAAAGCGTTCCAACAAGTTAATCATCGTTGACTTACCGGCTCCAGTTGGACCAACAATCGCAATCATCTGTCCCGGCTTAACTGACATACTGTAGTCGGTCATCAATGGTTGGTCAGACTGATAACTAAAGGCAACGTGTTCAAACGTCACGATGTCATCAGTGGTAATTGGAGCAACCGGTGTTAATTCTGTCATTTCTGGTTCATCCAGTACCTGAAAGATACGTTCGGCTGACGCAACTGTTGCTTGAATTGTATTTGTTAAATTAGCAATTTGTGTAATCGGCTGACTAAATTGATTTGTGTATTGCAACATAGCCTGCACATCACCTAAGCTAACTGAACCACTGGCAACTTTAATGCCGCCAATCACCGCCATGGCTAAATAATCCAAATTATTAACAAACCGCATCGATGGAAAAATAACGGTCGATACAAATTGCGCTTTCCAAGCGGCCTTGTAATAGTCGTCATTTTGCGCATCAAACTTCATAATCATTGGTTGCTCTTGGTTAAATGTTTTCACCACAGTGTGACCAGCAAACGTTTCCTCAACTTGGTCATTCAGTAACCCCAAGGCCGCCTGTTGTCGGGCAAAATAGCGTTGTGAGCGTGGCGCGATAATCCGAACAATTAACAAAGACAATGGCACCGTTAAGAATGCCACTAACGATAATTGCCAGCTAATTGTTAGCATGAAATAGATAACGCCAGCAAACGTCAGCACGGAATTGACCAATTGAATGAGCGATTGGTTCAACGTTCCTTGGATATTGTCCATATCGTTAACCATACGGGACATAATATCCCCGTTTTGATGCGAATCATAATAAGAAACTGGCAGGCGCGCCATTTTCTCCTTGAAATCCTTACGTAACTGGTAAACCGTTCCTTGGGCAACCCGTGTCATGATGTACTGCTGGATCACCGAGAAAACCGCGGCAATTAAATAGAAGGCCGAAACAAGCATTAAAATTTGCACGACTTTATCCATCTCAATATGCAAGCCCGTGTGCTGACGCATCGACTTGGTGACATCATCAAAAATGACCGTTGTTGCTTCGCCTAAAACTTTAGGTGCTCGTACTGATAAAACCACGGAAACGGCCGTGATAACTAACGAAACAATGACGCCTGCCCGATAATTACCGAGATAGGCAAACAGTCGGCCGATGGTTTGCCAGAAATGAACCGGCTTTTCAACCGGTTGATTCATGCCCCCACCGCGGCCACGACCGCCACTTTGAAAACTACGCATTGACGCCCACCTCCTTCAAATCTGCATCCGACAACTGACTTCGCATAACTTCTTGGTAGGCAGGGCACGTTTGCGCAAGTTCTGCGTGTCGGCCAGCGCCAACCATTTTACCGTTGTCCAACACAACAATCACATCGGCATTCATGACTGTTGCAATACGTTGGGCGACGATAATCTTAATAGCCGGTTGCAAACGTGGCGAATCATTAATTGCCCCCCGCACCCGACTATCCGTCTCAAAATCCAAAGCAGAAAACGAATCATCAAAGACATACACTTGTGCCTCTTTGATAAGCGTTCGCGCAATTGCGAGTCGTTGGCGCTGACCACCTGAAAAGTTCGCGCCGTCTTGTTGGACAACCATATCCAAACCACCACCAGCTTCAATAAAATCCGTCGCCTGTGCAATCCGAAGAGCCTCCCACATCTGATCATCCGTTGCCAATGGTAATCCAAATTGCAAATTTGATCGAATGGTGCCGGCAAACAAAACCGCCTTTTGCTGCGTAATTGAAATTGCAGCATGTAAGTCTATCTGAGACAACTGGCGAATGTCCACACCATTCAACGTAATGGTACCGGATGTCGCATCAAGCAATCTTGGTATCAAATTCAGAATTGTTGACTTACCTGAACCCGTGCCACCAATCACCGCCATGGTTTGGCCAGAGGAAACCTTCGCTGTCAAACCAGACAGTGCTGGCTTCTCAGCTCCCGGAAAGCAATACAGGACATTATCAAATGCCAACTCAGGCGCCGTTGCGGGCAACTTTTGTGGTGTGGCAACATCCACAATTGTATCTTCAGTATCCAAAACCTCATTAATACGATCAGCTGAGGCTTGCGCCCGTGGTACCATCACAATCACCATTGATAACTGCATAAAGCTCATCAAAATTTGTGTGGCATACGTCAAGAACGCGACCAAATTTCCCATTGGCATTAAGTTAGCACCAATCAGCTTGGCCCCTAACCACACAATACCCACGTTCGTAAATGACAAAATAATTGTCATTACCGGCATCATCATCGCAACCGTCGTAAACACAACCCGAGCTGTATGCGTTAAATCACGGTTAGCCGTGTCAAATTTCTCACGTTCAAACTCATCGCGACCAAACGCCCGAATCACGCGCACCCCAGTCAAGCCCTGTTGGAACACTAAATTAATTCGATCAACCTTTGTTTGCATTGTCTTAAAACGCGGTACAGCAATTTTAACAATCACAAAGACCGCGATTGCCAAGATTGGCAGTGAAAAAGCGAAGACCGTTGTGAGACGCGTATTTAAACGCAACGCCATAATCATGGCCCCGATGAATAGGAACGGCGACATCAACATCATACGCAATGCGGTCTGAAACACATTCTGCAGTTGCGTCACATCATTCGTCGTACGCGTAATCAGCGTGGCATCCCCAAATTTTGACACATTACTAGCGTCCATGTAGGTCACTTTTTTAAACAAGCTACTTCGTAATTTCGACCCTAACTTCTGACTTTGGGTGGCTGCAAAAAACACATTCAACACGGCACCCGTCCAACCAAGAATGGCGATAATCAACATTACCCCACCCATTTGCCAAATATATCCAATGTTTTGTTTTGCAATGCCCTTATTAATGATGTCGGAGGTAATCGTCGGCAGTGATAAATCTGCTGACACTTGAACAATCAAGAATATAACTGCTAACAAGACAGGTATTGGCTCAAGATACTTTTTCCCAATTCGTATCATTTGCGATGGCCTCTTTTTCGTTATAGTTAAGCCTTATTAAACCACATATCTGCTAATATGATTAGAATTTTTTGTTGTCCTTGTGTTATTCATGGATAAATAAAAAGCACTAACCAAACTATCGGTTAGTGCTTTAATCATGATTTCTAAATTACATTTCCTTAGGCGCCTTAACACCCAACAAACGTAGTGATTCTGTCAAAACTTGTGACACAGCTGTTACCAATGCCAAACGGGCGTTCAATTGCTCGTCTTCTGCCAAAATCTTTGAGTTTGCGTAGTACTTGTTGAACGTGCGAGACAAGTTCAATGCGTACTTGGCAATAACTGATGGTTCGCGATCACGCCATGCGCGACGAACAACATCACCAAAGTCAGCCAACAACTTCTCAGTTTCCCAAACGTTCTCATCATCGATAACCAAGTTAGACATATCTAGCTCTGGGTTACCAGCCTTGCGCAAAATTGATTGTGCACGGGCGTTTGCGTATTGTACGTATGGACCAGTATCACCTTCGAAGCGAACCACTTCTTCCAACTTAAAGTCGAAGTTTCCGATACGCTCATTCATCAAGTCGTGGAAGACAACGGCACCCGTTCCAACTTCATGCGCAACCAATTCCTTGTTACCCAAAGTTGGGTTCTTTTCGTTGATTTGTTGCAAAGCCAACTCAACAGAGTCCTGCAACACATCCTTCAACAAGATGATACGACCTGAACGCGTTGACAACTTCTTACCATCAACCGTAATCAAACCAAATGGAATGTGTTCAACATCGTCTGACCACTCGTAGCCCATTTCCTTCAAAACGGCCTTCAATTGCATGAAGTGTTCACGTTGTTCGCCACCAACCACGTACAATGACTTGACGAAGTTGTAGTTCTTCTTACGGAAAATAGCCGCCGCCAAATCACGTGTCATGTACAATGTGGCACCGTCAGTACGTTGAATCATTGCAACGTTCAAGTTGTACTTTTCCAAGTCAACCACTTGGGCACCTTGCGATTCGACCAACAAACCCTTTTCCTTCAACGTGTCGATAACGCCATCCATCTTATCGTTATAGAAAGCTTCACCGTTAAATGAATCAAACTCGATGTCCAACGTCTCATAAAGCTCCATGAATTCCTTCAATGACTCTTCACGGAACCATGACCACAATTGACGCGCTTCTTCGTCACCATCTTCAAGCTTCTTAAACCATGCACGACCTTCATCGTCCAAGGCTGGATTTTCCTTTGCTTCTTCGTGGAAACGCACATAGTACTTAACCAGCGTGTTGATTGGATCAGCCTTAACTTCAGCTTCTGAACCCCAACGCTTGTAAGCTGACATCAACTTACCAAATTGTGTTCCCCAGTCACCCAAGTGGTTAATCTTGATTGGTTGGTAACCATTGGCCTTTGAAATTTCAGCCAATGAATTTCCAATAACCGTTGAACGCAAGTGACCCATTGACATTGGCTTAGCAATGTTAGGTGATGACATATCAATTGTCACGTGCCCTGCTTCACCATCCGTGTTGTGACCAAATTCTTGGTCCATCAAAACACTTTGCAAAACATCCGTTCCAAATGTCAATTGGTTCAAGAAGAAGTTAACATATGGGCCCGCAGCCTGAACGGCCTTGAAATTAGTTGCGTCAATTGCCTCCGCTACTGTCGCAGCAATTTGGTTGGGCGCCATGTGACGTTCCTTAGCCAACAAGAAAGTTGGAAAGGCGAAATCACCCATCGTTGAATCCTTTGGCACTTCAATCTTTGACAAAATTGTCGCTTCATCTAGTTCTGGCACAACCGCCGCAACGGCTTGGGCCACTTGATTCTTGTAGTCCATTGTTATTCCTCTTCTTCGTCCTCTTCCTCAGCATCATCGTCTTCCAACTTGATGTCTTCTGGAATTTCTTCTTCGTCCTCTTCCTCTTCGTCACTCTTACGTGGCGCAGGGTTGTCAGTCTTCACCAAAATCTTAGTTTCTGACATACGAACGACAGCACGGTGATTGTATTCGTTAACCGTTGCCGTATCTTCTGGGTCGTTCTCCGTAATCAAGACCAACAATGAGTGCTCGTAAATCTTTTCCACGATACCCTTAAAGTCGTGTTCGAAGTTAGCAAACTTCTTACCTTCAACGAAGTCGCCCAAGTCGAACTCTGACGTGTTTTCTGCAGGTTCCTTAGCCATGGCACTATCCCCTTTTAATTCTCTGCACATTTAATGCATTTATTTATTAATAGTAACACAAAAAATCGCCGTAACAACGGCAATTCTGTTTATTATAGCAAAAATTTGCTTCAAAAACTAGGCTTCCAATTCGGAAACGACGCGTTGGGCAACTGCCCAGTCGTTTTCATACGGTGTATCAACACCGCCAATCTTTTGATACTCATCCAATCCCTTCGCTGCCAAAACGACAACATCATTGGGACCAGCTGCCTTAATGGCCTCAGTAATCGCAATCGTGCGGTCCATTTCACGGTTAATCACCACGTGATCATTGGTAATTGCCGCTTGAATTTCATCAGCAATGGCGTTTGGGTCCTCGAATTGCGGATCATCACTCGTTAAGTAAACAACATCCGCACCCTCGCTGACCGCTTGCCCAATGCCTGGCCGACGCGAAACACCCTTGTTTCCAGGTGCACCAACCACAATCGTTAATTTTTCGACGGTCTCATTCGTGCGGACAAAATTAAGCAAAGCCGCGATTGAGGCATAGTTGTGTGCATAGTCAACGTAAATTGTCCCGTGGTTTTGGGTCGTTAACACTTGCATACGACCAGGGATTTTAACAACTTCGAGTCCTTCATGCATTGCTTCTGTGTCAGCACCAACCAGTCGCGTCGCAATCATAGCAGCCACAGCATTTCCCTGGTTAAAATCACCCGGCATATCCAAATGATAGTCACCTGCAATGCCGAGGCGTGCAGCTTGCTGACCGGCTTCACGTACAGCGAAGGTGCTACCCTGCAAGTCCGCTTCGACAGTATCGTAATAGACATCTGCCTTGGGTGAATCTTCATCCTCACGGCCATATAGCCAAATGCCATCACGTGGTACCGCTAACTCCGCATGCTCAATCAACTCACTGAAATGATCTGAATCAGCGTTCAGAATGATTTGCTCTGAGTGATCAAACAGCATCATTTTGTGTTCCAAATAATCTTCAAACGTTGGGTGCTCATTTTCCCCGACGTGATCGGGACTGATGTTCAAGAAAATGCCGACGTTAAAGCGCAGTCCGTACACTCGTTCCATCTTATAGGCCTGCGATGAGACTTCCATCACCATGTGCGTCATCCCATTTGTGACGGCTTCTGCCATCCAACGGAACAAATCCAGTGATTCTGGTGTCGTCAAATGCGCGCGATAATGGAACTTCGGGTTGGCGCCTGTGATAACTTGTAACGTCGATGACAAAGCTACCTTGTCGTCAGTGGCCACTCGGAGCATTTCATATGCCATATAAGTGGCCGACGTCTTTCCTTTGGTACCCGTGATACCAATCAACGCCAATTTATTTTGTGGATAATCATAGAAGGCCATACTCAAAACACTCATCGCTGCTGGCACGTCATCAACCACCCAAGTTGGCAATCCAGTGTCGTGCGTGAACGACGTAGGTGCAACAATGGCCTTAACCCCTTTTGCAATCGCGTTTGTTAAATATTCAGCCTTGAAACGTCCTTTAATAAACAACAACGTTTCAGGTTCTACATCATTTGAATTATAAGCTAAATGCTTGATCTCACCTTTGAATTCTGGCGTGCTGATCAATAAATCCTGATCAGCCAAAATTTCTGTAATTTGTTGTGCTGTGAGTGCCATCATTTAACTCTCCTATATCTACTTGTTCTTAATTTGCCAATTCACCAGCTGACCGTAATTGCGCCAACATATCAATGGCAGCACGACCCCGGTGAGCGTAATTGACCCGGTCCGGCATGTCAATTTCAGCCAATGTCTGACCGGTTTCCGTAACCATGAGTTCGTCTAGTCCATTGCGACCGCCACGTGGCGCCGTTGCTAACGTGACGCCACCGCGCGCCTGGCTAAAATAGTGCTGGCCGGTTGGTGTAATCACGACAAAATCTGCTTGCAAATACGCCGTACGATCCGCGCCGTCTGGTAATTGTGCCAACACATAAGCATTAATTTCCGCATCCCCACGTAGCTGATGGGCTTGGAATTCACGCATGGTTGTGACACCAAAATGATCCGGAATGGCTGGAATAAACATCGCTGAATCGTCCGCCAAAATGTATTCATCGGGTAACAACGCATGAATGGTTGCCGCTTTAACTTGCGCATTTTCCGCCATGTCATCCGTGGTTTCTGCTGGAAAAGCAATCTGATCATGTAACTCACGATAATTGATAGCTGTTACCCCTAACGTTTGCAAGTAATCTACCATTTCAGCGGTTTTATGTGAATTATTCGACGCAATTACGAGTCGTGTCAGCATTACATCTCCTCCGTTTCAATCGCGCGCAAGGTATAAAATGACCCCGTGACAACAATCAACGCTTCTGATGATTCACGCACCCGACGGGCCAATGTAATCGCCGCACTCGGGTCATCCGCGATTTCCACATCGACGTTGCTCATCATCACAATCTTAGCTGCCAGTTCGTCCGCAGACATCGCACGATCTGAATCCGGCGTCACCGCAATGACTGTATCAACGTGTGGTAACAATTCCTCCAGCATGTCATGGTATTGCTTACCTTGTAATAACCCTAAGACCACAACTGGCTTAAATGGTAAATGCCAAGAACGAATGGCTGCCACCAAACTGATAATGCCATCTGGGTTGTGGGCCCCGTCGAACAAAATATTACGCTTTTCATCAAATTCCATCCGGCCTTTAATTTTGACGTGTGCCAAAGCTTCAGCGACTGCTACGTCTTCAATCGTATAACCACGTTCCTTTAAGGCCGTCACAATTTGCAAAACTGTACTCAAATTATTAGCCTGATAGGCACCAGTTAATGACAGTTTCAGTCCTTCAAATTGATCGGCATTTAGCTCCAAACCGCGTGGTGATGACTTAACAATCGTAATTGCCGGCTTGGGATGCGTGTTCCATTTCGCACCAACAGCAATCGCTTTTTCTTTCAACAAGCGATACACTTCGATATCCTGACCAGGATAATTCACGATGGTTGCACCTGCTTTAATCGCGCCGGCTTTATCAGCCGCGATTTCAAGTAGATCATTTCCCAACAAACCGATGTGATCGTACGAAATCTTCGTAAATGCAACAACCAATGGGTTATCAACTACATTCGTGGCATCGCGTAAGCCACCCACACCGGCCTCTAAAATCACAAAATCCATTTCAGTGCGGGCGAAGTGCTCCAACGCAATCAATGTCCACCATTCAAACTTGGTCAACGTATCCTCATCACCACCGTGCGCTTTAATCTCTTCTAAGACATGTTGATAGCTTTTAACGAAGGCTTCTTCACTAATCATCTCACCATTCGTTGTAATCGCTTCGCGATCATTCAAAATTGCCGGCGTTGAAAAGTGCCCAACCCGGTAACCAGCCGTCTCTAAAATACTAGCCAGCATCACCCCGGTTGAACCTTTACCATTGGTACCGACGATATGAATAACTTTTAATTGTCGCTCAGGATTACCCATCCACCGCAAAATTTCTTGCAACATGCCGACACGATTACCGTGTTCATCAGGTCTTACTCGCCAAGCACCACCCATTTTTGATGTAATTTGTCGATAAGTTTCAGCCGCACCCATGATTTACCTGTCCTTATAATAATGAAGAAGTCGTGATCGAGTGACCATTCACCCGTTCCGTGTTGGCATTCGATATAATATGGCCAACAAAACTGTTTTTCTAACGGTTAATTTTACCATAGATAGGCAGTATCGGAACGCTTGGACTTATCATTTACCAGCTAATTAACCAATTTCAATTGTATTGTTCGGTTATATAAAACATGACGGTTTTTTCATATATAAAATATTAACTTTTTCGTTTGTCAACCCGGACAAAAACTGGTAGATTGTTAAGCGTCATTCTTTTTTACTTTTGAAAAGTAAGTATATATGAAGGGATTTGCATATGTTAACCATCTCAAATCTGACTGTCGGGTACGAATATGGCCCGATTTTTACAGATTTATCCATTTCATTTAACGATAACGAATTGATTGGGATTATTGGTCCAAATGGGGCCGGTAAATCAACATTAATTAAATCAATCTTGGGTATTATTCAGCCAAGTGCTGGTGATATCACATTAAACGCCGTGCCTGTTACCAATCGTCTTCGTCGCGACAAGTTTGCTTATGTACCGCAACGTAGCGATTTGGATTTAGACTTCCCTGTCAACGTCTTCGATTTAGTGATGATGGGCGTTTTATCCCAAATATCACGTTGGCATAGTGTCGGTAAAGCTGAAGAAGCAATGGTACAACAGGCACTTGAACGCATGGACATTGCCCATTTGGCAAATCGTTCTTTAAATGAACTGTCAGGTGGCCAACGTCAACGCGCACTAGTTGCCCGAGCATTAGTGCAAGATGCCGATATTTACTTGCTCGATGAGCCGTTTGTCGGTATCGATGTGGCCTCTGAAGCTCAAATTATGGACGCCTTGCGCGAACTTCGCGATGCCGGCAAGACCATCATCATTGTCCACCACGATTTGAGTAAGGTCGCCAACTATTTCGATTCAGTTGTCCTACTCAATCATGGCGTTCTAAAGCAAGGTACGCCTGACCAGGTAATGGACGCAACCAGTTTGTCGCAAGCCTACGGTGATCATTTGATCATCATGGATCGTCACAATCACATTGTGCAAGGAGGCTAAAATGACAGCACTATTGAATTTTTTCCACGCTTTCGGACAATACACTTTTTTGCAGAACGCTTTGCTCGCTGGTGTTATCGTTGGTTTGGTTTCCGGCGTGATTGGCGCGTTTAGTATTTTGCAAGGTACGGCCCTAATCGGCGATGCCATGTCACACGCGGTTTTGCCAGGTATCGCCATCGCGGCGTTACTCGGTATTCCCTACTACTGGGGCGCTGGAGTGTTTGGCTTGTTAGCCGCCCTCATCATCAACTTTATCGCGGAACATACCCCGTTAAAGACTGATGCGGCGATTGGCCTCACGTTTAGTAGCTTCTTTGCATTAGGCACAATTATTATGACGGCAGGTCACTCAACCACTAAGTTGACTGATATTTTATTTGGAAATATCCTCGCCGTTTCTGGTGGTGACCTCATTTCAAGCCTTGTGATTGGCTTAATCGTTATCTTAGCTGTTGCCATTTTCTACCGTGAGCTATACCTCACGACTTTTGATCGATCATATGCCCAAGCGCAAGGTATTCGAGCAAATCTGTTCCGAAACCTATTGGTCGTCATGATTACATTGGTTATCATTGTGGCATTACGCGCCGTCGGGGTCATTTTGGTAACGGCCCTGCTCATCACACCAGCAGCAAGCGCCCGCTTATTAGTTAAGCGGTTCCAACCAATGATTTGGTTATCTGCGACATTTGGTGTGTTGAGTGCTTTTGTTGGTCTGTTTCTCAGTTACACGTTCGACTGGCCATCTGGTCCAGCCATCGTTGTAACTGGTGCGGTTATTTTTATTTTATCGTTTATTGCTCATACAGGTTTGCGATTGCAAAATCGCCACGCCTAGTCTTTTTTAAACAATTAGGAGTTTAGTTTTATGAAGCGCATTATTGGGATTATTGTTGCCCTTGTTGTAGTCGTTGCGGTTGCATTTGGTTTGATGCACCGCAACGATCAGTCAGATGGTCGCGCAGCTGATGGCCGTTTGAACGTTGTCTCAGCATTCTCAATTATCAATCAAATTTCTGAAGAAGTTGGTGGTAAGTACGTTAACGCCCACACGATTACTGCTATCGGTGCTGACCAACACGATTATGACCCTACTCCAACCGATGTGAAGCGTACGCAAGATGCGGCTATCGTTTTCGCAAATGGCTTGAACTTGGAAAAGGGTGGTTCTGGTTGGTTTGATAAGTTGATGAAGACCACCGACAAGCATGCCGGTAAGGAAATCTTCAACGTGACGGACGGCATTAAGACGATTAAGTTAACAACAGCTGGCGTGGCTGGTCAAGATAACCCTCACGCTTGGAATGGTGTGCTAGAAGGTAAGACTTACGCAGCTAACATTGCTAAGGTCCTTGAAAAGAAGGATCCTGCCCACAAGGCTTATTATGCTAAGCGCGCAACAGCTTATGAAGCAAAGTTGCAAAAGTTGTATGACAAGTGGCACGCTAAGTTTGCCGCTTTGCCTGCTGACGATAAGAAGTTGGTTACGCAAGAAGGTGCAATGGCCTACTTCGCCCGCGACTTTGGTTTGAAGCCATACTTCATCTGGGAAATCGATACAGAATCAAACGGTACCCCTTCACAAATCCGCACGTTGGTTGAAGCTTTGCAAGGCGAAAAGGTTCGCGCAACCTTCGTTGAGCAAGGTGAATCAGACAAGCCAATGCAAACAGTTATCTCACAAATCAACTCACACATTGCTGGTGAATTGTGGACGGACTCTGTTTCAAAGAAGTCTGGCGTTGTCCCAACGTACTATGATTTGTTGAATCACAACGCACAAACAATCTATGATGGTTTGACGTCAAAGTAATGCATTACAAAAGCACCCGCTTAGGTTTTAGGCCTAAACGGGTGCTTTTTACGTCTCTAAAAAAAACGCCGTCCCTGGTGCAGGACGACGTCTAAGATTACGCTGTACCTTTATAATAGTCTAAATTCGTGAAAAAACAACTATTTGCGTGCGATGAAACCATGCCTCGCCATCAGTTTATATCACGTCGTGTGATGACATTATGACTTAACAATGTTTTCAATATTAAATCATATGCCTGGTTTTGCTGCATATCACGTAGCGTCGCCGCCAAATCACGGTCACGCGTCGTTAAATCTGGGCTAAGTAGCAACGACTCAAGATATTCCGCTGCGATCGAGGCTTGTTCATCGCGCTTCGCCATAAACACGGGTCGCATCTCTTCAGGATCAATATAAAATGATACTGATGTCAGTCCCTCGCCGCGACGACCATCTGGTTGTGACACATCAACATGCAAGCTCTGTCGCTGCGTGGCATCAGTTGGCAAAGCATCTAATTGCGCCAATGCAATTGCCATATCCCATGCTCGCTTAGTATGGTGGGCTAATTGTTGGTAGAAAGCGTGCTTTGTATTCGCCGGCTGTGCGACGGGTGTTTTCTTTTTTCCAAACATATCCATTCCTCACAAAAGAGCCCACCAGAACACATCTGGCAGGCTCTTTTTTTATTTGTGCTCATTCAATAAAATTGGGGCCTTAATCAAGTTATCACTTGGCATATCATCAACATTCGCAACCATTGCGATGTGTGCGTGATAGTTCTTAAAGACGACCGGTGCATCCCCACCGTACTCACCGTCCAAATTAATCATAATCTTGGCATTTTCATCTAACGGTGTAATTTCAACAGTTTCTGATTTTACATACAGCAAGTTTGGGTCATCGACGTGCTTGCCAGTTAGCACTTCTGAAATTAAGCCCAGAATCTCAGCGAACTTCGTGGTCTTAACCACCAACAACGTAAACTTACCATCATCCAACTTAGCATATGGCACAATTTGTTCGAAACCGCCAACTGAATTAGTTAAAGCCAGGAAAAACATTGATGAAGTGCCTTCAAATTCACCATCATCATACTTAACGCGTAGATTCATTGGTGCCACACGGGTCAACATTTCAGCACCCTTCACAACATAGGCAAGGTACCCATACATTGACTTGAGCTTTGATGGTACTGAATACGTCAATTCAGACAATGAACCGCCAGCTGCGATGTTGATGAAATACGTGTCATTGGCACGTCCGACATCCATCTTAGCAGCTTTGCCCTTTAGGATAACCTTTGCAGCAGCCAACGGGTCCTCACGTGGAATACGCAAGGCACGTGCATAGTCATTGGTTGTACCAGCCGGAATAATCGCCAACATTGGTCGCTTATCCAATGGCGCAATGCCGTTAACAACTTCATTGATTGTACCGTCACCACCGGCCGCAATCAGCAAATCAAACCCATCCTCCGCAGCTCGACGCGCCTCATTTAACGCCGAATTAGGCTCCGGCGTTGTAGCAAACGCACTGGTTTCGTAACCAGCTTGTTCATAAACATTTAAAATATCAACCAAATCACGACGAATCGCCTCACGCCCAGAGGTTGGGTTATAAATGATACGTGCACGCTTCATAGCTGTGTTTCTCCTCTTAGAAATAATTATATGTACTGCTCGGTATAGTTTCCTACACCGAGCCTAAAGTTAGCTTTACAACAGCTTGTTGTTTACGCTATTTATTCAGGCTTACGAGCTTGCAACCCAGCCATCAACAATTCGTTAACAACATTTGGATTTGCGTTACCCTTAGTTTCCTTCATGATCTTACCAACCAAGAAGCCAACCGCACGGTCCTTACCATTGTGGAAGTCAATAATTGATTGCTCATTGTCATCCAAAATACCGTCAATAATTGGCGTCAAAACAGCCGGATCAGACAACTGCTTCAAACCATTGGCCTCAACATATTCGACAGGGTCTTCACCTTGCGTAATGGCTGCAAAGACCTTCTTAGCCATCTTCGTTGAAATCGTACCGTCATCAATCAACTTAATCATGCCGGCCAAGTGTGCTGGCGTCAAAGCAGTCTCTTCCAAATCAACTTGCTTCTCGTTCAAGTACGCGTTAACATCACCCATCAAGTAGTTAGCTGAACGCTTTGGATCGGCCCCTTCTGCAACAGTTGCATCGAAGAAGTTTGCCATCGCCAACGTTTGCGTCAAAACTTCTGAGTCATAGACTTCCAAACCAAGTTCATCAACATAGCGTGCCTTACGTTCCGTTGCAGATTCTGGCAACTTCGCACGGACTTCTTCAACCCATTCGTCAGTCACGTGGACTGGTGTCAAATCTGGCTCTGGGAAGTAACGGTAATCATCGGCCGTTTCCTTCTCACGCATCAAAACCGTCTCCCCGGTTGCTTCATCAAAGCGACGTGTTTGTTGCTTAATTGTGCCACCAGCCATGTAAATCTTAGCATGACGATCTTCTTCAAACGCCAATGCCTTACGCACATAGTTGAATGAGTTCAAATTCTTCAATTCGACCTTTGTACCGTATTCCTTAGAACCGACTGGGCGAATTGAGATGTTGGCGTCGACACGCATTGACCCTTCTTGCATCTTAACGTCTGAGATACCCGTAAACTGGATGGCTTGACGCAAAGCTTCAAGGTAGGCGTAGGCCTCGTCTGGTGATGAAATGTCAGGGGCCCCAACGATTTCGATCAATGGTGTGCCTTGACGGTTCAAGTCAACATATGAGTACCCATCCGTCCCGTGGGTGTTCTTACCAGCATCTTCTTCAACGTGCAGTTCAGTAATACCCACACGCTTCTTCTCACCCTCAAACTCGATCTCCAACCAACCATTACGGCCGATTGGGTCTTGTTGCTGTGTAATTTGGTACGCCTTGGGGTTATCTGGATAGAAGTAATTCTTACGGTCCCAGTGCAAGTCACGTGTAACCTCAGCATTCAAAGCCAAAGCGGCCATCATACCGTATTCCAACGCACCCTTGTTCGCTTGTGGCAAAACACCAGGGTAACCCCAATCAATGACATTTGTATTTGCGTTAGGCTCAGCACCATATTGTACAGGTGATGGTGACATTGCCTTTGAGTTTGTCTTCAACTCAACGTGGACTTCAAGACCAATCGTCGTTTCAAAATTCGGCACAGCCATTACTTGTTACCCCCCGGTACTTGTTCGAACAAACGTGTTGCTTGCTCATAAGCGTAGGCAGCACGGTAAATTGTCTCTTCTTGGAAGCGGTTTGCAATAAATTGCATGCCAACTGGCAAACCGTTAACAAAACCAGCTGGTACTGACATTCCTGGCAAACCAGCCATGTTAACTGGAATTGTCAAAACGTCATTCATGTAAGTGACTTCAGGATCATCCTCATTGGCCCCAAAGTTGTAAGCAACGTTTGGCGTCGTTGGCGCAATAATCAAATCATACTTTGCAAACACATTTTGGAAGTCTTCGTTCATCAACGTACGCACTTGCGCAGCCTTCTTAAAGAAAGCGTCGTAAGTACCAGCTGACAATGAATACGTTCCCAACATGATACGACGCTTCACTTCGTCACCGAAACCTTGTGAACGCGTTTGGACGTACAAGTCATCCAAGTTCTTTACACCTTCTGGACGGAAGCCGTAGCGAATACCATCAAAACGTTGCAAGTTTGATGATGCTTCAGCTGAACCCAAAATGTAGTAAGCCGCCACGCCATACTTTGTGTGTGGCAATGACACTTCTTCTACTTCTGCACCGAGCTCTTGCAACTTAGCAATACCAGCCTTGATTGTGGCCTTAACCTCGGCATTGATACCAGCCCCGAAGTATTCCGTTGGCACCGCAATCTTCAAGCCCTTGATGTCACCCGTCAAGTTCGCTGTGAAATCAGGCACCGCAATATCTGATGATGTTTGATCCTTCTCATCTTGACCAGCCATCGCTGCCAAAACGCGAGCGTTGTCCTTAACCGTGCGGGTGAAGACCCCTACTTGGTCCAATGATGACGCAAAGGCGATAACACCCCAACGTGATACACGACCGTAAGTTGGCTTCATACCAACGATACCGTTAAAGGCCGCTGGTTGACGGATTGAACCACCCGTGTCAGTTCCCAATGCAAATGGCACTTGACCAGCTGCAACAGCAACGGCAGATCCACCTGATGAACCACCAGGCACCTTTGTTTGGTCCCAAGCGTTCTTCGTCTTGCGGTAATATGACGTTTCGCTGGTTGAACCCATGGCAAATTCGTCCATGTTCAACTTACCAACGCCAACAGCACCGTTAGCGCGCAACTTTTCAATTACCGTTGCATCGTAAATCGGCTTAAAGTTTTGCAAAATCTTTGAAGCAGCAGTTGTTGTGACACCCTTAGTTACCAAGTTGTCCTTGATACCATATGGAATACCTGACAAGATGTTGTCTGGGTCAATGCCGGCTTCATCAATTGCCTTAGCTTCTGCCAAAGCTTCATCCTTCATCACTGTGATAAAGGCTTCATACGTATCGTCAGTTGCCGCAATGTTTGATAACGTTGCTTCCGCCAACTCAACGGCTGTGATTTCCTTGTTCACGAGTTGTTCGTGCAAGGTTTCCAAATCTGTGTGCAAGAAATCCATTAGCCCTCTGCTCCTTCATCAAGAATAGCTGGCACCTTAATCAAGGTATCCTTGTGTTCTGGTGCGTTTGCCAACAATTCTGCTGACTGGTGGGCGTTTACAGCCACATCTTCACGCAACACTGTCCGCATTTCAGTAACTGAATACGTTGGTGCAACACCTTCCGTATCAACTTCTGACAATGTTGTGACCACTTCAAAAATTTTCTCCAAGTGATCCGTGAACATGTCAGCTTCTGCGTCTGTCAAAGTCAACTTTGCCAAGTTGGCAACGTGTTCAACTTCTTCACGTGTAATTTGCTCGTTTGCCATGTGCATTCCTTTCAACGCTGTAATAATTCTATCTTACCAAAGAATAACGCGGTTTAGTACATATCGTCAGACAATTCGTTCTTCTCTTCGCGAACTTGGAAACGTAACCCCTTTGGATAGAAGTTTTTCATTTGACCATCAACCAGCTTACCAAAGCCGGTACCGTTTCCACCAATTTCTAGCAAGTACCAGCCATTTTTGTACTGCTCACGATCACGAATCATAAATGTATCACCGTGAACATACTTGGCCCATTCCTCATCAGTCACTTCGTAGCGACGAGTGAATTGATCCGGGTGCAATGCTAACGCCAATGCCAAACTTGGCTCAAAGCGCTTCTTTTTCAGTGTTCCTAAGTGGACTCCCACCCGCATCACTTGTAGGCCGGTCAAATCAGGCGTTCCTTCTGGGGCCGCGTAGACTTGATCACCGAACGCAATCAACAACGCTGGGTCGTAATCCGGTAAGAAATCAGTTCGGAAATCTTGCCAAAGTGCTCGTTGGTCCTTCGTCAAGTTTGACTTCGCCAACTTAGGTTCCTTAGCAACATAGTCATCTTCCGTTTGATTTGAAACCAGCTTGGCCATGAAGTGTCCTTCACCATCTGAGTGGTGTGGGAACAAACGGGCCGTCTTCTTCAAATCAGGGTTTCCGTCAGCCCATTCTGGCTTACCATCATCCATGCCTTCATATTTATCTGCATCGACAATTTCCAAGTCAGGACGTTCACTGATTAGCCAAGCAATAATGCGCTCGTCTTCTTCAGGGGCGAACGTGCAAGTTGAGTAGACCAATTGGCCACCTGGCTTCAACATCTTAACTGCTTCTTCCAAAATTTCGCGTTGACGGGTGGCGTTCTCTTCTGGGTAGTGTTCATGCCAGTACTTAATCGCAGCCGGGTCTTTGCGGAACATCCCCTCACCTGAACATGGTGCATCCAATACAATCTTATCGAAGTATTGTGGGAACTTCGGTGACAATTCTTGTGGTGAATGGTTCGTCACAATCGCGTTTTGCACCCCAAATCGTTCAACATTTTCACTCAAGATGGCTGCTCGCTTACGGAAGATTTCGTTAGACACTAACAAACCCTTTTGCTCCATAAACGACGCCAAGTGGGTTGTTTTACCACCTGGTGCAGCCGCTAAGTCCAACACGCGTTCACCAGGCTTAGGCCGGGCTAATTCGCCAACCAACTGCGCAGACGGTTCTTGTGAGTAAATGACACCCGTTGTGTGGTCAACGGAGTGGCCTTTCACGGCCCCATAGTTGCCCCATTTCCCCCATGGTACTTTGCCGTCGGACTCAGTGTCATACAAGTCCATGTTGGCCTTCAAGGGGTTCTGGCGAAATGCCTTTACGACAGGCTTATCAAATGATTCGATAAATGCATCTGCCTCATCGCCTAATAGTTGGCGGTATTTTTCTTCAAATCCTTCTGGTAACTCCGCCATCACAGCGCTCCTTTTATTATGTATTCAAACTCTATTTTACACGTTTTTACTGCGCAAAAAAAGCACTGCTCTTGCACAGTGCTTTCACATTTGTTAAGTGATTTTTAAAGGGACAATTTTAGTAACTTTTCAAGGTAACGTGCCAGCCCATCTTCTTCGTTGGTATAGTCCGTCATATCATCCGCGATGGCCTTTAATTCTGGATTCCCATTCTTCATCACAACGCCATGTGTGGCATAGCCGATCATCTCGAAATCATTCATTTCGTCACCGAACGCATAAATATCATCGCGCTTAATATCATAGGCTTTGCGCAAAACATCCAAGCCTGTGTCCTTTGAAACCCCGGCTGGTGCCACTTCCAGCACTGGTGACTCACCACCCCATGTCTTGACATTAACCCGATCAGCCCCGTAACGGTCCGTCACGAAATGTTGAATTTGTGATTGATGCAAGGCATTTTCGGCGTGAATCAGAATAGCATTAACATCCGTCTGTAGATTCAAGCGGTCTAA
The DNA here is from genome assembly GCF_045799135.1 of Weissella sp. MSCH1. NCBI lineage: Bacteria > Bacillati > Bacillota > Bacilli > Lactobacillales > Lactobacillaceae > Weissella > Weissella sp. MSCH1. The sequence continues at coordinate 30,880 of NZ_JBJMBA010000047.1, read as the reverse complement.
CATTTTGCGGCCTGTTTCATCTTGTGGGAAGAAAATAGCATCTTCCGTCCCGCGCTGCGGACCATTACCGTTTGCCCAAACATCATTCTTGCTTTCGGCTACCACCGTATCAATCCCCATCATCTGCGCATTTTCCAATAAATCAAACGCAATTTCACGGTCGATATTAAATGAATACTCATGATCCCAGTGTTGATAAGGCTTGTGCCCCAATGACCCGTTAAAATTAATCATCGGTGATTGCAATCCCAACGTGTCATAGATGTCCATTGACAAACGCACTGGTCGTCCGGTCACAATCGAAACAATGTGACCTTCACGTTGCGCAGCTTGTAAAGTACGACGCGTGCGGTCAGATACCTTGCCTGCGTCATTTAGTGTTGTTTTATCCAAATCTATGCCGATTAGCTTACGATCCATCGTCTGCCACCCCTCGTTCTAAACTCAATTGTTACCATGGTAGCATAAAGTGGCAATGACGCGGAAAAATAATCCTATTTTTGTGTGTTGTCCTGGAATGGCACAATTAACTGGCTTTGTTCGACATCGATGGTGTAACGAATATCTTGATTACCGCGCACCGTCATTTCAAAGTCAGTGCCATAAATAATCACACCAAGCTGATGACCAGCCGGCAATCGATAACGGGTTGGTTGCAGGGTGAGCGCCACGTCAACGAATTCGTCCGGCACAAGGTCATCCACACGCCATGGTGCAGTTCGGTTCTGAAGGTTCATGTGACCGATACTGATCATCTTTTCAGTCGTTGGCTGCGCCAATTGAAATTCTACTAACGGGGTCGGCTGCCAGCCAGTACCACGATCAATCAGTACGCCCTGTGGTTGTGGTGTCGCTGCCAGGCGACGGGCTTCACCATAATCAACCAGCATGGCGCTCACTAAGCCAACATCTGCCGATGACTTAACCCGTAATTGCAATGTGACTTCACCATCAATGACCACATCCTGTTCAAAGGCAGGTTGCACAAAGACCGCTCGATTCACATCCAGTTTATCATTCTCACGTTGCAACATTTGTTGGCGCCAAGCATTGAAATCCTGCTTATACGCGGCAAAGTCATCCGCGATTTGCCAGTCTTCATACTGAACGTACGCCGTCTCAGCAGTTAATGGCAATGGTGTCGGCGTCGTCGCCCCCCACTCATGCCCGGTCTCCCAAGTCTCGGCTTGATCATTTGCTTGCCAAGTAACATCTGGTAACTGGCTAGCTGCTTGATTTTGGACACCGTAGAGCTTATAACTCAACCACAAATTCATTTGATCCGCAAAATCAAGCGAGCGGTTATTGTTAATGTAAATATGTTGTCCTTGGTGAAGATACAACTTCTTAACCACTGGCAATTTTTGTAGGCTTTGCCATAAACGGAATACCTGGCGTGGTTTAACATTCCAATCATTCAAACCATGCACCATCACAATATCAGCCTGAATGTTTGACACATTGTTCAAGTAATTACGCGCATCCCAATACGTATTGTAATCACCAGTGGTGCGGTCCATATGCTCAGCCGTTGCATGCTGGAAGCCATGCCATTGCATCTTAGTCCGGTGCCAATCCGCACTATCCAACATGCGCGAATACACTAATTCCGCCAAGACATCCATATCCTCACCAGGGAAACCACCAGGCGCAATGACCAAACCGTTATCACGGTAGTATTGATACCAATCTGAGATCGCCGCTTCAGAAATCACTGTTTCTAAACCACGCACCCCGGTCGTTGCCATTGCGGTCGCCAGTGTCCCCAAGTAAGACTTACCCGTCATTGCCACTTTACCATTTGACCAGGTTGCTTTAATAGTTTGACCACTGTGCTTATCGATGAAAGCCAACCGGTCACCTGCCAGCCACTCAACAACGGCCTGCATGCTAGCCACCTGTTCTGGCGACCCTGTATCCTGCATCCCGTCCGAATGACGCGTCCCGACTCCAGCTGAATAGACAACCGCAAAGCCACGTGCCAAGAAATAATTGTTTAAATCAACATGCGATGTGCCAGTAAACGATTCTGTCGTTTCAGTCACCTCGCCCGCAATTTCGTGAGCTTCTGGCAAGGCTTCTTGTTCAGGCTCATATTTAATCTCTTCATACGTCAACGTGTTGGGTGTTTTGCGTAACAGTGCGACGTCCACATTGTGAACCAGCGCATCATTCGCTTCATTATTTAACCCTTGGTAATAAGGTGACGCGGTGAAGAGCGTTGGCACCTTCACGCCAGTATCTGGTCGAATTACCTCGGCGCGCACCAAATCTCGGACACCATCGCCATCAGTGTCAACGTCCGTCTCAACGTACACCACTTCACGAATTAACGCGCTCGTATCAAACGTGGCCATTGCCTTACCATTGAAAAACAATGGCACGTTGTTCTTCATAAAATACCCACGACTGGCTAGGTCATCAATAAATTGCAGCCCATTGCGTGTGTGCGTCACCAATAATTGGTACCAAGCCGTCAAAACATCATCCGCATCCCAACGTCCTGCTTTATGATAGAGTGGCAAATTAATGGTTGTCACGGCTTCAGCCACGTTATCGAACGTATAATCAACATCCTCAACAAAACCCAACAATTGCAAAGCAACGGCGTTAAATACATCTTCCGTCACTGGCGCACCACTATTTAAATACCCAGCCAAATCCTCACGAGTGTTAATGGCAATATCGCGGAACTTCACACTACCGTCCTGCACTTCTGGAAAAGCAATCCGTAATAACTCCCGCCAAACCGCCGTCGCATTTTTCGCGTGCGCGACCTGAACTGGTTCATCATAAAAACCAATTGTCGCGAGTTCTTTTAATTGTGTTTCAAACGGTGTGTCGACCACCGCAAATTGATTAATTTTCATTGCTGTCACCCCTTTAATAGTCTGATTATACCAAAGATTAAAAAATTATTAGAGCATTAACGTGAAAAACACGGCGCCTCGTTCTGAGTTGCCGTGTTTTGTTAGTCTGCATTATTTTTTTAATTGAATCATGCCATTAGTTGTCTGCACGTGAAGCGCTTTATTTTGATCGCCTGTTTGGTAATCCTTAGCACCAGCCGGCAAGTCAAACCCTTGGGCTGTCAAATAACCGCTCTCCGTTTTAATGGCCATCCCAGGTGCAGTCACCCCTTGCAAAACAACTTGGCCGTTTTCCGCCGTAACATCGCTCGTTTCCGTTAAGGCCGTATTGTTTAGCTTTACCTGACCATTATCAGTTGTGATATGCGCCGACTTCAGGGTCACATTCTGCAGACGCGTTGCCCCGTTTTCTGATTCACTTTTCACTGTGTCGCCGGTAACGTTCTCCAAACGAATCCCACCATTATCATTGCGCAAAAGTGATTGCGTCACAGCCAAGCCTTTCACTGCTATGCCGCCATTTTCACTCGTCAAATCCAATTTATCCAGTTTCACCCCATCGGGCACCGTAATCGTGACAGCCGGATCATAACTCATCGTCGTCATCACATTATCCTGGTCCGTGGCGTGGACAGTCAACACGCCATCACGTAATTGTGTACTCATGTTTGCATCAATGGTTGTCATCTTGACGCGCCACTCTGTCCCGCGCTTGATTTCAACATAGTTATTATCATTCGTCACGCGAAGCTGTTTAATATCGTGACCTGTAAAAGTTTTGTTGATATGCTTAATTTTGACCACCTTGGGACCATCATGCCAAGCAACATTCAAATTGGCACCGCTCATGTAGCTACCCGCCATCATCACGCCACCAATCGCCATCCCAACACCACCAATAATCAACGTGTGCTTTAACTTCATCACTTTACCCCTCCGTTACTGGTGTGTGCTTCTTTGACAAGAAACGTCGACCAATCCACTTCAAAAATGTCACAAACATCTCAAACAACGCTTTCGTCACGGCCCAAACTAGCGGCGTGAAGAAAATAACTGCCGCCGTCAAAGCAATGCCTAAGCCCATGTAGAAAATGCCAGTCCCAACGGCTTGCGTGAGTACGCCGATACCAAGTACAAACATGAACAAACCACCAGCTAGCGCCCCAACGATTCCCATATAGATACCAGCTAAAATCATCAGAAAAATAGCTAACACGCTCATAATACCAACCACTACGACGATGGCCAGTGGAATCAAAATTGGTGAGGCAAATAGACCGAGGACGATCAACACAATCATCATTGTCAAATTCTTGGTACGCTTACCTGCTGGCGCATCCTGCGCAACATCGTTATCTGACTCGATAAAATATTCCACTTTTAACGTCCGGGCAAATTGCTTAGGTGAACCATACTTCGCCACAATTTCATCTGTTGTCAGCCCCGCATCCATCATTTGCTCTTCATAAAACTGCAAGAGTTCGTCGCGTTCATCTGCCGGAATGCCTGACATATTTGCTTTCACTTCTGCTAAATACTCATTAACCATATCGCCTACTTCTCCTCCAATAGTGAATTAATTGCTTGGCGGAAATTGCCCCAGGCCGCCTTAATTTCTTGTAAATGTTCTTGCCCTGTTTCGGTCAGCCGATAATAACGCCGGATGCGCCCTTCAAACGGCTGATCATACGTCTCCAGGTAACCATCCTTCTTTAAGCGTCGTAGAACTGGATACATCGTTGATTCACTGACACCCAATAAATCCTGCATCGCTTTGGTAATAATATAGCCGTACGTATCTTCCTTAGCTAATAACGCTAACACAGATCCGTCCAGCAAAGCGGTTGGTACTTGAATGTTCATCACCGCATCTCCTTTGTTTTATATAACACTATTTATCGTATAGCATTATGTTATATGAGATATAATGCTATGTCAAGAATAAAGCCGCCAGCAATTCTTATTACTGACGGCTTTATTATTTTTATTTAGTTTGAATAAGACACTGGTTTCAAATTATCTTATCGCCGCTCAAGTTTAATCAGTTCCAACGTCGTCATGATGACCTGCCCCTTCCGAAGCTTCGTATTATAGGACTGCACATACATACCATCTTGCGAATCAGTCCCCATCATTTCATTAATAAAACCTTTTTTGGTGCTTACTAAATTACCAGAACCTTGTACAGCAGTAATCTTATACTTACCAGGTTTAATATCTTTACCCACCTTATACACACCCGCATGTAGGTCACCTGACTTAATCGCCTTGCGCTTGGTTACCGCTTCAAAATGAGCCGTAACCCCACTCAAAGAAATATTAACCTTTTTCTTCAAATCCAAAGTATAAGACGAGACATACATATCAGTACCCGCATCTGCATTAGGATCACCTAAAATGACATTAATATCACCTGTCGAACTTGTAAAATTCCCACTTGTCCCATTAGTTGGCGTGACAATGTATCGACCAGGTTTGATATCCGTTCCGACTGTATAATCACCTGCAGTCAAGTCAGTCGTCTTGCCGGCAGCGCTGACAACTGTCAACGTGCCAAAGACTGCCGCCCCAACAGCTAATACGATTAAAAATAATTGACGTAATTTCATCATTTCAATCCTCCCATCTGAATGTACGTTCAGTATAGGAAGCCTTTATGAAGATTTATCGTTCGGTGCTCAAAACGATAAAATCCCACAAAAAAGCACCTCAATCCGAAGACTGAAGTGCTCACTTAATGTTTATAGCCAGTTCGCAATAATTTGAACGACCAATTGAATGTTCAAACCTGTTAGCACGATAAAGACCAACCAGGCTAGAATTGTCATCCACTTCGGGTTAACGAAATCTTCCCCCATCACCTTCTTAGATGATGTAAACAAAATCAACGGTGCCATGGCAAATGGCAAGGCGATTGATAGGAACACCTGTGAGTTAATCAACAACGTATCCAACTTCGCTTCATCCCCACCATACATCAGCGTAAAGGCGATGACTGGTGCCAAGGCTAGTCCACGGGTAATCATACGACGAGCCCACATTGGAATCTTCAAACGCAGGAATCCTGCCATGACAACTTCACCAGTTAGCGTACCCGTAATCGTTGAGTTTTGTCCTGATGCTAACAAAGCGACCGCAAACAACGTTGACAAAACCGGTGATGCAATCGCACCAGCAACCGTACTATCTGACAACGCCGTGTACATTTGACCAAACGTCCCAACTGAATCACCATGACCGAAGAACAATGATGCTCCCAAAATCAACAACAATGAGTTAACAACAAAGGCCAACGTCAATTGGATGTTTGAATCCCAGGTCATGAAGCGCACCGCTTCCTTCAATTCAGCCTTGTTTTCACGGTTGATCTTACGTGTTTGTGAAACTGATGAGTGCAAGTACAAGTTGTGCGGCATCACCGTTGCACCAACAATTCCCAAGGTCATCAGCAATGGTGAATCAACACCCTTAGGTGCATGTGTGCTAACGGCTTGTAGCTGTGGCACATAACCACCTAGCATTGCCACGATATCTGGATTTGATGACACCACCAAATAACCAAAAATAAACAAGATAGTCAAAATCAATGTAATGACAATTGCTTCGATTTTACGGAAACCAAAACGCATCAATAATAATAGCAAAATAACATCAAATGCCGTTGTCAAAACAGAGGCAATCATTGACCAACCAAATAGCAAGTGCAACGCAATAGCCCCACCAATAACTTCGGCAATATCCGTTGCAATCAAAGCTAATTCAGTCATAATCCACAATACAAAGCCACCTGACTTTGATGTGCGGGCGCGAGTAGCTTGCGCCAAATCTTCGCGCTTCACCATGCCCAACTTACCAGCCATGTATTGCAACATCATCGCAATCAATGATGAGACCAACACAACTGACAAAAGCGTGTAGTGGTAGTTCGCACCACCCGCTACTGATGTCACCCAGTTACCCGGATCCATGTATCCGACCGCAACCAGTGCACCGGGCCCTGAAAAGGCCCACAATTTGCGCCAAAATGAACCGTTCGTTGGCACTTCAACTGAACCATTCACGTCGCCTAGACTTGCGTCAGCAGTTGCATCGCCAACGAAGTGCTTCTTTGTCATTTCTTCCTTAGACATGACAACCTCCTATGTACGAGAAAAAGTCGTAGTGAGGAGGGTTCCCCAGTGTACTATTCACTTTTTAGTTAATAGTGCTAAACAAATTTCATAAAGGATTTCGTCCAACTAACCCTGTTAGTTGAAGGCTTATGACTTTCGCTTAACCGGGGCTCCTCACCCGCAAGTGCTAGTATACAGGTGATATTATGCATAAGCAACCCTATTTTTTCACATCTGTCAAAAATAATTCAATAACGTGAATTATTCTAGTTTTCTTAACAAAAAATAAGCAGAGCACTCATGCTCCGCTTACAAATTCTTCATACTTTAGTTGCTTACTTGGCATCAACAGCTGTGTCACACCGCGCAATCATTGACGACACTTTGGCGTGACGGGCCACATAAACAGCTTGTGAACCAAGCGATTCCCAGAATCCCTTCTTTGAGTGGGCCCCGATAATAATCAAATCCGCCCCAATCTTAGGCGCCAAGATGTCAACTAAGACTTCACCAGCCCGTTGCCCACTATCGTAGACCACTTCAACCTGCTTCACGCCATGTGACTCCGCATACGCCTTGTAACGATCAAGATTAGCAGCCAAATTGTCTTGCATCATTTGCACCGCTGGCAAATTCAACACATCAACCGCCGACAATTCACCCAATTCCAGAATTGATGCAATGTACAACGTCGCATCGTCCTCAATTGCCTGGTGAATCGCATTGGCCAACGCCACATGTCCTTGTTGTGACTCATCGACACCAACCAAAATCTTTTGGAAATGCATTGGTTCGATATTCAAGTTCAAGTCTTCTGTCATAGTGATATCCCCCATATCTATTGTTATGGGCTCAGTATAGCAAATTGGGTCAGTATTTTCCGTGCCGAACCCTTGAAAAAAGCTGGATACCATTGGCACCCAGCTTCACAAATTATTCTGTTTTACCCGCTTCAGCGTTATCACGGAAAGTTATGGCCATTCCTGCTAATAATTTACGCATAAATTGGTCACCAACAACCAAATATTTAGAATGTCCTTTGCGACGTAGCATCGCCCCGACTTCCCCCTTGGTGACTGTAAAGCCATCGGCCGTCCAAAAATCAAGCAAGTCTTCGTTTGAATAAGTCATCGCAATCTTCAACTTTTTGATCACAACGTTATTAATATCATTATCACGTTGCATACTGTAATCAGGCTCAATTGGATTACCGTCTTCGTCCTTCTTCACACCACGTTGCGAAATAATCAGCCCATTCATAAAGACTTCTAAGTCATGCCGACTCAACTTTTCATCACGTGGTGTATCCGGTTCTTGCTTCGTCATGATGTCTTGATACTGTTCCTTAGTCATTTTCAGACCACCCAGTTCAAAAATTTTAATCATGTCAGCATTCTTAATATTAAAAATAAAGCGGATGCGACGCACAATATCGTTATTATTCATTACAAATCTCTCGTTTCGATTGAAAAAGGCTGGGACTCACCCAGCCTTTGCAAGCTTAACCACGTGAGGCATTCACTTGATCAAGCGTTGGAATTGATGGTTGTGCACCGGAACCTTGGACCGTAATAGCTGCCGCTGCATTTGCAAAGCGCACTGCATCTTCAACATTACGCATGTCGGCGTCAAGCTTCGTTGTTAGCGCACCGATAAACGTATCACCAGCCGCCGTTGTGTCAACTGCTTTAACCTTCAACGCCGGCACAAAGCCATTTTCACCATCAGCCATGTGGAAGTACGAGCCGCGTTCGCCAACCGTAATAATCACATTTTTGGCACCCATTTCTTGTAAGCGCTTGGCGGCACTTTCCATTGACAGGTCATCAGTTACTGGAATACCCGTAATAATTTCGGCTTCTGTCTCATTTGGTACTACTAAATCAGTCAGTGCCAACAATTCAGCTGGAATATCCTTGGTTGCTGGCGCGGGATTCAGCACCGTCATGACATCAGCAGCCTTGGCCGCTTTAAATGCGCTCAGTGTGGCAACCATTGGCGTCTCAAATTGGGCAATCAATACGTCTGACGCTTTAATCGTTGCATCGGCTGCAGCAACATTTGATTCATTCACTTGGCGGTTCGCACCACCGAGAATCAAAATGGTGTTGTTTGAGTCAGCCTCAAGCATAATGTATGCAGCACCTGTTGCAACACCTGATAGTTCAGCCACATGGGCTGTATCAATACCATCCGCCTGTAATGCATCTAGTAATAGTTGCCCGTTCTGGTCATCCCCGACGGCGCCAATAAAATTAACGTCCGCACCTAACCGCTTTGCTGCGACCGCTTGATTGGCACCCTTACCACCAGGCGCCGTTGAGGCATCATCCATTGCCAACGTTTCACCTTGTTGTGGCAAGTGTGGAATGTGCAAAATGGTATCCGCATTCAACGAACCCAATACAGTAATCTTCTTCATCACCAATGTGCTCCCTTATTTCTAGTCAATTTAGTATATCAAAAAAGATGGCCACTTGGAAAAGCGACCACCTTTCTTATCAACTACTTATTGTTCAAAATGGCATCGATCTTAGCCAATTCTTCCGCAGACAAGGTCATGTTGTCCGCTACCTTCACGTTGTCCAACAAGTGATCAACTGAAGATGCCCCAATCACGATTGATGGCACGCGCTTGTCACGCAGCAACCAAGCCATCGCCAATTGGGCCAACGTCTGACCACGGTCAGCAGCGACCGCATTCAAAGCGTTCAACTTCGCAACCGTTCCCTCAGGATCTTCCTTAATGAAAGCATTCGTGCGGTGCAACGGCATATCAGCTGGGAAACCATCCAAGTAGCGATCCGTCAACAAGCCCTCGGCCAATGGTCCGTATGCAATCAACCCGGCATGGTGCTTATCCAATTCGGCCAACATATCCGTCGTTTCTGCTTCACGATTGAACATGTTGTATGACATTTGGTTACCAATGAATGGCGTGTGCAACTCATCGAAAATCTTACCAATTTCAGCAACTTGTTCCGTGGTGTAGTTTGAGACACCAACATATAGCGCCTTTCCTTGGCGGACAATTAAATCGAGTGCCTCAGCCGTTTCGCGCAAATTTGTATTTGGATCCCAACGGTGTGCGTAGAAAATATCAACATAGTCCAGGTGCATGCGTTGCAATGACATATCCAACGCTGCCGTCAACGTCTTCTTACCAGAGAATTCACCCAAAGGACCTGGCCACATGTGGTAACCCGCCTTGGTGGTAATCACCAATTCGTTACGGTATGGCTTCAAATCCTTTTCGAAGACAGCTCCGAAAGTCTCTTCGGCTGAACCATCGGAAGGCCCATAATTAGAGGCGTTGTCAAATGAAAAAATACCATTATCAAACGCTTTTAACATCACTTCACGTGAGTTAGCAAGTGGCTTTTGGTCACCCAAATTACGCCACAAACCAAATGATAGCGCTGGCAAAATCAAGCCAGAATCAGCCACACGGCGGTATGGCATCACATCATAGCGATTATCAGCTGCTGCATAAACCATTGTAAATACCCCTCAATGTTCATTTTATTGCATGTTATTTCAATACCATCATAACATATTATAATTTGGCATCTGGATTATTCCGTGACTTTAGCAAGATATCCAACGGACGATTTTCATGGATGCGGACGATGGCGTCAGCCAACAATGGTGCGACTGATAGACGCGTAAACTTCGCACTCTGCTTTGCCTCTGGCATCAACAATGTATCCGTGAAGATGTAGTGGGAAATATTCTCGTCGGCTGCCAAGCGTTGGGCTGAATCACCCGATAAGACGGCGTGCGTTGCCACAACGAAAACATCGGTTGCCCCGTTTGCTCGCAAAGCGCGGGCTGTCATTTGCACACGGCGCCCCGTATCAACAATATCATCGACAATAATTGCCCGGCGACCGGCAACCTCACCCACAATCGCATCTGGCGATTCGGGCGTCGTCATCGCCACGTTGTCATTTACCACACCCCATGGGGCGTTCACCAAGTCAGCAAACTTGCGGGCACGCCCAGCACCGGTGTGATCCGGTGACACGACAACCAAGTTTTCCAACATGTTGCGACGATAGAAGTAATCGGACAACAGCGGTGCCGCTTGCAAATGATCAACCGGGATATCAAAGAACCCTTGCAATTGGTCAGCGTGCAAATCGACAGCCAAAACGCGATCGATGCCGTCCATTTCAAGTAATGAAGCCACCATCTTGGCCGTAATTGGCTCACGCGACTTAGCCTTGCGGTCTTGACGTGCGTATCCAAAGTATGGAATCACCACGTTAATATGAGCGGCTGAAGCACGTCGAAGCGCATCAACAGCAATCATAATTTCCATGAAGGCATCATTCACCTCTTCAGCAATTGGTGCCACAATATAAATGTCATCACCACGAACACTTTCCAACACACGTTCGTAGATTTCACCATCAGCAAAACGCTTGATATCAATTTGACTTAAAGGTTGATGCAACTCATCTGCCACTGCTTCAGCTAACTCATGGTTAGCTGACAGACCGAACAACTTAATTTGGCACTCCTCCACGGGTGAATTCCTCCATTTTTCATTCAATATCTATATTCTATCAAATATTCAGTATAATTTCTCTGCTTAACTCACCAGCTAGTTGCATTGTACCTGCCAAGCCCCTATACTTACTTTAACGAATCAAACAAGCTGGGGTGCCAAGTGGCTGAGATGATACCCATAGAACCTGAGCAGGATAATGCCTGCTAGGGAGCTTGGTTTGTTTACGACTTAAAGTAAGCGAACCCCAGTATTGCCAAGACGGTTGATACTGGGGTTCTTTTTATTTTCCGAAGCTTTGGGCGATTCGAATTATATGAACGGGGGTTTGCACGTTATGCAAACAGTACAAGAACACAAGCGCGGATGGGCGCTACGTGATGTTATTTTTCTAGCCATTATCGCGATTTTCTTCGGGGTTATTTATCAGGTTTGGGGCGCGTCTTATTACGCCTTAGCCGCAATTCCAGCGCTCAAGCCATTCGCTAACGATATGACAATTGGGGTGTGGCTGATGGCCGGTCCATTAGCCGGGGTACTCCTTCGCAAAGTTGGCGCAACCTTGATTGGTGAAGTGTTGGCGGCCGTCGTTGAGATGCTCCTCTTCTCAAGTTGGGGTGCTGCTACTTTACTCTACGGTTTTGTTCAAGGAATCAGTTCTGAGCTTGGTTTCACCTTAACTGGCTACAAGAACTGGGATAAAATTGGGCTGACACTGTCCGTGATTACCAGCACACTGATTACGTTTGCTTGGGACTTGTTCAACAGTGGCTACTTGGCCTATAAGCCTGGCCTATTGATCGCCTTGTTCATCATTCGTTTGATTTCAGTCGGCTTTTTCGCCGGTATCCTTGTTTACTTGATTAAAGTCCTTGTTGAAAAGTCAGGTTTATTAAAGCGTTAATATGACAACATTAGCAGTTAAAAACTTTAGCTTTGCCTACGATACGGGCCAACGAAATATTTTAAACAATATTTCGTTTTCACCCGTTGCCGGCAGTTTTAATTTATTAATTGGCCCCTCTGGTTCTGGTAAGTCAACGTTGTTAAAAGCGATGGCGGGCCTGATGCCTAAATTTGGTGGCATTGTCACCGGTGGCCAAATTTTGTTAGACGGACAAGACATTCAACCCGTGGCACCTTTTGAACGCGCCAAACGAGTGGCCATGCTATTTCAAAATCCGGATCGCCAATTTGCGATGCGGACCGCTCCTGAACAAATTGCTTTTGCACTTGAAAACATCCAATTACCGGCTGAACAAATTCAAGACCGGGTGGCCGATGTGATGACCCGCTTAAATTTGACAGCCTTTGCTGAGCAAGATTTGATGACCCTATCCGGCGGCGAAAAGCAACGCGTTGCCTTAGCCACCATTTTGGCCATGGATAGTGACATTATTCTACTCGATGAGCCATTTGCAAATGTTGACCCACAAGCACGGCAAACGTTACTGCATGATTTACAAGTTCTCCAGCAAACGCAAGGTAAGACAATTGTGATTTCAGACCACGATTTGTCGGGTTACGCTGAGCTTGTTGACAATCTCTACGTCTTGGAGGCCACAACCGGCACACTGCAGTCGGCGTCATTAACGTGCCTCACAAACCTGGCGCCAGTTGTCCCTTTCGTCGGGCAACCTAACCCGGCCGGTGACTTGGGTTGGCGCCAATTACACGTCAGCGTCGGTGAACGAACGTTACTAACAGGCACAACATTCACCGTACCCAGTCAGCAAATCGGCTTGATTTCCGGGGCAAACGGCATTGGTAAGTCCACCCTATTTAAGGCACTGACCAAACAAATTTCAGCAACCGGCACAATTACATGGGCCGAACAAGATACGCGCAAAATCAAAGCAAAAGCCTGGGCAAAACGCGTGGCTTTGATTTTCCAAACAGCCACTGACCAATTCGTGACCATGACAGTCGCGGAAGAATTGGCTTTGTCACAACGTCAGACTGCCTACCCTGATTTTTGGACGGCTGAACGCGTGGCTGATGCGGTTGCCCAACTCAATCTAACCAGCGTGATGGATCACATTGTCTATCAACTATCAGGGGGTCAGCAGAAAAAACTACAAACCTTGGTCATGCTAATCATGGGACAACCAGTGCTCCTCCTCGATGAACCCTTAGCCGGTCTCGATCAGGATTCTGTCCAGGCAGTCATGACCTTGTTACAAACGACCGTGCACGCGACCCAGCAAGCCATTTTAATGATTTCACACCAACGACAAGGTTTGGCAGACTTCATAGACTATGAACTGGTTTTTGCTGAACAGCAACTTCGTTTAATTGGAGGTTCAGCACATGCCTAAATTGAATCCAACGGTTTTACTCGTCATTATGATTGGAATTGGCTTTCAAACAGCCTTCGTTAAATCAATCACGATGAATCTAATTGTAGCTGGGGTGACGTTACTTTATTTGCTATTAGCTGGTGTTAAATGGCGGTATCTCGGGGTAATGTTCGCAATTTCACTCCCACTTGCCTTTGCGACATGGGTGTCATTTATCGCCTTCGGTACAGGGAACCCCACCCATTTGGCCTGGGTCTATGCCACTCGCTTATATGCCTACCTCTTCTTGGGCGGGGCATTAACACTAACCGTCACGGTGAAGGATTTATTGTTTAGTCTCCACCGGCATGCCCATTTATCGAGCACTTTCACGTACGGCTTATTGGCGGCCTTTAATTTGTTACCGCGTGTGCGACGACAGGTTAAAACCATTCAATACGCAGCCAGCTTACGTGGTGTCACGTATCATCTCTGGAGTCCACACTTGTATTTCAAAGCCGTGCTAAGTGCCCTGCAATGGTCGGACGACTTAGCCTTAGCAATGACGTCACACGGCTTTTCCGAGGGCTTTCCTAGGACGGATACCATTAATGATCCCCTGCCAAAGTGGCAATGGCTAGTTGCAGTCTTGTTAATTGCAGCTTATGCCGTTGGTGCTTGGGTGATACAGCCACGGTAACTTAAACTAAAAAAGACCACTAGACCGGTTCACACTCGGTCTAGTGGTCTTTTTTATGAGTTAATTTTCAAAATCAGCAATCAGCACGCGGTTACTTGCTGCATCATCATTTGGTTTAGCCGCGCCAAATGCGGCTTGCATTGTTCGCAGGTTGGCCGTTTCCACTCCGAAATAATCGCGAATCAAATCTTGCATGAACGCCATTAACGCTGTACCATCCAGCTCCGTTTCACTATGGAGCACCTTTGCCTCATTCCGGTAGACACCAGCATTGCGTAACGCATCGACCTTCACTTCCAATGCGGGCAAACCAGCAACCAAGTGATAGATGGTGTGGTTTTCATAGGTCCACTTGGTCAAATGCACCACATGGCGTAAATCCTGGAGTCCAAATGGCAACACCATATCAGCAGCGACACCAGCTAGCACAACCGGTTCGCCGGTTAATTTTTTAATGGCCGCACGCAACTCGGTGGTTGGTAACGTGAAGTGACCATTGTAATCTAAGGCTGCTTGCCCCAGCAACAGTTCCGAACGCGTCATAAATCCAATGCGATCAAACTGGGCATCACTCGCCATTGCCGTGGCTAATGCCTGTTTAAACATTTCCGGCGCGCGCCAATCAAAGCGCAAAAATGCCCGGTCTAAGCGAATATCATCCCCAACCGCATGGAATGAAATTGGGGTATAGCCCATCGTACCCGGTACACTATTCACCAGTTGTTGCCGCGCTTCTTCAAAGTATTGACTATGATAAATGGTCATTTTTAATCCTCCAGCAATGTCAATAATGTCGCTAAATCCAGTTGACCCGGTGCAGAAGCTGCCCCGAGTGTTGCAAATGTTAATTGTGAGCCATTACGACCACCAATCATGCGGGTGCGTTGCCCGAGCTCACCCATTGCCATCGTAATCAATGGTTTGCCTTCCGTGGCAAACTGCTGGGTTGTCGCAAGTAGGCGATCAACATCCCCATCATGTTGCGGCATCGTCGCGACCTTAATCACGTCCGCCGTGGTCGCATACGCCTGACCAAACACCTGGTCTAAAGTCGTTGGTGTGTCAGTAAAAAAATGTTGTGAGTTAATAATTGGTACCTGGGCAGCGTGGGCATCGGCTACCAAATCGGCTACCTGGGTAAATAATTGATGCTCGATATCAATTGCCGCGACACCGGTTTTAATGGCTAATCGGTAGACCAATTCATACAAGGCAATATCGAATGGGCGTTGGCCGCCCTCGGCCGCAGTACGCCATGTGAAAATGACGGGTTTGTCCGCATTAAATAAAATCGTTTGTACATCAGCGGCTCGCAAGTTTACCAAATCCGTTAAGTAATCTACGCGCCACTCAATCACATCGGCTCGTGACTCGTTGATTTGTTCAACTTGGCCAAGCACCGCCGAAATAGTTGTTCCGGTAACCGGCACCGCAATTAATGGGCGATCTTGTCCTGCCGTAGCTGTACCCAATGTTAATGTCGTCATATGTTAACCCTCAAATGCAATCTGAATCAGACGGGCAATGTCACGCGGGGTTTTCCCATCGGTTTGCACAGTAGTTGTTGCAGCTGCATCATACTTTGGCAACCGACTACGCCATAATGCGGCCACCTCTAGTAACGTCTTCGTGCGCAAAATTGGCCGAGTATCATCATCTGCCAGGCGTTCTAGTGTCTGACCGAACGAACCTGATAAATAGTAAACTGGCACGCCCGCTTCAGACAGTAGCTGAATATTGCCAGGTGTTTCAACAATCCCACCACCGGTCGCAATCACCCCACCTTTGTGAATGACATCTTGCAAGACGGTGTATTCCAATTCACGAAAACTCGCTTCGCCCGCCGTCGCAAAAATTTCACCAGGCGTCTGACCCGTTCGGCGAATAATTTCTTTGTCGGTATCAATTAAGGGCAACCCTAGCAATTCAGCTAGCTCACGGCCAACTGTGGTCTTACCGGCCCCCATAAACCCAATTAAAACTGCTGTTTTCATTCTGCCACAACTCTTTCTAGGTCTGCAAAAAAGCTTGGATACGAGACACTCACTGCCTCTGCCTTCGCTAACGTAACTTCACCATCGGTAATCAAGGCTGCGATTGCCAACATCATCCCAATCCGGTGATCGCCACATGAATCAACCGTAGTTGGCTCAGCAACCCGCAATGGCGTCCCACCGTGTACGACAAAGCCATCTTCTCGGGCTTCAATGTTCGCCCCTAATTTATTTAATTGGGTGGTCACCGTTGCAATCCGATCCGTTTCTTTCACGTGCAACTCCTGGGCGCCGGTTATCACCGTGTCGCCCAACGCTTGTGTCGCTGCTAATACTAGAAGCGGAATTTCATCGACCGCGGTTGGCACGTCATCCCCGTTAATGTGGATACCCTGTAATCCCTGAGTAGTCACTGTTAAGTCAGCATATGGTTCACCACCATCAGCCACCACATTAGCCATCGTAATCACCGCCCCCATGCGTTGCAATAATCGCAAAATGCCGGTGCGGGTGTCGTTGATTCCAACTTTAGTTAAAGTCAATTGACTATTCGGCACAATTAAACCAGCAATCAACCAAAAGGCGGCTGATGAAATATCACCAGGCACCTGAATCGTGGTTGCATGAAGCTTTGTCGTGGGGTTCACAATAATATCTTGCCCATCGCGAGTGATTGTCACGCCAAATTGTTGCAACATACGCTCGGTATGGTCGCGGGTCGCCAATGGTTCTGTAATCACCGTCTGCCCTTCAGCTTGCAGGCCCGCCAAAATCAAAGCACTCTTTACCTGTGCCGAGGCAACCGGCAATCGATAGTGAATCCCCTGTAATCCTTGCGTCGGCACTTTTGTTGCCGGTAAGCGCTGGTTTGTAGCCACATAACGGGCCCCCATCTTCCCTAACGGATCGATGACGCGACCCAGTGGACGAGTACTTAGACTGGCATCCCCACTATACGTAATTGGAAACGGTTGGTTGGCCAACAAGCCCATGAGCAACCGCGTCGAAGTCCCCGAATTACCCATATTCAACGCATGACTGGGCTCCTCTAAAGCTGTCAGCGGGCGTCCATGAACAATGACGTCTTGATCATGCCACTCCGCTTCGACCCCCATATCAGCCATCGCCCCCAACGTACTGCGCACATCATCTGAATCTAAAATCCCTTTAATATATGTATCACCGTCAGCAATGCTTCCCAGCATGACCGCACGGTGTGAAATACTTTTATCACCAGGCACTTCGAGACGGCCACGTACGCCTTGGACTGCAGTTTGCAATTTTCGGTCTGTCATTTTTCGTCTCGCTTTCTGTCTTTTGTGTTTGTTAACTTAAAAACGCTTAATTTCTTCACGATAAGCAGCTAGTTGTTCCTGCAAGCGCCCCATATTATCGGCATCAAACTTATCCAAAACAGCCTTTGCTAGCTCAATTGCCACCATTGCCTCAGCAATGACGGCTGCCGCGGTTACGGCAGTCGTATCCGAACGTTCAATTGACGCCCGGTGATCCTCATGGGTATCAATATCAACACTTTGCATCGCGCGGTACAAGGTTGGAATCGGCTTCACAACCCCCTTCACCACAATCATCTCACCAGTGGTCATACCACCTTCGAAACCACCCAAATTATTTGAGCCGCGGTAAAAGCCACGATCAGTATCCCAGTAAATTTCGTCCATGACTTCGCTACCGTACTTTTCGGCATTTTCAAAGCCACCACCAAACTCAACACCTTTGAACGCATTAATACCAACAATTGCGCGGGCAATTTTAGCATCAAGTTTTTCATCGGCTGACACATATGAACCAAGTCCAACTGGAACACCTGTCGCCATCACTTGCACGGTCCCACCCACCGTATTCGCGTCACGCTTCGTTTGATCAATCACTTCGCGAATCTTTGCATCCGTTTCAGCGTCTAAAGTACGGGTTGGGAAGCTTTCGGTTACTTCACGTAACTCTTGCAGGGTACGATAGTTTGTTAACACACTCGTATCTGCCCGGGCTGGTCCAACGTTCAAGACAAAGCCATGCACATCAACGCCAATTTCAGCCAATAACTTTTTGGCAACAGCCCCCACCGCAACACGCATGACCGTTTCACGCGCTGATGAGCGTTCCAAAACATTCCGCAAATCAGCTTGGTGACGGTATTTCATACCACCAACCAAATCAGCGTGCCCGGGACGTGGTCGCATCACCTTGCGCATTGTGTTTTCAGCATCAGCTGGCACGTTGGGGTCCATAATTTTGGTCCAGTGGTTGTGGTCATCATTATGGACGTTCAATGCAATTGGCGATCCTAATGTCACCTGATGACGAACACCCGCCATAATCGTCACTTTATCCGTCTCAATCACTTGACGTTGACCACGACCATAGGCGTGCTGACGACGGGCCAATTGTTCATCAATATCGGCTTGTGTCAACGTTAAACCAGCTGGAATCCCCTCAATAATGGCGACTTCTTCTGGCCCATGACTCTCACCTGCTGTCATATACCGCATAATTGCTACCTGCTTTCTACAAAGGCTGGCATATCAGCTAGGGCTTTCTGAACAATGGTCGGTTGACCAGGAACTGAAATGGCAACTAGCTGAAGCGTACCGGCCGCGTTTTTCTTATCATTTTTTAAGTGGTCATAAAAAGCCGCTTGCCCGATCAGAGGTGACGTTACTGGTAAACCAACGGCAACCAACCGGTCGCGTAGCAACGCTGTTATGCCTGATTCGGTAATGCCAGCTTTTTCAAACCGTTCTGAAATGGCGACCATGCCAATGGCAACCGCTTCACCGTGGCGCAACTCGCCATGCGCCATCAACTCAATCGCATGGCCCAACGTATGACCGAAGTTCAAATACTTCCGGACGCCACCTTCTTTTTCGTCAGCCACCACAATGTCACGCTTATACAAAACCGACTTCGTGATTAACGTCTCGGCCCGTTCACGAATCGCGGCCACCGTTTTAATATCACCGGTCAAACGCCAAAAATCGCCACCTGCCAGGGCGCTTGTTTTAACAACTTCAGCGTATCCCTCAACTAAGTCACGATCAGACAACGTTTGCAAAAAATCCGGGTCAATCAGCACCATATCCGGCTGATAGAACGACCCCATGATATTTTTAACAGTTGCCATATTAACTGCCGTTTTACCACCGACACTTGCATCAACCTGTGCGGTTAATGATGTCGCAATTTGAGCGAAGGCAATCCCGCGCATGTACAACGATGCGATAACCCCGGTTAAATCACCAACTAAACCACCGCCAAGGGCAACAATGGCATCCTGCCGGGTAAAGCCATACGCTGCCATTTTACCAACGATTTGTTCAACCATCTGCAATGACTTTGATGTCTCGCCCACCGGTATTGTTGTCGTGTGGACTGTAAAACCATGTTGTGCCAGACTAGCACTGACGTCAGCTAAATACAAGGGGCCCACGTTCTGGTCTGTCACAATCATCACCTGACGCGGTTGCCAAATTGTGGCAAGTCGTTCACCCACTTGATGACGAACGCCACTAGCAATGACCACATCATAGGCTTTCGAGGCCAGTTTTACATGAATCATCCGAACTTAACCACCTCTCGAATGGCAACTGCCTTTTTTGCTAGCTCCGCAAATTGCGATGGTGTCAACGCCTGGGCACCATCAACAAAGGCGGCCGCTGGATTGTCATGGATTTCAACCATTAATCCTTGTGCACCTGCGGCCACTGCGGCTAAGCCAACAGCCGCCACGTGGTGCGCAACGCCGGCCGCGTGAGATGGATCCGCCAACACGGGGTAGTGCGTCAATTCCTGCAACACTGGAATTGCGCTTACATCCATCGTATTACGCGTGTACTTGTTATCGAAAGTTCGGATACCACGCTCGATTAAGATAATCTGATCGTTACCACCAGCCGCAATATATTCTGCAGCGTTCAACAATTCATCAATGGTTGCACTCATACCACGCTTCAACGCAACCGGTTTGTTCTGAGCTCCCAGCGCCTTCAATAAACTAAAGTTCTGCATATTACGGGTACCAACCTGGAAGACATCCGTATATTGGCCAACAATTTCAACATCTCGTGTATCCATAATTTCCGTAATCATATCCATGCCCAGGGCATCCGCGGCCGCGCGATGCATCCGCAACCCGGCTTCTCCCAACCCTTGGAAACTATAGGGACTTGTTCGTGGTTTGTATGAACCACCACGGAGTAATGTTGCGCCAACGGTTTGCACTGCTTCACCCATAAGTTGGATATGTTCAGCCGACTCAATTGAATCTGGACCGGCCATCAAGACGAAATTATCACCACCAATTTGCGAATGGGCTGTGGTAATGACAGTATCGGCTGGGTGGAACAAACGGGAACTCTTCAAGGCGGCCGGATGTTTCGTAATCGTCTCAACAACTGCCGTTTCATCAACAAACGGCACTTCCGCCAGTGTCTTCACGGTCGCAAAGCCCACTCGATTTTCATTCAAAAAAACGTGTTCAAGCCCAGCTGCAGTAGCTGACGCTAACGTTTTTTGGGCCGTTGCCACATCTTTCATGACAAGAATCATCTTTGCTTGCCTCTCTAATCTTCTTTATTAATCGCACGTTTCATCGCTTGTACATTTGGGAGTTCGCCCCGCCATTGCTCAAAGCTCAACGCACCTTGACCGACTAACATGGCTAATCCATCATCAGCTTGGCGATTTGCGGCCCGAGCTGCTGCCACAAACGGGGTTGGTTCAGGCTTATAAATAATATCGACCACTTGTACATCGGGCTGCGTGTCATAAAATTGCTCAGTTGATAGGACCGAACGATTATCACGCATCCCCACATTCGTCGCATTCACAATCAAATCAGCATAAGGTAGATAAACATCAATTTCATCTAAATCATGCAATTCAACTTGCGCTAAATCTTGAACCTTAGCGGCTTTTTCCGCAAAATGTTCGCCCATACGATTGAACACATGCAAGGTCACTGATTTAGGTGCCGTCGCCATAATGGCGCGTGCCGCACCCCCGGTCCCAATTAAAATGACCGAGTCGACCGGATTGCGTAGTGTCCGCCAAAAGCCCATCCCATCAGTTGAATCACCAATCGTGCGACCATCTTTGACCGTGATGGTATTAACTGACTCTAAGCGGGTTGCTAATGGTGTCACTTCATCAAGATACATCATGATTTGTTGCTTAAAGGGCATAGTCACATTGAAGCCTTTCACCCCTGAGGCAACCAAACTCTTAAATGTCGCTGCCAAAGCCATTGGCGCTACTTCAAACGCTTGGTAATTGGCATCGATTCCCGCTGCCTCAAAAGCAGCATTATGCATCGCCGGCGACTTTGAATGGCGCGCCGGATACCCCAGTAGTCCGTATTGATCTGTCACTGTCTTGGCCTCCGACCTTTTGTACTAGCTTACCAAATTTCAGTAGTCTTTAATACCGTATCCGCCTACATAAAAAAGCTGAGATAAACTCAGCTTTTGCTTTAACCTATTCTACTCGTCTTAGAAGAACAAACCAATACCATAGTGGATGGCAATGGTTAGCAGGCCAATCACGACATTCCGCTTGATGGCTTTTCTAGCGAACCCATGGCCAATCTTTGCGCTTAGAAAACCCGTTAAAGCAACTGCCACAACGGTTGCGGCAATCGTCGCTTCAAACTGCCACTGAACTGGTGAAAAATACAGTGCCAACAGTGGAAATGCCCCACCCACAGCCGCGCAAATCAACGATGAAATTGCAGCCGACCACGGTCCAACATAGTGCCCTAATTGGACATCGTACTTCGTTGCTAAAATCGTCCTGAGGGGCGCCTTTTCCATCAACTCCGCCACAATCTTATCCGCAGTTGCTTCAGTGACACCACGATCTAAGTAGAATTCTCGAATATCTGCTGCGACACCGGCTGGATTAACACGTAGTCGCTGGGTCTCCCGGTCAACAACAACCTTTTCCGCATCTGCCTGCGAGCTAACCGAAGCATACTCACCTGACGCCATCGATAACGCACAAGCAAACAAATCTGCCAGGCCAGCAATTAAAATTGTGAATTGATGATTAGTGGCGGCCCCAACTGAGAATAGTACGCCAACCACCGTTAGAATCCCATCATTTGATCCTAGTACGCCGGCACGAATGGCATTCAGTCGTTCTTCCATCGTTTGATGTTCTTTTGCTTGCATACCCCAGCTCCCCCTAATGACCAATTAATGACCCAATTAAGTAGGTCACAATCATCGTAAAGATACCAGCAACCACATTCCGGACGGTTGCCCGACGTTCATTTGCGCCAGACAAGTGTGCGGCCGCGTAACCCGTAAATGCCAACGCAATTAAAACAGCCACCGCCGTTGCTGGTACGCGGACGTGTGGTGGCAACAACGTAATCGCCAACATTGGCAAGACTGAGCCTAATGGAAAGGCAATCATTGAGGCCACCGCTGCCCCAATCGCCGACACTTCATGATGGAGTGTAAAGCCATAGCGTTCGCGAACTGTTGTCCCTAGGGCATCTTTCGCCATCATTTCGCGGGTTGCCTGGGCGGCCAAATCAGTTGAAATACCTTGATTCATATACTTTTGTTGCACAAACGCAAACTCAGTCGCGTAGTCCGTCTTTAAAGCCTGGGTTTGCGTCTCTTCGGCTTTCACTTGAGCATCATTTTGTGAGTGGACAGACACGTATTCCCCCATCGCCATCGACACTGTACCCGCGAGTGCCCCTGCAAAACCAGCA
Organism: Weissella sp. MSCH1; assembly: GCF_045799135.1. Lineage (NCBI taxonomy): Bacteria > Bacillati > Bacillota > Bacilli > Lactobacillales > Lactobacillaceae > Weissella > Weissella sp. MSCH1. Next base: position 7,670 of record NZ_JBJMBA010000047.1, on the reverse strand, counting down.
ATAAAAATGGCAAACGAATTCGTGGTCGCCCCGGCCACTCCGATTACAATCCCTGAAACAGACAAAATGCCATCATTTGCTCCCATGACGGCCGCACGAATTAAATTGTTTCGTTGGGCCAGTGTTTGTTTATCTGTCATCTACTCCTCTTCCCCTTGTTCAAAATGTCACTTATAAGTTTACACCAACGCGAAGAATTTGTTTGTGTGACTTAAAGTAAGGACCACGTTTAAAAGCCGCCAATCCTCCGATTTTAAATCGGGAGATTGGCGGCTTTTGCGGCTGAGACAGAGACTTCTTTCCCAGCCTCGCTAGTCAATATTTAACGTTACTGTTGGGTACGCCGATTAAATGCAGTTAGCACCGGAATTCCAATCAACGGTACTAAGATAGCACCGACAATCATTTCAAAAATGCCATTAAAACCAGCGATTGAAATAATTAACCAATTTGCCAAGCCTGAGTCAGGAATACCGGTAAATGACGTATTCATCACTTTGAACCCAATCCAGGTCAGACTCAAAACCAACGCGGTATTAATGAAAGCCGATAGCGCACCTAGGCCAACCAACCAGGCTGATTGTTGCGCAATGGGACGTTCCTTCACAAAACGCCAGTAAAGATAACCAATAATGACCCCCACTAGCATGCGCGGCGCGATGGCGGTAATTGGATTACGGAAGATTAGCGACCCGATACTAGGCACTGACGTCCAGGCATGCCACAACGAATAAGCCCCCCAGATAAAACCAAGCAGGGCCCCAGTCTTAGGCCCCAAGACCATTGCCCCAATGGCCACCGTAAAGGTAATTATCGTCACGGCTGCCCCGATTGCAAAGGCCCCTAATGGGAGCGTACCTAGCCAAGGCACAATCGACTGCAACAAGATAATGGCAATAAACAACGCCGTCAATACCAAATGACGGCTCGAAGTTTGACGTGTCTTCATGAATTTGTCCTCTATAAAATATGAAAGTAACAGAATAATTGCTTACTACAAATTATAAGTGTTCGTTTACGTAATGTCATTAACCACTCACTTTTAAAAAGCAGAACACGACGAATCGCGTTCTGCTTAAATGGTTATTATTCACCGCGACGTTCGGCAAAATATGCTGTCATACGCTTCATGGCTTCTGCCAAATCTTCATCTGAGGCTGCATACGAAATTCGCACATACTCTGGCGTGTATTCTGAGAAGGCATCCCCTGGAATAATCGCAACCTTCGCCTTTTCAGCCAAATCGACTGCAAAGTCAAAGCCACTCAACCCCATATCCGCTGGAATTTTAGCGAAAATATAGAATGCCCCCTCCGGATTCACCACTTCGAAGCCTAATTCTTGTAGTTGTGGCGTCAACCAATCACGACGACGCTTGTAGACATCCCGCATTTCATCAGCCACTTCGGCCGCATCAGTCACCGCCACCAAGGCACCATCTTGAAGTACCTTTGGCAACGAGAACGTCAACGCTCCGTGTACCTTTTGGGCTTCATCGATAAAGGCCTTTTCACCCAAGATGAACCCAATGCGATAACCTGTCATGGCATGTGACTTAGAGAGTCCCGTAATCAACACTGTTTGATCAGGAATCAAGCTGGCTAATGAAACGTGCGCTTGATCATACGTCAATTGTGAGTAAATTTCATCTGAAATCACCCACAGACGGTGCTTTTTAAAGACCGCTGCCAAGGCTCGCAATTCATCTTCTGAATACGTTACCCCAGTTGGATTTGACGGATAGTTAAACAGGATTGCCTTAACCGGCACCTTAGCTTTTTCCATCGCTTCGTCAACCTGATCCGGTGTCAACTTAAAATTAGTTGGTCGCGTATTGATTGAAACCTTCGTACCATGTGCCAAATCAAGCGAGGCAAAATATGGTGGGTACGCAGGTTCTGGTACGATAACCCCTTCGTTATCGTTTAATAGTGTTAAGAAAACCACATTAATTGCTTCTGACACACCAATTGTTACAATGATATTGTCTTCACCGCTATAGTTCAAATCGTACTTCTTGTTGAAGTACGCAACAGCGGCGTTTCGCAAATCACGTTCACCCTGTGAGTCAGCGTAATGTGAGTTATCTTCCTGGACTGACTGAATGATACGGGCCTTGATGGCGTCATCAACATTAAAGCCAGGCTCTCCAAACGTTAATCGTACCAAATCTGGAATATCGCGGACAGCAAGTTGGAAATCCAACAAGCCATCTGGCGCCAAATTAGTTACAATTGGATTAAGCGGTTGGATGAAATCTTTTTTAATCATACTAATTATTCTCACATTCTTCCCAAAGTAACTTATATTATAGCAGTAATTGGATGGAATACCAGTTGCGATTTTTGAATAAAACGTGAACATAACATGCCCTATCAATACGGAGGAACTACACATGCTAGAATTTACCGGAATTGCAATCGAACCCCCACTGCAAACATGGCACTGGGATGATATTCAGGCAACACCAATTAAAGCGGTTACTGAACCCCTTGTCTCGCTCAGTTATTTGCCAGAAAAGATGGTCATCAGCCCCCAATATTTCATTCAACAATTACCTGGTGCGAAAGCAGACTTGTTCGCCCGTGAAACCGTGCAACGCAAACTCAACGAGGCGGCCGATTTGCTCCCATACGGTTATAAATTCGTCATTTTCGACGCCTGGCGCGACATGGCTACCCAACAAGCCCTCTTTGATCAAATGCAAGCATTTGTAAAACGTGATCATCCTGATTTTGATGACCATCAGGTGACCCAGGCCGCCTTGCGGATTGTCGCATTACCATCAACAAATCCGGCCAAACCGTCACCACACAATACTGGCGGTTCAATTGATTTATCAATTGTTGATGAGAAAGGCCGACTCTTGCCAATGGGTAGTCCGTTTGACGACATCAGCGAACGGGCCCGGACGGATTATTATGAAAAAGCACCTGACAGCGACGACACCATCACGTATCGCGAAAACCGGCGCCTACTCTATCATGTGATGACACAAGCCGGCTTCACGAATTATATCGAAGAGTGGTGGCATTTTGACTACGGCAACCAAAACTGGGCCACGGTATCGAAGCGCGATTTTGCCGTTTATGGGGCAACTAAGCCTGAGTTCCCTTGGATTTAAGTTCATTTTTATCACAATGTTCGTGCACTAGCACGGCACTCACTCATAATAACTTATTAGTCTAAAAAACGGCCCCAACACGCAGTCATCACTGCACGCTGGGGCCGTTTTTCACCTCATATTTACTTCACAACAGCTGCAATGTCAGTTAACCAGGCTGACATCGTCTCAAAGACACCGTTGTCACTTTCTGTAATGCCCGTAGGCAAAACTGTTCCCATATAGTGTTGTGCCAACAATTGCGATAACACCAAACCACCGATAACATCTAGAATGTACGTGTCATTTAGCGTGCGGAACGTCAATACATTGTCCGTATTAAACGCAATGTGGAAACGCTCAACCGCAAAGGCAATTGTCTTAGCAACGTCGCCGATACCAGCGACTGTTGAACTAGCCGTATCGAATGCGTTAAGTTCTGCTTGCAACACATCCTGCCAGTTGGCCAATGGCACTTGACGGGGTTGTTCGCGTTGCAAATCTGTTAGTGATAATGACATGATTGTCACCGCCTCATTTTTGTAATGCTTTCATTATAGCGAATCACTAACTATTCGTCACTTTTGTGCATTCACATAATCAACAAAGTCTTGGAAGACGCGCAAATGTGTCTTATCACGTTCGAACATCATTTCGGGATGGTATGCAAAAAGCCTTTACAGGACTGTCTTCACGTCGTTAGTGGTGCGAAAATAGTGCGAATTTTAAATATTAACAATACAAAAAACCATCCAACCCGAAAGTTGGATGGTTTTTCAGTATTGAATAACCTAACATTAAGCCAAACCGTACTTCTTGTTGAACTTCTTAGATGTTGTTAAATCAACGTTTATAAGTTGTGGGGGTGTCCCAAAGGTGACCGAGTACATATTTCTCATTTGTATAGTAGGAGACTGTTTATTTTGTCTATTTGTGCATTAAATAACGTTTTTTAATTCATTATCCTTTTTTAAAGAAAAAACTTTTAATTTTTGTTCCATTCTTAAATATAATTGCACAAATAATAACATAAATTAATAATATAACTCCCGCCCAAAAGCCTTTATGAATCAGGTGTTTCAAATCATATGCATACAATAGACCACATAATATAACCCCTGCGGCAGCTGAATAAGTAATAAAAAAGTTACGATAATTAAATTTAAAGTTTGTTTTTACAACTTTACTAATCCCCATCATTAAACCAACTATTAATGAATAGATTAATAGAGTTGTGATTCCGGCTAACATTATATTAACCCCCACAACATTTCTAGATGTATCGAATCCTTTCTCAGTGCTGATAGTGAATATATCTTTAATTAACGTAGCTGCACCAAATAAACTAAATGATATAGAAATAAAAATACCCAAAACAGATATAAATCCACTGTACATATTGTTAATTCTGCCATCCATAGAATCGTGAAGTTTTTCTACCTGGTTGACATACACCGCATTTAAGCTCTCTATCTTTGCATCATAATTATCATTCAGTTTATCGATGTTAGACTTTGTTTCTTCGTTAAATTCTAACATCAATTTTTCTTGATAATCTTTTGAATTTTGTTCGAAATTTTTTTCTATAATTTTAGTGTTTTGTTTTAATGATTTTATCTCATCTTTTTGCTGTTCATATAACGAACCTCTCTGAGATATAGATAATTGAAAATGTTCCAAAATCTTTATCATAACACTGAGATGCTCTGGCAAATAGTAATCATTTGAAAGTTTATTAAGCGACTTATCTATTGCACTCGTTAAACGTTCTAAAAACATAGGCATTCCATCTGCTTTATCTTCATCCAACTGAAATACAATATTTGCAATCGTCGAATAAGGTACAAATTGAATATTAAATTTTTCCAAAAATTCTAATAAATTTTCATACCGTTCGTCAAACTCATCAACATTCTTATCATCTAATTCAAAAAAATCAAAGTTCAAAAAAATTTCAGGATTATCAAGAACAGCACTCACTAAATCATTTAATTTTGTCCCATATTCTTTATTTTTAACAGTATCTAGGTATTTTTTTGCTGATTCTACATTCATATTATTTTAGTTATTATTCTGTATGTTGTTTAGTTCATACGGAATATTACTTCTCCAACCTATAATGTCATTTTCATGATTTTTCCAAAATTCTTCTTCATGTGATCTTTGAACCAATCTGAATGTATTTTCCCTCAACAAATCAATTATTACATCATCCATATTGCTCAACCGATTATCAAGTGTTGTATTCTCAATAATTGGAGATGAACCAAATTTACTATACTTTTCATAAACATCTTGTACAACTGGGCCATATCTCCAAACTAAAAAAGGTTCATCGTATTCGTCTTCAATAACTTCACGAGATAATGTTCCCTCAGTCAACGCATTTTGAATAGAGAAATACATTACTTTTTGTAACTGTAAATTCGTAATTGTTAAATCATTTTCATTCGCAACGGAAATTATATGCCTTGCTAAATTCATCATAGTCATGTGATAATTTCCTCCTTTAAAATTGCTACATACAAACTATATTATACGAATAATATAATAAAAAAAGCAATGTATTCGATTTAAAGGCGAATTTCATTTTTATAAAAAGCAAAAATCCCGCCAGATTAGCCTTCATAGCTAGTCTAGCGGGATTATTTTACTTATTCAATTGTTCAACTAGCTTATTCAAGTTCTTCGGCGTGGCGTTCTTAACGTAATAAGTACCCTCTGTCCCGAAGTCCCACTTGTAACCCTTCCATGTACCTTGACCTTGAACCAGCTTACCTTCACCGTCTGACCAGTAATACAATCCCCATGAGTTCGTCCAGTTAGACTTGATCAACTTACCATTAGCAAATGACCAGTAAGACCCCATGTGCTTCTTGATGCCGTTGGCCTTGTGCTTGAATGACTTGTCTGTGTACCAGACACCCTTCTTTGACCAAACGGTAGCAGCGTCTCCAGTATCCTTCTTAATGACCGCTTGGTCAGCAGTGAAGAAGTTATCGTACAACTGATTTACATCAAACACACCCAGTGACATGCGGAATGTAGCCTTTGAGTTAAATTGCCAACCATGCTCCGTAGCATACCAGTTTTGGGTTGATGTTGGTGTAAAGGGATATGAGGCAATCCACGACTTTTCACCGTATGGCGTTACCTCAAGATGCGACCCCATTGTATAAGCAGTGGTACGGAAACCACCTTTAATTTGCACCTCATTTTCGAACGCCGTCACAACAGCTTGCATATTTGCCCCCATTGCCATTTGTGCCGGTTCTTCAACATCGGCAACCAAAACCGCTCCGACTGGCAAGCCATCAGCTTGTGCCATAGCGACGGCATAATCGGCCTCAGCAATCGCGCCATCTACCGTTGTTGCATGCAAGTAATGATAACCGTTGATATACAAGCCAGCTTCTTGTGCGGCACGAATATTTCCGGCAGCGGTCCAGTCATGGTAGGCTGTACCTTCTGAAATCTTGGTTGTAACTGCCTTAACACCGTATGCATCTCGCATATCAATGAATTCAGGTGTCGTCATCTGTCCATTGTGGTTTGACACATCGACCATGTCAAAACGTGGCGTATCTGCATGCACCGTATGATCACTAATAATTGTTGTTCCAAACAAAAAGGCCGCCCCAATTGCGACCAATTTCATTGTTTTATTCATTTTACTTCTCTGCCTCCTTCATCTTTCCAACAGCCCATTCAATTGCCTCATCAATCTGCTTAGCAGTGAACAAATGCGCTTTGTCAGCCTTAATCAAATAATCTGTAATCGACTTGATTGCTTGTGCTTTTTGGGTTTGGCCACCGTCAAAGGTCACCTCGGCCCACTTAACCACAGATTCTGTAATACCAAGCAAGTTTGTTATCCTCTTATTGCGGGTAAACCGTTCTGAAGCCCAACCAATGGCCAAAATTAAAAGCGCTGGGACAATACCTGATTGCCATAGCGCTTCTACAAGGGTTATTAAGTTATTCGTTGTCATCGTGATGTTCTCTCCAATCTTCCAGTAGCCTTATACGTGTCTCGTGGTCATCAAGCCGATGATCATAAATTTTTAAAGTTTCTTGTAAGCCATTAATCGCCTTATTCAAGTCATTCATAGACTTAACGAACGTTTTTTGAATGACAAACCACATCGCACCAGATAATGAGCCGATAACTGCTAACCAGCCTGCGATGTCATGTGGAAAAAAGTTCATAACTCTACCCCACTACTTTTCAAAGCTGGCAACAACCTTATCAGCCTCTGCAAATACGGTATCTTGAAATGCTGACCAAGCTGTCCTGAAATCAGATAAATGTTCACGATAAATGACACCATCGTTGATGTAGTAGCTCATTGATGGCACACCGTATTGGTCAATCGAACCACTCAAAGTTGCGTAGTTCGCTGTGCCACCGTCTTCTGCGGCGATTGATAACCGTTGGTCAAATTGCGTTGTCTTATCAATTTGTGCCATTACTTATTCTCCTTGTTGCCAAGCTCGTCAATGCGTGACTTCAATTGTTCGTTCTCTGATTGCAAAGTGCTCAATTGTGCCCGAAGCTGTGCATTTT
>NZ_JBJMBA010000046.1:0-280231 GCF_045799135.1 Weissella sp. MSCH1 | reverse complement strand
TTTGAGTATAACTCAATTTTTGTTGTTTAACAGAAGTTAAACGAATTTACTAGCGAATTGACTTCGCAAATGTTTTTGCATCAAGAACTTGCTTGATGACCCTACACATTTGTTTCATCGAAACGATATTCAGTTTTCAATGACCTACGTCGTTGTCTCACCCGACAACTTTTATATCATAACAAGAATCTCAAACGATGTCAACAACTTGTTTAAATCAATTTATTAACGTCTCATGCGATATCTTTTTACTTGTCGCTGTTTCCTGCGAAACAACTTAACCTATATTACAGATAGAAGCACAATTCGTCAACACTTTCTTCAAAATTAATTCACACAAAATTTCGGGTAACAAAAAAGCTTTCGTTATCCACCAATAACGAAAGCTTTTTCAATAATTTATACCCGTAATTCATCAAAGTAAATTTGCGCATCCCCAATCACCTGCACAACGTTAGCTGGCGCTGGAATAGACTCCAAATTTACCGCAATAATTGGCACTTGAGCTTGTGCATACTGCAATAAACCAGCGAATGGATACACCACAAAACTCGTTCCGACGATGACGATCAGGTCAGCCTCATGCACCCATTGCGCGGCTTCTGTCACGTGAAAGGGGATTTCCCCATATAATGTAACCCCTGGCCGAAGTAATGCACCGTCTTCCCGCCGCATATCTTGCATATACGCCTCAAGCGTTGCAGGGGCACCATCAGTCACTGCATAAATGTTATACAACGAACCATGGAACTCGATAACATTCTCCGCACCGGCTTGGTTATGTACGCTGTCCACATTTTGCGTAATGATGCGTGCCCGACCTTGGTGTGTTAGTGCCGCCATCTTTTGGTGAATGATGTTTGGCTTGGCATCCGGAAAATACATGTTTTCCTTCATAAACTGATACATCTTCTCAGGCTCACGGTTTAACGCGTCAGTACTCAACAAATATTCTGGCCGTTCAACAACGCCACTATCATCATAAATACCGCCTTTAGAACGATAGTCGGGAATCCCCGACGCCGTTGAAACGCCAGCACCTGTTAAAAACACAATTTTCTGGGCATCATCAAACAATCGTTGCTGTTCTGCTGATAGTAACATTATTATCTGCCTCCTTAGTCTGCTTGACGCACGACGAACGGTTGACCAATTTGTTCAAGCACTTCACGAACAGACGTCTTATAAAGTTCCTTGAAGAACGTTGGTTGATTCTCTTCTGGGGCAGAAATAACAAAACTGTTCTGCTCATCCGTCTTATTCAATCCAACGTAAGCGGTTTTCTCTGTATTACGATCAATCATGTCAGTGTGCTTAATATCGTATACTTGCGCCAAAGGTAATCGCAACTGACGCTCAGACAAAACGGGCGTCAACGTCGCAAATTCGTTAGCATGCAATTCTGGCAAATCCCACGCTGCCATTTGTTCATCAAAATGCTTGAAGGCCGCCACAACCGCCCGATGAACGGTGAATGGATCCTTAATACCATCAATCTTCATAGCGACAACAATCTTTTGAGCAGCTGCCCATGCTTCTGGGAAAGCTTCGGCAAACGTATCCGTGTACGCCGCCGTCTCACCAGTAACTGCATTCATAAAGACTTGCGCATCCAACAATGTCAACACACGCAAGGCGGCTTCAGAACGGTCCCCGTCGGCTTCCTTCGTTAGTGTTGTCATTACACCCTTTGCAAAGGCTGCCACAACATCATCAGTCAACAAGCCATGCTTGGCTTGTTCCTTATAAATGATTGTGCGCATGGCTGGTTGGTACAGGTACGTCGCCATAACCATTAGTTGGTCCGTCAACTCAACATTGTCTGACTTCAATTGGAAGTAAATTTGTGGGTAACCACTCAACGTTAGCATCATCATCAACAATTCTTTTGTTGCTGAATAATCTGGTGCCGTAGCATCCGTTACTTCAACCATCAAGCGCGTACCCAACATATCCGTCGTCACTTGATCGTGCGTCAAGACACCTGTTGCCTCTCCGCTACCACGCAAAACAACTGAACCGGGGTAAACACGGTTAACTTGGTCGACTAGTTGTACTGTATCTGTTGAAAATTGCATATCTGTTCTCTTTTCCGTCTATTTATCGTAATTTTGCTAATAATTCACGGGCCGTAGCTTCATTAAACTTACCCGCTTGTTGTAACGCGGCCGTCAACGCTGGCACTTCTGATGGCGTCGCACCCACTTGGAGCGCCAAGGACTTGGCCTGCAACGCCATGTGGCCGGCTTGAATACCAGTCGACACCAACGCACGAATGGCAGCCAGGTTTTGGGCTAACCCGACAGCGGCAATTGTACTGGTCAACTCATTAACCGTTGGATTATCCATCAACGCATGGTTCAACTTAACAGCTGGCACAATCCCAATTGAACCACCAACAACGCCAAGAATTAGTGGCAAGGTTGTCTCACCAAGCAACTCTTCGCCTCGAACAGTCCAACGTGTCAAACCATGATACTGACCACCTTGCGCGGCGTATGCATGCAAGGCTGCATTAACCGCGCGTGTATCGTTACCACTGGCTAGAACTGCCGCCTCAATTCCGTTCAACATCCCCTTGTTAGACGTGACTGCTCGGTATGGTGACAATGTTTCAATCCGACTAGCAGCCGCAATTTTAGCCGCAACATCGGCACCTGACATTCCCTGCTTAGTTGCCAACGCCGTTACCGGTACAGCAACCTTCGCCTTAACTAGTGACTCAGTCGCAAAGTTGGAAAGAATTGCCATTAACACCTCATACCCTGCTTGTCGTAATACGCTAGCAATCGCTTCCGACATAGTATTAACAACATTAGCCCCCATCGCCGCTTTCGGATCAACTAAGACATTAACAATCGCTGTCTGTGCATCAAGCACTTCGACCGTTAAAGCTTTCGCGCCGCCACCACGTTTTGCCATCGAGGGGTGCGCATCATTGGCCACCTGCAACAATTGCGTTAAATGTGTCTCAACATAAGTTTGCAAGGCCGCAACATCGGCAACATTATCCAAAATGATTTGGCCACGAACAAGCCGACTTTCAATAACTGTCTGCACACCAGCGCCAGCCCGCATCATCCGTGCACCATTATTAGCAGCCGCAATAACACTTGGTTCTTCCGTGCTCATCGGTACCGTCACTAAACGGCCATCAACTGGCAATTCCAGTAGCAACCCTGTGGGCACGCCGAAATTATAGAGGTAATTTTCAACCTGTTGTTCGCCAACCATGTCATAGTGCTGCGTGATTAATGCCGCCTGATCAGCCGTTAAATTTTTATTTTCAATCGTCCGTTGCAAACGTTCTTGCCACGACAACTTGTAGAATCCCTGCCAATTCGCCATGTTCTACAACTTCCTTTTCCGTTTATTACGGTACACAATACCGCTTTGCCTCTTATAGTTTACCAGTTATTCAACCTGAGAAAAGACAAAAACGGTCTTGGCTAGCCACCAAAACCGTTTTCCTTTAATTTTCGTCTGTTTGACGCACGATATAATGCACCTTATTGTCATCATCAATCGTTGCAAATAAACGTTGCTGTTGCTCATCATCAAAATAACCTAAATCAACAACATTCTTACCGTCAAGTTCGATGACACCCTTAACAGCCTGACTCATAACTTCATGCAACACCCGCCACGATTGTTCAAGCTCATGGGTCTTTTCAACCGCCGCTTTTAAGGTATAGCCATCATCCAAAAAGCCCTTAATGGCTGCAACTGCGACATAAGTTTTATAGTTATACACCCGGGCATCCTGCTCACCTTCACGACTTAATGATGAAATGATGCCTTTGCTTTCCCAGTAACGTAATTGGCGCGTTGACACACCCGTCATTGTGGCTAACTCACCAATGCGGAACTGAAAAACTTCTGACTTCAACGCATTTTTATGAAAATGGTGTTTTGGAACAAATGACATGGTGCCTCTCCTTGTACGTTTAATAGACTATTATTGTCAGGTTATTTAACATAAATGTCAAGGTAGTTCGTCAAAAAAGAAAATGTCCTTGGTGGCGGACAATTGCATCCGTACATCAAGGACATTTTTACTTGTTATGGATTTGGTGTGTCATCGCCACCATCAGTCGTATCGCCACCATCCGGATTAACCTGCTTAATACGCGAGGTATCAGAACGCGGTTCGTCCTTTTCTGGTGCGTTAGTGCTATACAATGACTGCGTAGTCTTACCACCATTCTCAGACCACAGACTCTTCGATTCAACACCCGCTTGGTTCTCAAGGTTTTCCAGCTTTGCCAACCCGTTTGAGTAGTTATACTTTGAGGCATCAACTGACTTAAAGCCACTTGGCGTATAGAAACGAAGCAAGTCCTTTTGATTAATATCATCTGAAATCGCCAACTGTTCCTTAACCTGCTGCTTAGCTGCATCAATCTCTTTCAAAACCGATTTAGTTGGATTAGTAATCGCCTGATCAGTTTTATTATCATAAATCGTTTCGTTGATATAACTATACTTCGGTGTCACAAAGTTCTTATCACGGAAGGCCACAACCTGATTGCTCTTACCACTCAGCAGATCTTGTCCCATCATCACGTACTTCTTTGAATCAATACCTAACAAGTGTAGCAAGGTTGGCATGACATCAATCTCACCACCATACGTATGATTAACACCACCGCCGTGCCATCCTGGAATATTAATCATAAATGGTACGCGTTGTAGTTGCGCATTATCGTTATCATTCCAGTCATCGGCATTCTTACCCAGTACTGAGGCTAAATACTTGTTTTCTGAATTTGAAATACCGTAGTGATCACCATATAACACAATAATTGATTTGTTGTACAAGCCTGACTTCTTCAGATAATCGAAGAACTCACCAATTGATTGATCCAAGTAGTGGTTCGTTTCAAAGTAGCCGTTCACAATATCTGAATCCGTATTCGTCGTGGTAAAGTTTGGATCCTTGTCCTGATCATCCAAACTATATGGGAAGTGGTTCGTTACAGTAATGTACTTGGCATAGAACGGTTGTTGCATCCGTTCCAGATATTGAATGGAATCATTAAACAACAACTTATCCTTCAACCCATACCCCATCGCCTTATCACCAGACGTGTCATAGTAGCTGGCGTCAAAGAAGTATTGGTAGCCCATATTCTTGTACACGTTACTACGGTTCCAGAAACTAGCATTGTTACCGTGGAAGACAGCTGACGAGTACCCCTCAGTTTGCTTCAAAATGGCCGGCATTGCTTGGAATGTCTGGTCACTTCCCTGCGTGGCAAACAATGAACCTTGTGGCAAACCAAACGTTGATGTTTCTAGCATATTTTCAGCATCGGATGTCTTACCTTGACCAACTTGGTTAAAGAAATTATCAAATGCAATCGTTGAATCAGAATTATATATTTGGTTCAGATTTGGCGTCACTTCTTGCCCATTGATTTTCATGTTCATTGAAAATTGTTGGAACGACTCCAAGTGAATGACAAACACATTCTTACCCTTGGCGATACCAGCATATTTAGCATCCGCATCCGTATAATGTTTATCAACATAACTCAATACTTTTTGGATATCTGTCTTCTTTGCCGACTTGCGCAGCTCAGATACGCCATGTTGCTTCAAACCATCGAACACCGTATAAGCGTCCATCCCCAAATATTTCACCAATAAATTACTATCAAATTGGCGTGTAATAAGCTGTGGTCGATCCGCCTCACCCAAAACCAACGTCGCCATGAAGGCAAAGACTGAGAACGTCGTCATCGCAAAGCTCATGAATTTCGTTGTGCCTTCACGTTGTATCCTAATTTTTTTAAAGATGAACAACCCAATAAAAATTGGAATATCAATCCAGAACAAAATATCGTGTAAATTGGTTAACGCAAACCCAGATGCGCTCAATCCTTGGTTAACTTTGTCATAACCCAACATCGTCGCAACAGACATAAAATCTGTAAATTCACGATAATAGGTCACGTTTAATTGCAACAGTACAATGTTAACGATGTACATAATCGTTGCAATTGGGTAGAAAAGCTTTGCCGATCGGAAGTAGAACGCCAATCCAATCAATAAGGATGACACCGTCAATGGATTAATAAACAGCGTCACGTATTGTACTGGTGTCGCTCCCGAGAACAAGTTAAAGTCCACGAAATCCGCCAGTAACGTTTTTGCCCAGATTAACACGACCAAGAGCAATACAAACCCTAAGCGTGTGTTAATCCAGCTAAATCGGCCATAATGCCTCATAGTTTAATCACCCTTTTCTTACGTATTTTAATGTGTTTCCGGTCATTATTATGACTGGTGCTTACGCCAGCGTTGATCGCGGCTAATTTATGTATCCGGTCTATTATAGCGTAATTTTAAAATTCATACCTTAGGGCCTTGGCGTTTTACCAATTTAAGTTAAAATAAGACCATTGATAAAAGAATGAGGTAAACGCGCATGTCAACAAACGAACTCATCGTCAGCAAAGAATACGGCGCTGGCGAACTTAGCCGCGAAGCTCTGGCAATTCGTCAAACCGTGTTTGTCAGCGAACAAGGTGTGCCCCTTGCACTAGAGATTGATGATCTTGATGACCGAACGACACACTACGTCGGCTTCACAGCTAGCAAGGCCGTGACTACTGCCCGCGTCTTAGTCAATGCTCATGGTGAAAATTGGCACATCCAACGCGTGGCCACATTGTCAGATGCGCGTGGCCATGGTTACGCTGCTAAAATTATGCAGACAATCATTGAGGATGCCAAAGAAGCTGGTGTCCACACAATCGATTTAGGCGCCCAAGTCTCTGCCTTAGGTTTCTACGAGAAGCTTGGTTTTAAGGCTGAAGGTGACGTTTTCATGGATGCAGGCATTGAACACCGTAATATGGTGCTAACCCTAAATTAAACTGACGTAACTGAAAAAGCTCCCAACGTTGCAATATGCAATGCTGGGAGCTTTATTTTATCGGTTATTGATTTTGCTCTGTCATGTGGCGCTTGTATGAGTTTACTGGTACCAGGAACTCCTCAAACGAACGACGGGCAATAAATGAATAAATTGGCCAGAAGCGTTCATCAATCATGAATTGCGCCGCATCCAGTGCGCGGTGCCACAATTGTTCTGCTTCCTCATTCTTTTCATCCAATGAAAGTTCGACAACTTCAGCCATCTTCTTAACGAAACTAAAGTACGTGCTCAAAGCTGGCAAACGATAATCACGCAAGAACATCAACGTCTTCTTAACGGTTTCGCCATCCTTGTTTTCCAATGCCATAATCAACAATTGGAAGTGCAACAAAGCCACATTACGAACCTCAGCCGATGAAAAATTATCTAATTCCATCAAGCCATAGCCTTCAAGCTTCGCCATGCGTTGTGCTTGATCAGACATCTGCTTAACGACCATCTTGGCGGCGTTGTATGGCTCATGACGAATAATATTCGCAAACATCAACAAGTCATTGGCCGTGTAGAATTCACGAGCGGCCAACAACTTGATAATTGTTGGTCGTACCATTTCAATCAAACGATACTTTTCAACTTCGTCGGCCACTTGTGAGTTAATTGCACGCACCAAGTTAACCAACAAACGCACATCGCGCGTCTCGTCATACATTGACAACGTCCGGTAAACTGTGTCTTCCGTTGGCGTCATCGTGTGTGAGTGTGCATCCAAGCCCAATTCCTTGATTGCTGGATCCAGCAATTCAGGGTGGTTCATGTAGACATGCAACATCAACTCATCAAATGATACGCCAATCGTCACCAACAAATTAACCAAAGTTGTCGCTGACACCTTACCGTTGCCTTGTAAATAGTCGTAAAGTCGTGAACGTGAAATATCAACCGTCTTCAAAACGACTGGTACTGAAATGTTGCGTTCCTTGATGAAATAAATCATCGCTTCGCGAATTGCCTCAACAGGCACTCGATTTTTACCCATGATAACCTCTTACTTATAATTAACTTTTCTCATATAACCTTTCTAGATTATACTCCCTACCATGTATTTATTGGGGATTTATACAGAAAATACTGTCCCGCTATTGATACAAATCACTTACACAGCTCCTAATTTAAAGCAAAACAATATTTTTATTATCTATACATATATCTTTACAATTAAAATAAATTGCAAATACATAAATTTAACGCTGGTTTATTTTGAAAACATGCCGACCGTTTATGCATAACGTATCAATATATATGTATTATCAATACAAAAGGACAACACCTCACGATGTTGTCCTTTTATTGCTTATTATTCTTCTGAATCATCTTCAGCCCGAGCAAGCAATTCAGCTACTTCAGCTGGTTGCTCACCATCAACTGGCGCTGCTGGTAATTCTGTATCGTTTACGACCGGTGTTGCAGCATCAGCTGTCTCGGCAGCGTCTTCTGCTAACTCCGGTGTATCCTCTTCATGTTCAACCTTTGCAAACGTTGCAACAATTGCATCATCATCTAGGCGGATAACACGAACACCTTGTGTCGCACGACCAGTTTCTGAAACTGAATCAACCGTAAAGCGAATCATTACACCCTTGTTGGTTGTCAACATAATGTCTTCTGAACCATCAACGACTGCCAAACCGGCTAGTGGTCCGTTCTTCTCGGTGATTTGGGCCGTCTTAATTCCCTTACCACCACGACCCTTAATCGGGTATTGATCAACTGGGGTTTGCTTACCGTATCCCTTTTCAGTGATAACCAGTACAGATGCGTCATCCTTTAAGATTTCAGCGCCGATAACAAAGTCATCATCACGCAGCGTAATACCACGCACACCCGCTGCTGAACGTCCCATTGAGCGAACCGCATCGGCATTAAATGATACCGCGTAACCACCATGAGTACCAATCAACAAGTTCTCAGTCCCATCAGTAATCATAACGTTAATCAACTCATCGTCATCATTCAACGTAATAGCCTTCAAACCGTGAGTTCGGATGTTACTAAAGTCTGAAACAGGCGTCTTCTTCACCTTACCGTAACGGGTTGTAAAGAAGAGGAAGTCTTCACTTTCAGAAGCTTCACCACGTACGTTAATCACGGTTTGCACACTCTCGCCCGCTTCGATTCCCAACAAGTTAACAACTGGGATTCCCTTAGCAGAGCGCCCATATTCAGGAATTTCGTATCCCTTCATCTTGTAAACCTTACCAGCGTTGGTAAAGAACAATAACGTATCGTGTGTTGAAGTACCAATCAATTGATCGATAAAGTCATCATCATTAACGCCCATTCCTTGCACACCACGTCCACCACGGTTTTGTGCTCGGAATTCAGTTTGCGCCATTCGCTTGATGTAGCCAGCGCTCGTCAATGACACAATAATGTCTTCTTCCTCAATCAAATCCTCGTCTTCAATGCTCGTGACATCCCCGATTTGCAATTCCGTCCGACGGTCGTCGCCGTACTTTTCTTGAATTTCAAGCAATTCAGTATAGATGATTTCATCAATACGTTCTGGCTTAGCCAAGATATCCTTGTAATCAGCGATTGCGGTCATCAAACCTTGATATTCATCTTCAATCTTGCCACGTTCCAAACCGGTCAAACGAACCAAACGCATGTCCAAAATGGCTTGCGCTTGCTTATCTGACAAAGCATAATCCGTCATCAAACGATTCTTGGCAATTTCTGACGTTTCTGAACCACGAATGATGCTAATGATGGCATCAATGTGATCCAAAGCAATACGCAAACCTTCCAAGATATGTGCACGTGCTTCAGCCTTACGCAATTCAAATTCCGTACGACGACGCACGACAATTTGTTGGTGCTCAAGGTAAGCAACCAGCATGGCCTTCAAACCTAGCAACTTTGGTCGACCATCTTGCACGGCCAACATGTTAAAGCTAAAGCCAGTTTGCATTAACGTATTCTTGTACAAGTTATTCAACACAACTGATGCTGAAACATCACGACGAATATCAATAGCGATTCGGTAACCTGTTTGGTCAGATTCATCGTTAACCGCCGTAATACCTTCGATTCGCTTTTCACGGCCAAGTTCAGCAATACGTTCAATCAATTTAGCCTTGTTGACCATGTATGGCAACTCAGTCACAATGATGCGTTCCTTACCAGACTTCTCCGTCTCAATTTCAACCTTCGCCCGGACCGTTACAACACCCTTACCGGTTTCATAAGCCTTACGAATTCCAGACTTACCCATCACAATCGCACCTGTTGGGAAATCAGGTCCAGGGACCGCTTCCATCAACTCAGTCGTTGTAACATCCGGGTTTTTCATCAACATGTGAATGGCTGAAATAACTTCACCCAAATTGTGTGGTGGAATATTGGTTGCCATACCAACGGCAATTCCATTGGCGCCGTTAACTAACAAGTTAGGGAAACGGGCCGGCAAAACAACTGGCTCACGATCAGTACCGTCATAGTTATCCGCAAAATCAATCGTGTCCTTGTTGATATCACGCAACATTTCCGTTGCAATCTTGCTCAAACGGGCTTCGGTATAACGCATAGCGGCAGCTGGGTCACCATCAATAGAACCAAAGTTTCCGTGTCCATCAACCAACATGTAACGATAACTAAAGTCCTGCGCCATACGCACCATTGATTCGTAGATGGCAGAGTCACCGTGGGGGTGATACTTACCCATAACGTCACCGACGATACGGGCAGACTTCTTGTGTTGCTTATCTGGCGTCACACCTAATTCATTCATACCGTACAAAATACGACGGTGCACCGGCTTCAAGCCATCACGTACATCGGGCAACGCACGTGCCACGATAACTGACATCGCATAGTCCAAGAAAGATGTTCGCATTTGCTCGCCAAGCTTGGCAGGTTTAATGCGGCTGTTATTTTGTTCTTCTTCAGCCATTACTATTCCTTTCTTTCTATCTAGTTCAAATTAAAACTAGACGTCCAACTCCGCGTATTGCGCGTTTTCTTCAATAAATTCACGACGTGGCTCAACCTTGTCTCCCATCAACATTGAGAAGACCATGTCGGCATCCACGGCGTCATCCATTTCAACACGTAACAAACGACGAACTGACGGATCCATCGTGGTCTCCCACAATTGCTCCGCGTCCATTTCACCAAGTCCCTTGTATCGTTGGATAACTGGCTTTGGTGAGGCAGGCAACGTTGGCAACAAAGCTTCTAATTCTTCATCAGAGTCCAAGTACTGCACAAACTTACCCTGACGCACTTGATATAGCGGTGGCTGGGCAATGTAAATGTAGCCTGCTTCCAACAATGGACGCATGTAACGATAAATCAACGTCAACAACAATGTACGAATGTGCGCACCGTCGACATCGGCATCGGTCATAATGATCAACTTGTGGTACTTCGCCTTTGTGACGTCAAATTCGTTACCAAAGCCAGTTCCCATCGCTGTAAAGAGCGAACGAATTTCTTCATTAGCCAAAATCTTGTCCAACGAAGCCTTTTCAACGTTCAAAATCTTTCCACGAATTGGCAAAATAGCTTGCGTCAAACGTTCACGTCCTTGCTTAGCTGAACCACCGGCTGAATCACCCTCAACGATAAACAATTCAGAAATTTCAGGATCCTTTGATGTGTTATCAGCCAACTTACCTGGCAAGTTAGCGATTTCCAAACCAGACTTCTTACGTGTCGCCTCACGCGCACGCTTGGCAGCAAGACGAGCCTTACCGGCCAAGATTCCCTTTTCAACAATTTGCTTCGCAACGGTTGGGTTTTCCAACATGAAACGACTAAATGTTTCTGAGAACATACGGTCAACAGCCGTACGGGCATCTGAGTTACCTAACTTGGTCTTCGTTTGTCCTTCAAATTGTGGATCTGGGTGCTTAACTGACACGATGGCCGTCAATCCCTCACGCACATCATCCCCAGACAATGCATCGTCACTTTCCTTCAACAAGTTATTCTTACGCGCATAGTCGTTGATAACACGCGTCAATGCAGACTTGAATCCCGTTTCGTGGGTTCCACCTTCATAGGTGTGAATGTTGTTGGTAAATGACAGCATATTACTGTGATAGTCATCCGTGTATTGCAATGACACTTCCACTTCAATGCCGTTATCCATGCCTTCAACATAAATCGGCTCGTCAAAAATGACATCCTTGTTTGTGTTCAAGAAATCAACATATTCCTTAATTCCACCTTCGTAGTGGAATGATTCAGAAATCGGCTCGTCTGGACGATTATCTGCAATTGAAATTCGCAAACCTTTGTTCAAGAAAGCCAATTCACGCACACGGTTCATCAAAATCTTATAATCATAAACCGTCGTTTCACGGAAAATATCTGGATCTGGTAGGAAGTGCACGATTGTTCCACGTGAAACAGGTGCATCATCAACTGCCACGTTGTGCATTGACGTCTTCACGTGACCACGCTCGAAGTCCATTGCGTAACCCTTACCGTCACGAACAACAACAGCATCAAGCTCGGTTGATAGCGCGTTAACAACTGATGCACCAACTCCGTGCAATCCACCAGAAACCTTATAACCGCCACCGCCGAACTTTCCACCGGCGTGCAACACCGTAAAGACTGTTTCCAAAGCTGGCTTACCAGTCTTTTCTTGAATATCAACTGGAATCCCACGGCCGTTGTCAGTAACTGTGATTGAGTTGTCCTTTTCAATTGTCACCGTGATGTGGTCAGCGAACCCTGCCAACGCTTCATCAATTCCGTTATCGACAATTTCCCACACCAAGTGGTGCAGTCCTTGACTCGTCGTGGTTCCAATATACATACCAGGTCGCTTACGAACGGCCTCCAATCCTTCCAAAACTTGGATTTGACTGGCATCGTAATCATCAGCTTGTGTATGCATTTGTGTTACATCTTCTTCAGCCATGAGTTCCTCCTTAACTATCGCTAGTTTTCTTCACTAGCACTGTCCAAATCGTCCGTTTCGACAAGTTGCCCTGCTCGAACGTTAAAGACTTTTGGTTCATTAATTAATTGACGGGCCACATCACTTAGTGACGGCGTCGTAATAAAGGTCTGTACCTTATTTTGCATCGCCGTTAGCAAGTGCGTTTGGCGATTGGTATCTAGTTCTGACAAAACATCGTCTAGCAATAAAATTGGATATTCGCCAGTCTCTTGCTTCATCAAATCAATTTCAGCTAACTTTACAGCCAATGCGGTTGTCCGTTGCTGTCCTTGCGACCCAAATGTCGCCACGTCATGCCCATTAACATCAAAACGTAAGTCATCACGATGCGGACCTAACAGGGTGGTGCCCATCATTACTTCCCGCGATTGTAAACGTTCAAAACGCTTCGTCATCGCTTCTTTAATGACCTGTTCATCCCCTAATTCTTCTTCATTAAGTTGCGAAACATACGCAATCCGTAATGTTTCGCCTCCTTGTGTAATATCAGCATGAATCGGCGCTGCAGCATCGCCGAGCTTCTTAATTAACTGTATCCGTCGCACAATTAGTTCACTGGCGAAACTCGTTAGCTGATCCGTCAAAACTTCCAGATACAGCATATCTTTCGCCTGCTTCGACTGCAGTTGCTTCAGATATTGATTACGCTGTTTCAAGACGCCCTTATATTGGTTAGCAATATAAAGATACTTTGGACTCATCTGACTAAATTCGCGATCAATGAAATTCCGTCGAATCGTCGGCGCACCTTTTACCAAGGCTAAATCCTCAGGTGCGAATAAAATAACATTTAATTGTCCAATGTATGTGCCTAATTTCGCCTGATCCAAATGGTTCATTCGTGCCTTCTTACCTTTACTCGTAAAAGCAAGTGACAACGGCACTTTCCCGTATTGGCGGCGCACCACGCCCGAGACCATGGCTTCTTTGCCTTCCCAACCAATCAACTCTTTATCAGAAGTTGTTCGATGTGAGCGCGCTAAAGCTAAAACATAGATTGCCTCGAGTAAGTTCGTCTTACCCTGTGCGTTCGGTCCCAAAAAGACATTGACGCCTGGTGAAAAGGTCACCGCTAAATCTTGATAATTCCGAAAGTTATTTAGTTTTAGCTCAAGCAGTTCCATTAGTCTGCTTCAGCACCCATCCCGTTAATGACAAATCGCTCACCAGATGGCACTGCGACCACGTCACCTGGGTAAAGCTTGCGTCCACGGCGATCATCGGGTTCTTGGTTAACCAAAACCGTATTTTCGCGTAGGTACCACTTCGCTTGGCCACCAGTAGAAATGATACTTTTTTCCTTCAATAATTGTCCTAGCGTAATGTAGGGCGTTTGAATGTGCACTTCGTTAGCCACTTCAATATCCTTTCTGTCGGGGGTTAATCCCAACTGAGAAATGTTTCCATAAGTAGTCTTATTATACGCTATTTTTTTGCTTTATTCAATGTAATCAAGGCGTCAGAGCCTTTCTGAGGCTTTTGGCGACATGTGAAACAAAAAAGCCGAAAATTACTGTTTTTTCCTTAAACAGCAATTTTCGGCTTTTTAGCCTATAAATTACGCACTGCGGTAATTAGTAAGTACGCACTGGTGTAATCAATTGAATAAAGTTTGTTTCATTGTTGGTTGGTACCAAAGTAAATGGATCCAACGCAGTCTTAAATCCAATTTGGATTTGCTCATCTCCAAAGGACTTCAATGCTTCACGCATGTAATCAGGGTTAAATGAAATCGTCAATTCATCACCAGCTGTCTCAGCCGCAAAGATTTGTTCTTCAACGCGTCCAACTTCAGGTGAATTTGATGAAATCAATGACTTTTCGTCGCTAACCGTAAATTGAATAACGTTTGAACGTCCTTCGTGACTAAGCAAGGCGGCACGCTCAATTGTTTGAAGCAAGTCACGAGCATTAATCGTCAAAGTCGTTCGCTTTTCAGTTGGAATCAACCGTGAAGCATCAGGGTAGTTTCCTTCCAACAAACGTGAGTAGAACGTTGTGTTAGCGCCGAGTTGGAAAATAACTTGGTTTTCAGCCACACGAACATCCACTGTTTCGACTTCGTCCAACATTGCTTGCAATTGGTTCAATGAAGGACCTGGCACGATGATGTCGGCGCTAACATCTGAATCACCAAACGCAACTGTTCGCTGGGCTAAACGGTGACGGTCAGTTGCGACCGCTGTCAAATTACCACCCGCCAAAATAAAGTGCACACCAGTCAAGATTGGTTGACTAAGTTGCTTTGAAACAGCAATGACGGTTTGACCGATCACTTCAGTCAATGTTTCAGCTGGCAACGTCAAATTGTTGCGAACTTCAATTTCTGGTAAGTGTGGGTAGTTATTAGCATCTTGACCATTAATATCAAATTCTGAATTTTCAGAAGTGATTTTAGCTTGGAAACCAGTTGTGTTTGATAGGGTGAATGTTTCGCCCGGCAAACGCTTAACAATATTTGAGAAGAAGGCGGCTGGCAAAACCAAGGCACCTGGTTCAGATACTTGCAAGGTTGCTTGATCATCGGTTACTGGAATAACTGTTTCGATTGAGATATCTGTATCTGAACCGGTCAATGTTAGGCCATTGTTATCAAGGACCAATTTAACACCTGTCAAAATTGGCATTGATGTACGTGATGAAATTGCACGGCTGACATTATTCATGGCTTTGATGAAAACAGCTCGATTAATTGTAAATTGCATGATTATCTCCTCAACCTTTTTTGCTCGGCATGCTGCGCATGCATCGCTTACTGACTGATTTATTTATTAATAAAAAAATAATAATAGTAATAAGGGGTGTGCACAATGTGTAAAACCCTCAGCTATACCATTACATCAAGGATTGGTATATGTATACAACCCTGTGGAAAACTTTTGGTAACTTCGTGAATAATTCACAATGGTCATTCAAACTAATTGCTCAACTCTTCACGAATTTTCTGAACTTGATCAGCTAATAGCGCATCATTTTCAATTGCGTTATCGATTTTTTCAGTTGAATGCATCACTGTTGTGTGATCTTTACCACCAAAGGCCCGGCCAATCTGCGGCAAAGAGTCTTGGGTGAGTTCACGCGCCAAATACATGGCGATTTGGCGTGGTACCACGATCTCCTTATTACGCTTCTTACCATTAAGGTCTTGCACGGTTACGTCGAAGAACTTTGCAACCGTATCTTGGATAATAGGAATCGTGATGGCGCGTTGACGCTTGAAGTTCATTGTCTCAAGAATGTCGCGAGCAGTATCAACTGTGACCGGTTGCGATGCGAATCGTAGCTTACCAGCAACTTGATTGAAAACCCCTTCCAAATCACGGACGTTTGTATCAACAGCCGCGGCGATTTCGTCAATCACATCATTCGGAATATTGAGGTTTTCTTGATCTGACTTATTACGTAGGATGGCTACACGTGTTGGTAAGTCAGGCTTTGTAATGTTTGCTGAATAACCTTGCCCGAAACGCGTGACCAAACGCATTTCTAGACCAGGAATTTCTTTTGGCAACTTATCTGATGTCAGGACGATTTGGTGATTTTCTCGCGTAATGGCATTGAAGGTATTAAAGAATTCTTCTTGAATCTTTTCTTTACCAGCCAAGAATTGGACGTCGTCAACTAGCAAGAGATCTGTCGAGCGATATTCGCGCTTAAATGCTTCAGTCTCTTTTTGACCACGACGCAAAGCTTCCGTGAAGTCGTTGATGAAATCTTCAGTCGTAATGAACTTAACTTTGGCGTTGGGATTGTTTTCTAAAACTTTATTCCCAATTGCCTGCATCAAGTGCGTCTTACCAAGTCCCACGCCACCATAGATTAATAGTGGATTCCATTGGGTACCAGGGTTATCAGCAACCGCTTGCGCAACAGCATATGCTTCGCGGTTCTCATCAGAAGACACAAAAGTTTCGAAACGGAATTCGGGATTCAAAATTGATTGCGTAACAAAATCAGCCGCTACTGGTGAAGTGCCAGTAGCGTTTGTTTGTTCAGGAGCGGCATCAGTGGCCGGTACCTCAAATAATGAAGTTGGTTGTGGTGAGATATAAGTCACCGAGGGCACGATAAACGTTGGTTGACCATACAGCTTCATCGTTGCTGTCATAGCTGCTTGCATGAAAGCGAGATAGTAAGAACTACTTGGGTTTAGCCATTCGTCAGCCACTTGTTCGTGGTTGGTCGATAAATGTAAGGTGACCGTATTGTTTTTGTTCTCTAAAACTTGTAAAGGCGTCAACGTATCGACGTAATTAGCAAAGGAGAAGCCAGTTGAGATGGACTCGCGTAGCTCTTCTTTAATGGCGTTCCAAAGCTGGACAGGATCCATCGGGACGACCTCCTTAAAAAGTAGAAGTATCTGAATCTTTGGGTGGAAGTTATCCACAATACGTTCGCTAATCTTAAATTTCTTAAGAAGCGCAATTCAACAGATTCCATTGTAGCAGGGTGTGGATAAGTTTTCCACAGCGAATATCGCTGATATATCAAGGGTTTTCGCGAATTTGAATAACGTTATGTGATATCCACAGCCTGTTAATATCCAAAATTTAGTTATCAACTTGATGTGAATTCGATTTTTACGTTGTTTGTGGATATCTGTGGATAAGTTAGGGGTAAAACTAGATATTTACAAGTCTTTGTTAATAAGCTAAAGTTGATACATCAACTATTTGAGCGGTTATCCACATATGCACAGGGGTAGCTCGGAAAAGTTACTAGCCCCTGTGTAGATTGTGGAAAAAATGTGGATATTGGGGAAAACTAAACTAACACTCTGTTACATGCCTGAATTTTATAAACATAACGCTCCGTTACTTTCTGGATAACTCGTAGGTGATGATTGTTTAATTTTTTTAAAGAAAAAGTTAAGGCCTTAAGAATTGAACATGACGATTTCGCGTTGTGCTATACTATTAGTAAGTTCAGTTACACTTAATTTTTGTTAAAAAAGAATTAAGTGCTTTAGAAAGGTTGCCAACCGGAACCTTACGTGATACACTGAAATACGAATTGTGGTTTGGCCTTGCCAACCGCAGGCCAAATCTAACTACGAATGGGAGGTGTATTCACATGAAGCGTACATACCAACCTAAGAAGCGTCACCGCGAGCGTGTACACGGCTTCCGTAAGCGCATGAGCACTAGCAACGGTCGCAAGGTGCTTGCACGTCGCCGCCAAAAGGGCCGCAAGGTATTGTCAGCCTAATTAGGTCAGGCCTTCTATTAGGATTACTGATAACGATCGCGCGTGGTTCGGCCATTTTGGCTGAATCACGCGTTTTCTATTGTCTTCAAAAAAGTCTGGAGCAAACATATGCGTAAGAGTTACCGTGTTAAGAAAGAAGCCGATTTCCAATTGGTATTCGAGCAACATCACTCGGTCGCAAACAAAATGTTTATTGTTTACACGATGGAGCGTGAACAACCAACCCACTTCCGCTTGGGAATTTCGGTTTCAAAGAAAGTTGGGCTGCGTGGCCACGAGCGTGTATGGGTGAAGCGTCGCATTCGACAAAGTGTTTTGGAATTTAAGCCAAATCTGCGTCAAGATGTCGACATTCTGGTGATTGCCCGCCCATCAGCTCATGACCAAGACATGGCGATCATTAAAAAGAACTTGGAACACGTCTTCAAGTTGGCAAATTTGTTTGTCGACCAGGACGAAAACTAAAAACAACCTATTATATGGAGAAAAACGATGCAGTCAGCTAAGAAAGTATTTTCAACGCGCTCTACCGTTACAGCTGTCATTGCCTTAATTATCATGATCATTGCTGGTGTGATGTTTAAGGGACATGTAGCCGGTACCGGATTCTGGCATGGAATCATCATCGCCAACTTCTCACGCTCAATTTTGGGTGTCTCAGCCTGGTTTGGAAATAACTATGGGTTGGGAATTATTGTCTTTACGTTGTTGATTCGTTTGTTGATTTTGCCATTGATGGTTTATCAAACGCGTTCAATGCGTAAGATGCAAGAAGTTGCCCCTGCCTTAAAGGCTATTCAAGCCAAGTATCCAAATCGTGATACGGAATCAATGGCTGCGATGCAAGCAGAGCAAAGCGCCCTTTATAAGGAAGCGGGTGTTAACCCATTTGCCAGCTTGTTACCCTTGATTGTTCAAATGCCAATCTTGATTGCGTTGTATACGGCTATTCGTACGACGAAGCAACTGGAAACCGGGACATTCTTGTGGGCACAATTAGGTCAACATGACCATTTGTTCATTTTGCCAATCTTAGCAGCGTTGTTTACATTTGCCTCATCATACTTGGTCATGTTGGGACAACCTGAAAAGAACGGGATGACAACGTCAATGACGTACATTATGCCAATTATGATCTTCATTTTTGCGATTAATGTACCATCAGCCTTGTCATTGTACTGGGTGGTTTCAAACGCCTTCCAAGTTGCGCAAACGTGGACCATTCAAAACCCATTTGAAATTCGTCGCGAGCGTGAAGCAAAGAAGCAAGCAGAGCGTGATCGTGAACGCGCGATTCGTAAGGCGAAGCGTTCACACAAGCGTTAATCATCAAAAAATCGCCACATGGCGATTTTTTTGTTGTGAAGCAGTCTATTATCTGAATGTTTCCTAAAGCCCTGCCAATTTGCGGGGCTTTTTTATTTTAGGTGTGCTAAACTGAGAATAATAAAAATGATGTAAGGAGACCACCCATGAAAGCATTTCGCGAGATTATGTCTTGGGTAATTCCGATTGCGATCGGATTAATTATTGCCTTGTTGATTAAGACGTATTGGTTCACACTAGTACGTGTCGACGGCACATCTATGGAACCAAATTTGACCAACAACGAGCGTGTTTTCGTTCTGAAGCCTGAAAAGATTCACCGTGGTAGTGTCATTGTGTTTGACGCTTATGGTGAAGATCCAGAAGTGGATGGTCACAAGGATTACGTAAAGCGTGTTATCGGTATGCCTGGTGATACGGTTAGTGCTGAAAATGGGGTGATTAAGGTTAATGGCAAGGCTGTTGACCAAGATTTCATTCCAGAGTCTGAGCAAACAGCAACTAATACGGTCAACAATGTTGGTAACTGGTCAAGTTTGACGGAACTTGGTGACCACATGGGTTGGCAACGTGAGAAGACGGTTAAGGTGCCTAAGGGCGAGTATTTCGTTTTGGGAGACCACCGTACCGTTTCAAACGACTCACGTTACTGGGGCTTTGTGAACAAGGATAAGGTGCTTGGTGTTGTGAAGGTGCCATTCTGGGGCGAATCAACTAAGCGAGCTAATATTAATACGCAATGGAAGACTTATTTTGAGAAGTAACCCATCGCCAAAAAAACCGCCTGACAGCGTATTGTCAGGCGGTTTTTTAGTTTTATGTTAATCCCTGTGTCGTCAGGCGTGCACAATCAAATGCTGTTGGTTCACGATAACGTCAGTTAAGGGGGTTTTGAAGGTCGTTGATAATTGATCGACATCAGCCATATCAGCGACGGCCCCACTTTTTAGCTGGCCACGGTCGTTTAGCAACCAAATCTGATCACTATAAGCAAAGGCTTGCGTTAAATCGTGTAACACCATGATCACAGTAAATTGGCGTTGTTGTTGCAACTGCCGTAGCGTTTCTAAGAATAAGTGCTGGTACTGCAAGTCTAGGTAGGTTGTTGGCTCGTCTAAAATAACCAGTTCAGGTTGTTGCTGCAAGACGAATCCTAGCCAAGCAAGTTGCTGTTGACCACCAGAAAGCTCAGGCATCGGCGTTTCAAGTAAAGTCGTTAGTTGAAGCAATGCAACAACCGTATCGTCGATAACGTCTGTGGTCATCGTTAATAATTCACGTACGGTCAAGGGCTCATGGAGCTCATTTCGTTGTGCTAATAAAGCGATACTTAAGGGCCGACCAGTAATTATACCGCGACGAGGTTCTAATGCTTTGGTAAGCAGCTGGAGTAGCGTTGACTTACCAGAACCATTTGGCCCGATGAGACTAGTAATCTGTTGCGGTCGTAAATCAACTGTCACTTTTGAGAGGACTTGTTGCTCACCACGGTATACGTCAACGTCTTTAAGTTGTAGCATGGCGACTTCCTTTCAAAAGCATAACGGCAAATAACGGTCCACTAATTGCCAGTAGAACGGCACTTGTTGCCAATTCTTTTGGCGCTAAGATGGTTCTAGCAACCGTGTCAGCATTGATTAAGAGCAAACTGCCCCACAACATGGTTGCTGGCAGTAATTGCTGGGATTTTGTACGCGGTGCCATTAAACGCGCGATTTGTGGCAAAATA
This sequence comes from Weissella sp. MSCH1, assembly GCF_045799135.1. Lineage (NCBI taxonomy): Bacteria > Bacillati > Bacillota > Bacilli > Lactobacillales > Lactobacillaceae > Weissella > Weissella sp. MSCH1. Next base: position 259,105 of record NZ_JBJMBA010000046.1, on the reverse strand, counting down.
GCCCCCAAAAAGAAGACCACACCAAGTAATGCGGTTAAGGCCCCGGTCCAAACGCCGACGGCAATGAGGATCAACCACATTGTGCGCGGCTCGTTAAAGCCTAACAAACGAACTTGTTGGGCCGATAAGGCGTAAAACTTTAGATTTGGCCAGGCTAGAATTAATAACATCAGGCCAATCATGACAATAATGAGTAATTGCATCACGTCAGCCCAAGTAACGGTGCTTAATGATGGTAATGGTAACCCGAATCCTTCACTGGCGATATTGGTTAAGGCTTGAAATGTCATCGCTGTTGCAATGCCAATTAACACCATTTGCAAGCGGGGACGATTTTGAGGGATAAATAGACGCCAACCAATCATAATTAAAATCCCACCAAGAGCTCCTACTCCGACGTGCCAATTTAAACTAGCCGGCAACAAAATTAAACTACCAATCGTCAAGAATTGGGTACCGTTCATTATCCCTAGAATTGACGCATCAATCAGTCTATTACGTAAAACAATTTGTAAGAGCAAGCCGCTGCCTCCAAGAATTGCACCACCGACGACTGCAATGATAATGCGTGGCAGTCGATAAGTGAGTAACATATGCCAGGCTTGGGCATTACCTTGCCATAGATCATGAATCGCAATGGTTGTGCTACCGATGAGCATCGCAATGACAATACTGATTAGTAGTACCCCACCTAAAATCCAGTTATAAAGCTGTTTCATAGTCTTTTACCGACTTTCTAATTCGTTTGCAACCACGTCTTTAATTGCTTAAAGGCCGCTGGTGCATTTAAATTAGCTGTCATCCCAAACGTGGGCTCGGATGCTTGATAAACCTGGTTCCGTTTAACTGCTGGTAAGGCTTGCCAGGCCGGCTGAGCAAACAGTTCATCGAAACTTTGAAAGACTTGTTTTGGCATGGCGTGGGCCATCGTGATGATGACATCCGGCTGTGCCGCGGCAATCTGTTCAACGTTCATTGTGGTATAAGCACCATCCCCAGCTCCGATAACAGTCCCACCGGCGCGGTTAATTAAATCGCCGACATAACTATGCTTCGTCCCAGTTAGGAAAGAGCCACCTGGCATCCCCATTAACAAAGCCACTTTGGGCCGATGTTTCGGATGGATAGCTTTTAAGTTCAGGGTGGTATTTAGTTGGCGAGCCTGTTGTTGACGATTAAAACTATTCCCAATGGTTTTGATACTCTCGCGTAAGGCGTCTAAATCTGAAAAATTCAAGGCCGTTGTTTGGACATCGGCACTTTTGAGTTTTTGTTCATAGTCAGACACTAAGGCCTGGTCCAAGTAAACCATATCTGGTTTCAGACTTGCAATGCGTTCCAAATTAGGGGCAACGTGATTACCGACTTGGGGTAATTTTGCATAACGCTTTGGCAAGGTTTGGTTATCACCAGGTGTTGGCACCCCAACTAAGGGGATGGCTAATTGATTAAAAATCTGAGCCTGCGCGTTGGTTGTGACAATCACGCGTTGTTGTGTGTGATGGGTTGTTGAGGTAGCAGATTGGGTTGATAGCCAATACCAGCCGGCTGTTAACCCAACTAAAATCACTAATAAGATACCAAGTAAGGCTTGTTGTTTTTTCTGCATTGCTTAATGCCTCTTCAAAAAGACGGTAGCCAAGGCACCTAAAATACCAATTGCCAGCCCTGCTCCAATAATTAGGCCAACCGGTAAAGTTGCAGCCTGATCAGTGGTTTGATCTGCTGATTTTTGTTGTGCAGGGGCGCTCTTTTTGGCAGCTTTAGTTGGCGTTTTCGCAGATGATGAAGTCGTCGCATGCGCCTCAGACTCAGTCTTACCGGCCGTGCTTGTCGCACTGGTAGATACTGACGTGCTTGACGCTGACGTTTCGGCAGCTGAATTCGTTGTCACAGATTCAGCCGTTGTTGTTTGTGCGGCAGAACTAGTTGCTTCACGGGTCTCATGGCTACTTGATGTCGCTGCAACGTGACTGGTTGTGGTCGTTTGACTGCTTGTAACAGCCGCAATCGAAGTCGATGCTGCTGTTGAATCAGCGGATGTTGCTGATGCGGCCGGTGCTGGAGCTGGTACGTTGGCTGTGTCGAGTACCAAACCAACTGTGTAGTTATGGTGATAATTGATGCTATCAACATCGACCTTAATGTTGGCGTTGTGCCGTGCTTTCAAATCTGATGTGACAAAACTATACGTAATCGTTTGTTTATTGCCACTTTGACTGCGTGAGGTCGTTACCCCGCTACCGTCAATGCTTAACATTTGAACAGGGTAATCACCAAGTGATGTGTCAGTTGTGACCGTTGATGTCACAGTATATTGATCACCGTTTGGCGTTACCGTTGCTGAATTGGCAAAGTAAGCTGAGGCGTATGATGCACTATTTGTCCCGTTTTCTAAGACTTGCATGGGTGCGTTATACGTTTCACCAAACACGGTTGGTGCAGCAGTTAGTAGGGTAATACCGCTAATTAGACTTAGCAAAAATGATTTGATTGTCATGATATTACGCCTACCGAATCTTGAAGAAATTGACGGCCATGGTTGTCCCAATGAAGCCGATTGCTGCCGTTAATGCAACGCCCGCACCAATCAAAGCCGCCCGCTTAATTGATGACGGTTGTTTGTCATCGTGCGTGTTAGCTTGCTCGGTAGCTGGTGTGTCCTTAGCGGTTTTAGATTGACTTGAATTCGAGGCGTGCTTAGCCTTGTTGGTCGACTTAGCTGGCTTGTCAGTAGTTGCAGCTGGTTGCGTAGCTGTTTGGGCAGCCACTGCGACAGGCAATGACGTCGCAGTGGTTGGTGTGGCCGTTGTTTGTGTAGCTGGCGTTGTTGCCAGTGTTGTCGTAGCGGCTGTACCTGGCACGTTAGCAATTGGGGATGGCATTGTTGTCCCAACACCGGTTACCCCCATGCTTGTTGTAGGTGTCGTAGCATTCGTACGATCATTTACATCAGTCAGCGTTGTTTCATGTGAAACATCTGACTGGTTCGTGTTCGATTCAGTGCCACTAGGTGTGCCGTTTTTATCTGCGCCGGTTGGCAAATCACTTCCCTTATCACTCAATACTTTACCGATGACCAAACGAATCTCATAGTTTTCGTTATAAGGAATTGGCTCTGTAAATTGCACGTGAATCGTTGTGGCAATTGGCTTTGTCAATTCAGACTTTTGCAACTTCATCCGGTAAGTTGATTCATAGTAATTGTTAACCAATTTCGTCTCTACTAAGGAAACATCATGCTTCTTATCAGTAAAGCGGATTGGATTTTTACCCATCAACTTTGGTGTGTGGGTCGTTAGATAACCATAATATGAGCCGTCAGCATTTTTAGCTAATTTAATGGTCGTGTGAAAGTATTGGGTGGCAATTGAAGCTTCATCGTTATCGGCACGTAAAATTTTCAACGCACGCACGACCGCATTTTTAGCGGGCTTTCCCGTTTTATTTGATGTTGATTCATCGGTATCATTTTCTGGTTTAGCATCTGGCTTACCAGCGCCACCTTTTTCATCAGTTTCGCCCTTGTCACCAGTTGCAGCAGCATTACTAGTGTCAAAAACCATGTCGGCCGTTGGCTTTTCAATCACTTGACCATTCATTGAAATCGTCATACTTGTCGTAATCGTCTTGTACAACGCCTCAGTTGGTAACGTAACTAGCCAGTGCGTACCTTGACGCTTAGCAGCTTCCCCATTGAACTTGTAGTCTGACATCATATCCATGATAGCCTGGCTGCTGGTTGCGATATCAATGTGGGCTAATTTGCCGTTAACGGTCACGGTGGCCGGCGTCTTCAAGTAGTTATTCATTGCTGACGCATTGTTTGTACCGGTCTTGTAGTTAGCGAATGGGACGGTATAGGTACCATTTGCTAATTGTTGTTGACCGGGTTGTGGCGTCGCAGGGTTACTTGGTGTTTCCGGCGTAGTTGGCACGGATGGTGTCTCTGGATCCGTTGGTTGCTCCGGTTGAGCAGGCGCCTCTGGTTGTGTTTCAGAAGAGGACCCAAGGGCCGGTGTCATATCAAATGACAAGTTTGATTGATAACCCTTACTTGGACTCATTGGCACGCTCGTAAACGACGCAATTTTAGCAACGTTTGTGTCATCTGGTGACAAATCCTTGGTTGGAATTTCAAAAGTGACGAAGCGTTCGCCATTGACCGGCTTGGTGATGTTATCAAATGTCACCGTTGGAATCATGCTGAGCATCCCTTGCTTAGACTCTTGGTAGGCAACGGTCACTTTTGATGTCAACCAGCCGAGGTCAGTCTGGAAATTTGTATCAAACCATTTATCCATCCCACCGTCAGCTGAAACGGCTAATTTGTAAGACCCAGTTGTTAAGTCTTTAGCTGGTAGTACGTTAGTTAAATCAAAAGTTAAATCTGATTTATATCCTTTCGTCGGACTCATTGGTACACTAGTGAAAGATGCTAATGTGACTGACTTACCGTTGGCGGGCTTTAAGTCCTTCGTGGGAATGTTGAATGTGATGGCCTTTTTACCATTTAGAGGCTGTGTAACGCCATCAAAAGTCACGTCAGTAATCGTGTTAAGCATATTGCTAACACTATCCTTGAATGACAGGGTGACGTCAGTTGTCTCCCCTTTGACAGCTAGCTCAGCAGTGGGGTTAAAAAAACGATCCATGTTATCGCTAGCGGTCATTGGTACGTCGGCTGACAGAATGGCATCGCTATCGGTATCATTCGTATCAGCCGGCTTGTCCGGGACGATGGGTGTCACCATTAAATCAGCAGAAGGCTCTTCATGCCAAGAAATAGCTGGCACGTCAATCACCATGCTGGTTGCAAATGGGGCTGCCCATTCGCTGACGGGTAAAGTCACGGTCCAATGGGTACCAGACTTTGTGGCTGCGTGGCCGGCAACTGTAAAGCCGGTCATCATATCCATCTGTGACTGACCCTTCATGGCAATATCAAGGGTCACTGATCCGTTTTTGATGGTCATTGATCCCTTGCTCTCGACGTATGACATCATAGCTGAATCTTCTTGCGTGCCAGTCTTGTAGACGGCAACGGTCGTATCATAGGTGCCATCAGCTAACGTCAGAGCGTTAGTTTGTTGTGTTTGATTTGTTTCAGCGGCAGCGACAATCGTTGTAACGCTTGAAACAGATGTTGTTAACAGCATGCTACCCAATGCAGCTGTTGAAAAAAGCGCGGCAACGCGCGAAATAGTACTCATGAGTGGTAACAATCTCCCAAATTTAATTACCAACTCTAATTCTCTCTACATTCTTATAAGTTCACACAAAGTGCAGAATTTAACATATGCTATTGTAGGCATTTAATCGGACTTAATGCAAGTTTACTTCCGATTTTTAGGTAGTTTGTGATGAAGTGGTAAAATAAAGTCGAAAGGTCACGTTGGTAGTTTAGGACTGCACGATGATCAAAACGCCCTGGGTTAGGGTGTCTAATGCATGATATAAAGATTAATAAAAAATGGAGACAACATAATGAAGCAAACATTTGCCGTGATTGGCTTGGGCCGGTTTGGTAGCTCGCTATTAGAATCGCTCATTGCGGCTGGTCAGGATGTATTGGTTATCGATAGTAACCCTGCCTTGGTTGAAAATTACATGGATAAGGCGACACACGCTGTGATTGCCGATGCACAAGATGAGGATGCTTTGCGAGATTTGGATTTACCAAGCTTTGATCACGTCATTGTGGCAATCGGTCACAATCAGCAAGCGTCAATTTTGACAACGATTTTGTTGAAGGATATGGGTGTACGACATGTGGTTGCTAAGGCCGAAAATAATTTGCACGCCCGCGTATTGGCAAAGGTTGGTGCGGATCAGGTGGTGCGGCCTGAACATGAAATGGCCCAACGATTAGCGGAACAAATCATGACGCCTAATTTGATTAATTATATTGATTTGGGTGATAAGCACTCCTTGGGTGAAATTAAGATTGCGAATTTGAAATTTGCGAATAAAACCATTTCAGAATTAAATATTCGCAAAAATTATGGCCTTAACGTGATTGCAATTAAGTCGCGAGGTCAGGTTAATGTGGCACCAGAGTCTAGTGAAATGATTCAAATCGGGGACGTGCTAACGGTTGTTGGTGAGAGTGTTGATGTGAAGCATTTTGAATCACTGGTTGAAAAGACCAAGTAGGTCACAACGCTTGACTAATTTTTTAGAAGTCTTTATAGTTAAGTTACTAATTGGCGTCTCGGTGAAGAAAGAGGTGTTCGATTATGCAATGTTTTAGAGAGCTTGTGGTTGGTGCAAACAAGTACATTGTTATCGAACGTGGAACTTTTGGAGAAACAAAAATTACCCGTAATTAAGTTGCTTGGTTAGGATGATTAACCAAGAATTAGGGTGGAACCGCGTTATTTAACGTCCCTATGTCAAATTTAATTTGGCATGGGGACTTTTTTTGTACCCCATGCAGTGAGGTTTTTAATATGGAAAACGGAAACGAGCAACGTGAGTTATCACGTGGGTTGAAGTCGCGGCACATTCAGATGATTGCCATCGGTGGTGCAATTGGAACAGGATTGTTCTTGGGTTCTGGGTCAGCCATCAAGGCAGCCGGGCCATCACTTATTTTGGCATATGCCATAACTGGTATTTTTGCTTATCTCATGATGCGCGCGGTTGGTGAGTTGTTATTATCGAATACGAAAATGCGCTCATTTATTGATTTTGTCCGCGAATATTTAGGTGACAAGTGGGAATTTGCCATCGGCTGGGCCTACTGGTTGAGTTGGGCAAGTTTGGCGATGGCTGATTTAACAGCGACCGGTATTTATCTTCGCTATTGGTTCCCCTTCATTCCGCAGTGGGTCACACCATTGATTGTGGTGTTACTACTAGTCGGGTTGAATTTGGTGAATGTGCGCTGGTTTGGTGAATTGGAGTCAGGCTTCGCATCCATTAAGGTGATCGCCATCTTAGCTTTGATTGTTGCTGGATTAGGCTTGATTGCGACTGGGTTCCATACTGGTGGGCACACAGCTTCATTCGCCAATTTGGTGGACCACGGTGGTTTCTTCGCAACCGGCTTTGGCGGCTTCTTAATGGCCTTTCCGATGGTTATCTTTGCCTTCACGGGTATTGAAATGGTGGGACTAACGGCTGGTGAAACGGAAGACCCAGAGCGTGATCTACCAAAGGCCATTAACTCAGTACCTGTTCGAATCGGGTTGTTCTACGTTGGTGCGGTTGCGATTATTATGGCAATCTATCCTTGGAATGATATCAATACGGCCCAATCACCTTTCGTGCAAGTGTTTGCAGGGATGGGCATTAAGTTTGCCGCTGATATTGTGAACTTTGTGGTGCTAACCTCAGCGTTGTCAGCCGCAAACTCAGCGATTTTCTCAACGTCACGCACGTTGTATGTATTGGCGAAGAACAAGCAAGCGCCAAAGTCGTTGGCGAAGATTTCAAAGAACATGGTGCCAGTCACTGGTATGTTGGCATCGTCATTGATTTTCTTGGCCGTCGTGTTGTTAAACTACTTCTTCCCATCACAAATCTTTACGCTAATTACTGGTGTGGCAACAATTAGTTTTATCTTTGTTTGGATTTTGATTATGGTTGCACACATCAAGTACAAGGCAACCGAGGCATCAATCGAAAATCCATACAAGATGCCATGGTTCCCAGCAACCAGTTACTTAACGATTGCCTTTTTCTTAGCCGTGTTGGTTATCTTGGTGTTGGATAAGGCGACGCAGGTATCTGTGATTGCGACAATCATCTTCTTTATTGTCATGGTTGGTGGTTACTCATTTTGGACGAAGCATAAACAAGACATTTAAAAAATAAACTCCCGTCAAACGAAGCATATCGTCTTCGTTTGACGGGAGTTTTTCTATTTACGATCACCAACTGTAATCATTTGATTACGCCACTTGTCTTGTAACAAGGCTTCTAAGTAGACTAGCGCAATCGTTTCACGTGAAACAGTTTGCGCAGGTGTCGTTTCATGACTATCAAAAATAATTGGCTTGCCGGCTGGTCCACCGTGGAACATCACAGGACTGACAATGGTTGTGTCAAAGTCAGCCCCCATCAACATTTCACCACCACGCAGTTGTTGATTGAAGTAGCCGGGCATCGAACGGGCAATACGACCTTCACCGCCAATCGTTTCGCCCATCATGCCGCCGGCGCCGAGCCAAATGACACGGTCGATTGTACGACCACTCATGTTAATGGCATCGATTAGCGATTGGGCATACGTTGGCATTGGTGATGAACCGATGAAGCTAACGATGATATCAGCATCAGCGATGGCTGGTACCAATGTTGTCGCATCGTACATGTCCCCTTCATAGACTTGATAAGCCTCATGCTGAGAACGGGGCAAGCGGCGTGAATTACGGGCCCACAATGTTAATTGCATATCATCAGGCGCCACATTAGCAAAACTATCAATAAAATATTGCGCAACGTTTCCGGTAGCGCCTAGTACCAACACATTTTTCATTATGAATCACCTCGGTTTCTTTGCAAAAATAATAGCACACCTTCCGAGGAATACAGTATGAAAAGGGTTAGTCGAGAAGCAGTTGATAAGCTTTACGGTCACCATTGGCAATTGGCAACATAATCATTCCCTGATAGGTGAAGCCTAGTTTGGTAATGACGTGTTGCATAATTGTGTTCACCTCATGGGTATCAATGCGGATATCCGTGAAATTTTGTTCACGAGCAATCACAATTAAATCATGGAGCAGCTGCTGAGCCAAACCTTGGCCGCGAATTTCGCCATCGACAGTTACGCGGTGGATGGTCATATAGGTAGTGGCATTGCCGTCCCACTGACCATCGATATTGTCATAAGCTACTTCCGGTCCAGGAATTAACTTGGCAACACCGGCAACTTGTTCGTCATAGATTAAGACATATGCGACACCAGCGTTAATCGCTGTTTCAAATTCTGCACGAGTTGGTCCATCATTTCCTTGCCATTGCGGTGAATCTTGACTTGCCAAGAATGCCACGGCTTGGTCGGTAATTTTTAGTATTGCGTCTAAATCAGATAGACGTGCTTTACGTGTATAAGTCATCATAATGGCTCACCTCAATCCTCTGTAGTGTCTTCAATGGTAGCATGTTCGCAACATGATTACTATTTGTTGTCGAAACCTTAGAGGCTGTTGTCCTGTTTTAGTGACTCCGGTAAAATGGCAGTATTAAAGCGAATTTTTCTGAAGAATAGACGAGGATTAACCATGCGAAAACAACCAGGAGATTGGATCTTCCGTGCTGTTAAAGGCGCCTTAATTGGCTCGGGCTTTATCTTGCCCGGCATTAGCGGTGGCGCACTGGCTGCAGTGTTTGGGTTATATGAGCGCATCATTACGTTCTTAGCGAATCCGTTTAAGCGATTCAAAGAGAATGTGCTATACTTCATGCCCGTGGGCATTGGTGCCTTGCTTGGCATTTTCTTGTTGTCCTTTGCAATTAGCTTCGTACTTGGGAAACATGAAAGTGTGGCGCTCTGGTTTTTCGTCGGCGCGATTGTCGGCACCCTGCCGTCATTGTGGCGTGATGCAGCCAAAGAAGGCCGAACGCCGGTTGATGTGGTGATTATGGTTGTTTCCTTTGCTGCGATGTTGGCATTTTTGTTGTTTGGTGCGCCTTTGTTTTCAAAAATTGAAGCAAGTTTCGGGGCGTGGGTCCTAGCGGGTGCTTTGATTGGACTGGGACTAATTGTACCCGGCCTGAGCCCATCGAATTTCTTAATTTATCTGGGCTTATATAAGGGGATGAGTGACGGGATTAAACATGGCGATTTGAGTGTCTTGGTTCCCATTTTGATTGGCTTAGTGTTGATTATCGCCCTGCTGTCAAAGTTTATGGCCTATATTTTCAAGATTGCATATGCGAAATTATTCCACGCAATTTTTGGAATTGTCCTGGCGTCGACGGTTATGATTGTGCCAACCGACTTTAAGGACTTCACCATTATCCATATCACGATTTCCGTTGTGCTATTGGCACTTGGCACATGGTTAGGTTGGTGGATGAGTCGCTTGGAAGATAAAATGAATACAAAATAAAATTGGGACGCTAAGCCACCTTTAGTTGTGGTTTAGCGTCTTTTTATACGTCATTAACAAATAACGTCACGCAACGTCAGTTTGACAATGATACTTTTGCAAGGCTGAACCAATTTGCTACAATTTTGTTAGAAGGGTGGCGATAACGATGAGTAGAAAAATGACAGGGACGCAAGAATTATTAATATTGCTGGGAGCTGTGATTGTGTGGCCGGTGCTGTGGGCACTGATGACGGGCGGACCGATTTGGGCTGACTATCCGTGGGGGATGGTAGCCGTCGTACTAGCGGCGTTTTTATATTTACTGCCAATTAAGCGCGGATTATTAACCGGCATCATTTATTTGGCATGGTTGATTGGAATCATGGTATTTAAAAATGGGTTAACAATTCCTAGCTTCATTATTTTGGCTATTTTAGCAGGCTTCATGACCGGCGCGTCGGCGTTAATTGGTAGTCATGTTGATAATAAGAATCATCAGAAAAAGGCATCATAACAATAAAACGCGTGAGATAGGCATTAATCTCACGCGTTTTATTGTGATTAGGAATCTAATTGGGCTTCAAGTTGTTGGACGGCAGCTTGGACCGCGTCCCATGGTGCACCAACGACTGGTGAGTAAGTTAAATCGAGGTCGCTGAAGGTTTCCACGGTCATGTCGTTATAAATGGCAGTCGCAAAAATGTCGGCTCGTTTGGCAACTTCACTACCGTATTTACCAACCAATTGCGCACCTAACTGGCGATGTGTTTGGCGATCAGCGGTGATGCGAATTGTAATTTTTTCAGCACCGGGATAGTACCCCTTGTGATCATCCACCACCGCAGTTGTTGTGATTGGGGTGTAACCGGCCTGTGTAGCTTCAGTAGGTAACAAACCAGTTCGGGCAGCAATCACATCGAAGGCGCGCAATACTTGTGATCCAAGAATCCCGGCAAAGTGGGTTTGACGTCCCACGATATTCGCACCGGCAACGCGCCCTTGCTTGTGGGCCGTCGTTCCAAGCGGCAAATAGGTATCACCAAGGAGGCGGTGTTTCGTTTGGACTAAATCACCTGCCGCGTAAATATCGGGTAAGTTAGTTTGCATGCGGTCGTTCACAATCACGGCATGATTAGTTGTGACTTCAGCACCGGCTTCCTCAAGCAATGTACTGTTTGGCCGCACACCGACAACAACCAGGACAAAATCAAAAGTTTCGTCGGTAGCCCCACCAATTAAACGGTAACCAGTTGGTGTTTGGGCAATTTCGGTAACGGTAGCGTTGGTGAAAACCTGCACGCCGTTTTGCGTCAATGCGTCATTAATGGGTGTTGCAAGATCAGCGTCGATGGTCGATAGTACTTCAGGCCCCCGTTGAAATAACGAAACAGCGACATCACGGTGTGTGAGAGCTTCCGCCATTTCGATGCCCACGTACCCCGCACCGATGATGGCTGCCCGTTTTGGCTGGTGTTGCACCAATTGGGCTTCGATGTCAAAGAAATCGCCCATGGTGTGTAGGACGTGGATACCATCGCCTGCGCCAGTAAGTGGCAATTCTTTGGGGACTGCGCCTGTCCCTACCATTAAGTGTTGGTAAGCAAAAGTGACTGCTTCCTCACCACGTGTGGCAGTGACCGTGTGGGCGGTTGGATTAATGGCAGTTGCCCAAGTGTTCATGTAAAAATCAATTTGGTACGCCTCTAAGTCTTTGACCGTTCGATGTGCCAAATTTTGCCAAGCAGAAACTTCCTGGCTGACCGCGTATGGAATACCACAGATTGAAAGGTTCGGGAATTCGTCGGCAAGGACCATCGTAATTCGGATGTCCTTGTTGAGCTCACGGGCACGTAAAGCTGCCGAGATACCAGCGTCACTCCCGCCAATAATGAGCAGGTCAGTTTGGATGTTGGTCATGTCATAATCCTCTTATTTTCTAATAGTGTGTTAATTATATCAAAAAAGCTACCAGCTAAACCTATGTGCTGTGGTTGAGCTAGTAGCGATTCAAGTTACATCATTTCAATGAGGACAACCCCCGCAATCATAATGACTAAGCCAATGATTTTGATTGGGGTAATCTTGTTTTTAAAGGCACCAAGTAGGCCGAATTGATCAATGCTCAGACTACCAATAACCTGACCTAATAGAGCCAAAACCACAACCGTACCGGTCCCAATCTTAGGGACCAAGAAGGCGTTTGAGAAAATATAGATGGCACCTAGAAAACCGCCCAACCAAATCCACCAAGGCGTCTTATTGCGGGCCAAGTTGGCTACGTTAGGCAAGCTCCGTTGGGCTAAACTAACAATGAATAGCAGGATTGATCCGATGACAAATGATACCCAAGCAGCATGTAATGGTGAGGCTAACATGCCACCGAACCGGCCGTTAATGGCAGCTTGTACAGCCAGCATGGCACCGACGATGACGCCGGTTAATTGCCATAACCAGCGTAACTTAACGGGTGCATGCTCGTTGTCTGTCAGCTTATCGCGACTCAGATAACCGGGTAAGACCACAACGATTAACACACCAATAATTAGGAGCACCACCCCGACCAATCGCATGGCTGATAAGGCGTGGTGATCAGCGCCAAAGAGACCAAAATTATCAATGACCATACTCATGAGGATTTGTCCCATGATGGGCATAATGACGGTTTGAACACTGCCTAAGATGGGGAATAACAGAATGTTGGTGGTTAAACCAATCATTCCCAAAACCCCGCCGAGGTAAGCCCACCAAGGAATGGTTGCAACTTGGTGACTGGTTAAGAGTAGTTGCCCACCACTAGCCAAAATGACAATGGTTAAGAAGATGGTTCCGATGAGAAATGAAATTAATGATGATAGAAATGGTGAAATGACATATTGCCATAGCTTGGAATTAACGGCCGTTTGAAACGGTGTTAGACTACCCGCGATAATACCCATTAATAAGTACTGCATAGTAACGCCCCCTCTCTGGTTAAAAACCTTATAACATCATTCTAGTCTTTTCTGGCGAGATGGCACGAAAAAGGCCAATATATTTTTTTCAGTTTTTGGGTTGCCTGTGAAACAGGGTCACAAAATAAAAAGCGTGCGGGAATTGTAGTTTTCCCACACGCTTTAGTTAAAATACTTTTTGAAAGCGTTTTCAATACATAATAAATCATGTTTCACGTGAAACTTTCATAAAATTTAATGTCATTTTGTAAGATTTATTTTGGTTAAACGATATAAGTCGCCGAATCAAAATATAATATCAATACAAATAACGATTAAACGCTTTATTTGTGATATGGCGATCCCTGATTGATCATGAAGGCACGGTAAATTTGTTCAGTCAGAACCAAGCGCATCAATTGGTGTGGCAAAGTAAAGCGTCCAAAACTAATTTGTGTATTAGCACGAGCGATGACTTCTGGTGCTAGGCCAAGCGAACCACCGATGACAAAGGTTAAATCTGAATCGCCACGCAGTGCTAATTTATCAATTTCAGCAGCAAGTTCTTCACTACTGCGTTCCTGCCCCTTAATGGCGAGGGCAAAAACATATTCCTTATCTTTAATCTTGCTAAGAATACGTTCTCCTTCCTTGGCCATTACCTGATCCATTTGAGCTTGCGAAAGTTGTTCAGGTGCCTTCTCATCAGGGACCTCGATTACTTCAAATTTTGCAAACTTTTGCAAACGCTTGGCGTATTCTGCAATACCATCTTTCAAATATTTTTCCTTTAGCTTGCCAACGCCAATGATTTTTACGTTCATGGTCTTTACCTTTCCTTAATCAAATTAGTGATTTCTTCGAAGTTTTAAACAGGTGTGGATAACTGCTTAAACAAATCGCAACTTTTGGCTTATCCACATGTTAAAAACAGGTTGTGGATATCTAACAAACCTTATTATATCAAAGTTTAGAGCGATTTCTGGGGAAAGTTATCCACATTTATCCACAGAATGGGTATTTTAGTGTGTAAAACTGTTAAAACGTTGCAATATCGGCATTTAGTCACAAAAACATGTCAAAAAATCCACAGATCGCTACGGACTAAAAAAAGTTTTGCACACCCCGGAATCGGTTGAAAACTAAAGATACAAAAATTGATAACCTGTAAGTTTGTAACATTCGTGATTAAATGCATTTTTGTGAATGAAGGCCCCTTTTAATGGGATATAAACCGCCTAAAAGCGAACGATAACGAGAAATAACGTTCTGTTAGCTATAAAAACCCGTTGTTGATTAAGGTTAAACTTAACGTTCGGTTGAAAATGCCCTTATATGGGCGTTTTGCATGTAGCAAGAATTTACACACAAGTTATCCACACTGAGTTTTCCCCCGTGGATAGTGGGTTTCGTTGCACAAATCAGGCTTTTATCCACAAGTTTTCCACAGGATGTGGGTAAAACAGTTTATTTTTACCATTTTTATCCACAAAATTCTGTGCAAAACTAAGCCGCAACTCCTGTATAATAAAGAAAGTTGGGGGATACTTAACTTATGAGAAAATTACTTAGCAAAATGACCCCGCCACAAATTTTGACCCTCGGATTTTTAGTCATTATTTTCGCTGGCGCGGGCATTTTGATGTTACCAATATCGCAGAAAGCGGGGGTAACGGTTCATTATATGGACGCCTTGTTCACCGCCGTTTCGGCAACAGCGATTACAGGTTTGACGGTGTTAGATACAGCGTCGACGTGGTCATTGTTTGGCCATATTGTCCTTTTGGTGATGATTGAAATTGGCGCCCTTGGCTTTATGACGTTTGCGGTGCTGTTGTTTGCTATTACAGGCCAACGCCTGGATTTAAAAGCACGACTCATGGCCCAACAAGCATTAAACCTAGGCAGTTTAGCCGATGTGAAAAGTGTGTTGTCGTATGTCTTCTCACTATCAGCGGTTATTCAATTAATCGGTGCGGTTCTGATGATGCCGGACTTCATTCCCCGCTTCGGCGCCAGCCACGGTATCTTCCTAAGTATCGCGTCGTCAATTTCAGCATTTGGAAATGCGGGTTTTACGTTCTTTGACGAACCGGTCTTCTTTTTACGGAACGATCCGTATATTCTGGTTGTTTGGATGTTGCTGATTTCGGCTGGGTCACTTGGGTTCTTGGTTTGGCGTGATTTATTACTTTATCGCAAGCAACGTCGCTTGAGTTTGCATACTCGTGTGGCCTTGCACGTGTCAGCCTGGTTAACCGGTTTGGCGTTTGTTTTCTTCCTATTCACGGAAAAAGTGCTCACGCCGTTAGCTGGGTCAACGTCACTTTGGCATCGCATCATGGACACTTTGTTCTTAGCTGTTGTACCGAGAACTGCGGGACTGGAAGTTGTGCCATTACGCGATTTGACGGCAGCTGGTCTGATGATTATCATGTTGCTCATGTTTGTTGGTGGAACGCCAGGATCAACTTCTGGTGGTATTAAAACAACGACGCTGGGAATTTTATGGTTGCAATCAATGGCAGCATTACGTGGCCAGGAACAAGTCAATTTTGGTGGGCGGCGTTTCAGTCAAAAAGTGGTCATTAAGGCCATGATGCTGGCAGTGATATCTATTGTGTTTGTGATTGGCGTGTCGCTCTTCTTGAGTATTACCGAAACGATTCCGAAGGGCGAAGGCTTAGAATATATTGTTTTTGAGGTTATTTCAGCCTTTTCAACAACTGGTTTTTCACTAGGATTAACGCCCCATCTAACCACGTTGGGGAAAATTGTGATTATGATGGTGATGTTCATTGGTCGTGTCGGCTTGTATACGGTGATGTTTTCTGTGATGAATATTCGCGAAAAGCCAACCAGTTTTCAATATCCGACCGAGGAAGTTATCATCGGTTAAATTTACGTATGAACCGCTATGCAAAATTGCATGGCGGTTTTTAAATGTATTTCGAAAGTTTAACCCCCTATCGTATCTACGTTTTTTGTTACAAATAACATCTAAAGTGATTGTTTTTGACATTAAGAACACAAAAGTTTCAAAAATATGACAGAAAACCTTCGCATATTATACGATGTATGATATTGTGTTTAGGTGATAAGAAATATTTTTGGGGGATATGTGATATGCGTAAGCGCGTTAAATTAGGGATGGTGTTGGTACCATTAGGGGCCGCAGTCATCGGTGGAACAGTCTTGTATGTGACTGATCATCAGGCAACAAAAGAAGCCGGGACACCAACCTATCAGGTGGGAACGGTGAAACAGTCAACCTTTACGGTGGCTGGTAAGGTGGCACCAGTTGCTCAGCAACAATTGACGATTCCTGAGGGGAAAGTGCAACAATTGAACGTTGCAAATGGTGATACCGTCACCGCTGGTCAGGTGTTGCTAACGACTTTCTTGGATAAGTCAATGGATTTGGCTGAGCAAGAAGCGACAGTTGATAAGGGCAATCGGGTAGCGACAAGTGCGCAAAATACAATTAATCAATTGACGCAGCAACTGCAACAGTTGCCTGCAGATGATCCGTCACGGGCGGATTTGGACTCGCAATTGCGTGATGCAAAAAGCAATTTAGCTGATGCACAGGCGGATGTGCAAACGAGTCAGCAAGCATTACAACGCGGGCAAAATAGTCAGTATGGTCAGGTGACAGCCCCTTACGATGGACGGATTTCAGTAAGTTATGATCAGAGCGGTAAAGTACAATTGGCCATTACAGGTTCGGGTCTACAAGCAACTGGTTTGGTGAGTGAGTATGACTACGACAAGGTCAAAGATCACCGCGATGTCGCCATTAAGGCTTTAGCAACAAAGCAAGAAGCGAAAACTACCCTTAATTTTTTGTCGACCAATCCGGCGAAAGAAAGCAGTAAAAATATGGCGCGATATGCATTTACAACGGATAACTTGGATGCGGCCCAATTTATGAATGGCCAATCACTGACGATCACAGTGCCGCAAGATGGTATTCGGGTGCCAACGACGGCCGTTAAACACGGCCATGTGTATCGCTATGTTGCGGGTAAGGCCCGTAAGACGCCAGTGACAACTGAAAAGCGAGATGGCTATTTAGTTGTCACGGCCGGCCTACAAGCTAAGGAACGCATTATTCTGAACCCGGATAATAAGTTAAAAGATGCGGCACAGGTGACGATTAGTGATTAATTTAAAAAATATCAATAAGTCGTATCGTCAAGGTGACAATCACTTTCATGTTTTGCATGACATTAATTTGTCGATTGATGCTGGTGAATATGTGTCAATTATTGGTCAATCAGGATCAGGTAAGTCGACGTTAATTAACATTATTGGCTTTTTAGATGATCAATTTGAAGGTGAGTATCAATTTAATGACACACAAATTCAAACATTGAAACGAGCTGAATTAACGCCTTTCCGTAATGCCAGCGTGGGGTTTATTTTTCAAAATTTTAAGCTGATTCGGACGATGTCGGTGAGCGATAATATTGCCCTCCCCTTGCTTTATGCTGGTGAAAAACGACGCCAAGTGCAGGATCGGATTGATGAACAATTAACGCGGGTTGGGCTGCCTGGCGCGGGTGATAAGCTTCCCACCGCTTTATCTGGTGGGCAACAACAGCGTGTGTCAATTGCACGTGCGCTGGTTGCCAATCCAAGTTTTCTGATTGCAGATGAGCCGACGGGTGCTTTAGATAGTCGGACCTCAGCTGAAATCATGCAACTATTTAAAGAGTTGAATGACCAAGGTACAACGATTATCTTAGTAACACACGATCCTAATGTGGCCGCAGCAACGAAGCGGACGGTTGAAATCCTAGATGGTCGCATTATTTCAGATTCGGAGGTGTCATCATGAGATTTTCTGAGTTAGTGAAGGCATCCTGGCATGCTTTGATTGCTAATCCGAAGCGAAGTTTTTTAACCACTATCGGAATTATCATAGGCATTGCGTCAGTCGTCACGATTATGTCGTTAGGTGCGGGGGTTAAAAAGCAGATGCTACGGGATTTAGATACGACCCAAACTGGGCAACAAACAGCGGAGATTTACTATAATTCACGTGATATGTTTTTAAATGAACCGGGCTTTGATGATCGGGATGTCACTATGTTGACGGGTGCTAATCTCAAGGGGGTTGCGAAGGTTGAAATTTTGCAACAAACGAAGAAAATTGGCATGACTGCAATTATTAATGACAGTCAGCAAGCAATGACGGCGGATTTGGTGAACAAGCCCGTTAAACAATCAATTGTTGCGGGTCAAAATTTGACGACTTATGATTTTGAAGTGAAGAATCCGGTCATGTTGATGTCGGATAAGTTGGCAACCAAGATGTATACGACGGCAGCGAATGCCGTTGGGACTTCGGTTACGGTCCAGCAAACAACGTATACGGTTATTGGGGTTTATCATAATAAAACTGCTGATGCGCGGTTGCCGAAGACCCTGTATCTTAACTCGAGTACTGGGAAGCAAGGTAATGGTATTAAGCTAACTTTTAAGCCTGGTGCTCAGGTAAGTCTGGGTGCTAAACAGGCCTTGCATCAACTGAAAAAATCAGGGAGTCATCATCGTGATGGTCGCTATGAATATATCGATATGGGCAAGTTGCTGAAGGGAATTAGCAAATCGATTTCAGGAATCACCTATTTTGTGGCCGCAATTGCGGGTATTTCATTGTTCATTGCTGGGATTGGCGTGATGAATATGATGTACATTTCAGTTTCTGAACGAACACAAGAAATTGGTGTGCGCTTGGCGCTAGGGGCCACGCCTAAAAATATCATGATGCAATTCCTGTTAGAAGCGATTATTTTAACGGTTTCGGGTGGTGTCATTGGCCTAGTTATTGGTACTAGTGTGGCAGCTGTTGCATCGATGGCGATGCCGTTCAGAGCGATTGTCACCCCTGCTTCGGTCTCGTTAGCATTTGGTGTTTCCACAGCCGTGGGAATTGTGTTTGGCCTGTTACCAGCTAAGCAAGCAGCGAATAAGAACTTAATTGATATCTTGCGCTAGATACCTTGCAGCAATAACAAACTAATATGCAAAAAAAAACGCATCCGCTTAGCGCGAATGCGTTTTTTATGTTTAAACCTGATTAACTCTCGTTTTCAACGGCCTTAACCAATAGCTTGTTTGCCAAGGCAACCCCGGCAGGCAAGAACAATGGCATGACGATCAAACTCAAGAATGCCAAGCCGATGATAACGACCGTAGCAACTTCGATTAACGACAAGACCCCTGATGGAATCAAGGCTGCGAACGTACCAGCCAAAATCAATGCGGCTGATAGTACCACTGCACCGATAACACCGGCCGCTGTAACCATTCGCGTTGAAGCGTTTCCTTCATCTTCACGATAGCGCATCATGAGGAAGATTGAGTAATCAACGCCCAAGGCAACTAACATGATGAAGCTAAAGAATGGCACATTCCATGACAATTCATTCGTGTCCATTACTTGGGCAATCAATAGTTGACCAAGGTGCAAAGCGGCACCGTATGAAAGTAATAGACCAAGCACAATCAAGATTGGCTTGATGAGTGAACGGGTGATGATAATCAACACTAACAAGATACCGGCCAACATGATGGCAGCAGTACGGATGAAGTCAGCTTCAGAAATCTTCTTCAAATCATCGTTACGAGCAGCCGTACCAGCAATCGCAACCTCTGAGCCAGCTAACTTCGTGCCGCGAAGCGCGTTGGTAGCTACCTTTTGGATGTTCTTTGAAACTGGCATTGCACTACGTGAGAATGGGTTTTCATTCATAATCACTTGTAATTGCAACGTCTTGTGATCAGCTGACATGTAACTCGTCAAAGCACTCTTGAACGTCTTACCCTTCAAGACGTCAGCTGGTACATAGAAGACTGATGTTCCGGTGTTACTCAAATCAGACAAGTAAGTTGTGGCTGTGCCCAACCCCTTACCGATTTTGTTCAAACCATCTGAACCTTCAGACAAACCACTTTGCAATTCCTTTGATTGGCTTTGCAAGTCGCTAATGCCTTGGCTCAATTGTTGTTGACCTGATTGCAATGATGACAAACCAGATGTCAAAGCACCTGACTTGGTTGATACCTCACCGGCAGCAGATGAACCGCTGTCCAAGCTTGAGCTTAGTGTGGCGGCACCAGCTTGCATTTGAGTCAAAGCAGCTTGCAATTGGTGAACGCTGTCAGCAATTTGTGACAAGCTACTGCTCATTGATTCAGCTGATGTGACCATATCGTTGTTCATCGCACTGGCGTTGGCCAATGATTGTGAACTAGCCGTTAGTGAATCAATGTTTGAGCCAGCTGTTTGAATGGCTGATTGCACGTTACCGTTTTGGTTAACAGAGGCATCACCATTCAAGGTGTCACGAATTGACGTGAAGCCTTGGTTGGCAGTGGCCAAAGCTGATTGCGCAGCGCCCAATGTGTCAGCTGTTTGACGTAAGTTAGCCGTCAAAGTTGGGACTGACGCATTTAATGTATCAATCGTCGTTGCCAAGCCGTTCACAACTGCAACCGCGTTTGACAAGTTAGATGACAATTCCGCAGCGCTAGATTGACCTGATTGCATACCGCTTGTCAAAGTTGACAAAGCCCCCTGCAATTCTGAAGCGCCATTCGCCAAATCGTTGGTACTTGAAGTCAATGGCGCAGCGGCTGATGCTAATTGATCAGTGCTGTTAAGTTGACTTGAAGCATCTGTCAAAGACTTGCTGATGGTCTTCGTCCCAGTCTTGGCATCGTCTAGCTTGTCTGACAAGGTAGCACTTTGTGATGCCGTGTAAAGTGACGTGATTTTTTCAGCCGTTGGACGGGTTGGTCCGGCAACGCTGGCCACCCCATTCAAGTTATTGATTTGACCAGTTAGGTTATCAATAATCGCCAAAGCTTCGTTGTTGTTCATCGCCTTCTTTGAGTGAATGTACACCGTTGCAGGTGATGCGTAGCCGGCTGGATAGTGATCTTCAATCGTTTGGACGGCTGACTTTGAGTCATACACGTCAGAAACTTCCCACAAGTCGTTAAAGTTCAATGGCTTGTTGTTTGTCACTGCCAATGGCACTGTCACCAACAAGACAGCCAAAATCGTTAGAATTGGCTTTCCAACCGCAAACGATGAAAACTTCGTCCAAAGCTTGCTGGTCTCAGGTTCGTTGAACTTCTTACTTGGCCAGAACAAAGTCTTACCAAGTAACGACATGATGGCTGGATTCAATGTGCTCATCACGAATAACATGACCAACACACCAAGAGCGACGGCGCTAGTTGCCTTGTAAAGTTGGAAGTTGGCCAAACCAAGGGCGGCGAATCCAATCAATACGGCTGTACCACTGTAGAAAATCGTACGGCCAGCTGTCTTGCGAGCAGCTAAAGCGGCGGTAACTGGATCGTCATCGATACCCAATTGCTCACGGAAACGTGAGTACATCAGGATATTGTAGTCGGTTCCAATTCCAAATAGCACCACAACCAAGAAGACTTGGGTGAACGTTGAAAATGGGAAATTGAAGCTTTGCACCAAATTTCCGACAACGCTCAATGAGACCAAGTAGCTAATGCCGACCGTCAATAATGAGGCGATTGGCACGATTGGTGAGCGGAATACCAAAATCAACACAACCAAAATAAAGATAATGGCAATGATTTCAGTACGCTTCACACCAGTCTGAGTTGTACTTGCGAAGTCATACGTGATCAAATCTTCACCAGTCAAACGAAGCTTCAACCCGTCAGTTGATAGCGCATCAGTCAGTGAGTTGGCCACTTCCTTGACGTTACCTTGTGACTTGTCGACACTGATTTGAACCAGCGTTGTCATACCATCCTTTGAGTTCAGACGGTTAGCAACGGACTTGCTTGTCGCAAATGACGTCAGATTAGTGATGCCGTATTGCTCCTCACGTAATTCCAAGTTCTTAAGGGTATCCTTAAGATCCTTTTTCTCTGCCTTGCTGATTTTCTTCCCATCTGATGACGTATAAACTGCGGTCAAATCGTAAGTTTGATCGCTTCCCCCGTTGTAGATGTTACTTAGGTCAGCAGACTTCGAAGTCTGTGATGACGCAGGTAAGGAGATTTGCCCCTTTGTTTGCGCCAAATCCGACATGTTTGGCAAAAAGAGCACTGCGACGACCGCAATAATTGCCCAAATTGCTAAATACAAATATCGGATTTTCTTAAACCATTTCATGACAAAATCCTCGTATTCAATTGTATAAGTACATGTGTGATATAAAGTACACTAGATATATTCTAACATGTTACGTGTCTAAATTTAGGGGTTATTTGCGGAAAACTAGGCCCAAATTAAGTACAATTAAAGGTAAAACAGTGAACTGGATTGGGGAGTAAATGACAATGGCAGAAATTAGCTTGGTCGCGACTGATTTAGATGGTACTTTTTTAACGGACGTGAAGCGTTTTAATGAGGACCATTTTGATCGCATTTTACAAATATTAGCGGCACAGGATGCGAGATTTATCGTGGCTAGTGGTCGCGATGAAGAGCAAATTGATAAACATTTTAAACGCTTTGCGGGGCGTTATGATTTAGTGGCTGATAACGGTGCGATTGTTAAGACTGCGGATGGTCAAACGTTGAAGGTGTCGGGGCTTGAAGTGCCAGAGGTCGCAACCATGATGCAAGTTGTGACCGACCTGCCCTTCGATCCTCGGCAAGGTGCCTTGTTTACCGGGCGTCACGGCGTATATATGTTGCGTGATCAAGGTCGGTTAAATTTAGCCCATCAATCACTAGTGTTGATGATGTTTGCACATGTTACGATGATTGATAGCCTAGCAGAAATTGATGAACCGATTTTAAAAGTAACGATTGGCTATGCAGAGCATCAGACGAATCACTTTATTCAAGCTGCGCAACAAGCATTGGGGTCAGCCGCCCACGTGACAACGTCTGGTTATGGGTCAGTTGATATCGTGGCACCAGATGTGAATAAAGCAAATGGTATTAAAGTGCTGGCAGATTATTACGGCGTGACCGCTGATCAATCGTTGGTCGCGTTTGGTGACGGACTAAATGATGCGGAAATGTTAGCTTTGGCAGCGCACCCATATGCAATGAAAAATGGTGATGACTCATTGCTAGAGCGCTACCCTGCAGCCCTAGACGATAATAATAATGATGGTGTTTTGTTGACCCTCGATAAAATATTAAGAAAACAATAAGGCGACTATACGTTTCAATATGCAAGAATATGCATATTGAAACGTATTTTTGTATACAGTGTTAATTCGTACCATAAGTTTCATAGGCTGAGTTTGTGAACTTCACAAACTGGTTATACATAAATGTTAAGATGATGTTAGAAAGATTTACATTTTGTTCGCATATGAAAGTTAAGATTGGGGGCATATATGGCAGTTTTAACGTTTAATGTGGCACCAGATTCAGTCATCTGTGCGGTTTATGAAGACGGCGGTTGCCGCGAACATGGGGTGTTTGAGGTGCCTGAAACTAAGGATGCGTTACTCTTACGAATGCAGCGTATGGCCCGCCTATATGGTGCATTGTACGCATTAACTGGCGTTGGCGTATCGCTGGGTAACGAGCAGGATGTGGTGGCAGAAGATCTCAAAATGACGTTACAGTTACCAGTGTTGGTGATGGCATATGGGGATGAGACCGAACTTGCGCAGCGAACGTTAGCAACCTTTTAGAGGGCGTTATTTCTTATTGTGAAAACATTCACTACAAAAGGTTTAGATTTTCTAAAGATGATAGTGAATAAAATCACAAAACAGTAATAGCAAGGGTTTCCAGCGTTTTAAATCAAAAACAACCTGTCTGCTTTTAGTCAGACAGGTTGTTTTTGATTACTTTTTCAGCTGATCCATGGCGTCATTCAGCAACTGATCAACGCGGATATTTCCCGCACTTGTCGCGTGCCCCTTAACCCAAATAAATGCCAAGCGGTCTTGCACTTGCTGAACCAATTCGTAGACTTGTTGCCAAGCAGTTAGGTTTGCGATTTCACCGCTAGCTTTACGCCAACCGTTTGATTGCCAGTTGTACATCCAGTCGGTTACCGTATCTAAAACGTACTTTGAATCACTCACAATAGTTACTGGCTCGCTGACCTTGGCCATTTGAAGCAAGGCGTTAATCAAACCAAGAATTTCCATCTCATTGTTTGTTCGCCCGAAAAAGGCACCGCTATCAGTAAAGACCGGCGTTTGCATATCATCACCACGATAAATTGCGATGGCCCAGGCTGCCTTGTCGGTTGGACGGACGTGACCACCCGCTACGTTACCGGTATTTCGACTGCCACCATCGGTAAAGATGTAGTAACGGCTTGGCTCGGCGTTGAACTGACCATCGTAGGCGGTTACGTATTGGCGCGCCGTATTGCCCGACGCCCCGGTTTGATCATCAAACCACGCTTGTGCCTCGGCACGCGTGGCAAATCCCTTATACTTTGGTGCTGGTTTGGTGTGTGTATAGCGTTGCACCTCAGACCAAGGCTTGGTGTAAAGGCCTTCGAACTGATTGCCAACGATTGCATAGGTCTTCATGTTTTCTTCCCCGAATCTCAATTGTTATCTATTAATGATAGCGTAAATTAAGCAGGAACGGTATTATTCAATTCTCATACTTATTCATGGGGGATTATGGATGTTTAACTATTATTTGACGTACCAGCCAGATGTACCAGCTGGTATTGGATTTGGCCAATTTTCGGGAACACATCTCGCGGTATTAGGCGTACTGGCGATTGGCATTTATTATTTGGTGCATCGCTATCAACGCTTGCCGTTGGCCGGCCGGCGCCATCAACGTTGGGGGATTGCGTTGGCGATTTGGACGATGGAATTATTTAAGGATATTTATTTAGCCACAACCGGACGATGGGACCCTAATCTGTTGCCATTTCATTTATGTGGGTTTGGGTTGATGATGGTTGCAATTGATGCTATCAGGCCAAATAAAACAACCCAGACCATTTTGTACAGTTTGACAATTTGGGGTGCCGTAGCGGCAGAAATTTTCCCGGATTGGGCGTATTATCCACTCTTAAATCAATGGGCGTTACAAAGTTTTGTAATTCACGCGTTGTTGATTACGTATCCGTTAATGTTGATGGTGAGTGGTGAAATGGTGCCAAATTGGCGTGATTTGTGGCGATCAGTGGTCTTCTTATGTGGCGCGGTGCCGTTTGTTTTGTGGGTCAATGCGCGTCTGCAGACGAATTTTTTCTTTTTAAATACAGCAGCACCGGGTTCGCCACTTGAACCATTGCAGCATATGTTTGGTCATGGGGCGTTGTATATTAGCGTGATTATCATGTTATTGGGTGTGCTGTGGGTGGTGATGTATCTGCCATGGGCCTTGGCACCAAGGCGCAAACCGATTTTGGCGTAAACAACGTGATCATTGGGAGCAGCTTTTTGGAACACGTTTAAAAACCGCAAATACGCGACTTTGAATCAGCGTATTTGCGGTTTTTAACTGTGGTGCGTTAGAGCGGAATTTTTAAATCGGTTGCTGGCGTAATCAGGTGTGTTTTTTTAACAAAAATGACAGTCATTAGCCAGGCGGTTAATACGGGCGCTATCAAGTAGGCTAAGCTAATGCGCCAAATTAAACCATCATGGCCAGAAACTTGCCAAGCGGTTAGTGGTCCGATTAAACCGGAAGCCCCGAAACCAGCGGAGAAGGGCGTGCCTTGGATGTGCGCCAGTGTTGCGACGCCACCAGTAATGCCAGCAGCTAGGATGACCGGAACGAATAGCAATGGCTTCTTTAAGAGATTGGCCATTTGGATTTTGGGTGAGCCAATCACATGGGCGATGGTGCCACCAATTGGATTAACTGTAGCGCTCATCCAAGCTAATGTTAATGCACCAGCAACAATCCCTGCATTGGCGGCACCAGCCCCGACGCCTGCAAGATTGATCGCCGTGGCAATGCCAACCGATGATAGGGGCGACACGATTAAGGCAGCGAAAGCCATCCCTAAGATGATGCCCATGGGAAGGGGTGAAAAATGTGTCGCACTGGCAACCAGTGATCCGATAAACCCTTGAATCGTTAGCATCCAAGGTAAGGTGACGAGGCCAATACTTCCGCCAACTAAAAGCACGATGGTGGGCAAAAAAATTAATTTTAACTGGCCCAGTTTATCTTGGAGTAATAGGACTAAGCCCGCTGATAGATAGGTCACCAACATGACGTTTAGAATTGCGCCGGAACCAGCTAGAGTATAGAGACCGTTGCTGTTGCTGTGAACCACGCCACCGGAAACAATGCTGGCTAACGCAATCGCGGCGGATTCCAGGGTGCCGAGTCGTAAGAAGGCGCCAACGGCGAAGGCCGCGATAATAGGCAACATGCTTTGGGCAACGTTGGTCATCATCGTCACGGTTGTCACCCAGGGATGTTGACCGAAGAAAGTCAGTAATTGACTGGTTAAAGCAGCGGGAATGAGCGCGATAATAATACCTAAGCTATTCCCGTTTAAGACGTTTAATGTGAAATCTTGTAAGCTTGTGTTTAGTCGAAATCGTTGCGTCATAGATTTTTCTCCATAGCTGATGGGTCAGAAAAACCGGCAATTTGTCGTCAAACAAATCGTCGGTTTGATTTGTTGATACTAATCATAAGGCCAAATGCCATAGTGTCAACGATTATTTGTAAGTGAATCACTGGTTAGCCAATGATAGTTTGTGATCGAGATGCCCGATGACGCGCTGGTCGGCAATAGAAATAACAAGGCCTTGGAAGAAAAACGAGACCAAGGTTCCGATGTTGACGGCAACGATGCTACCGGTAATGGCCCACATGGCAAAGGAAATTACCATGGGAATGGCGAAGTTTACGATTTGTGCAACCCCTGCGTTCCCTTTAAAGAACATGAACCGAGTTAGGTTTGTTAGATCATCGAGGGGATGCAAAATAAACTGCAAACGCTGAGTGATTGAAACGCCACACCCAACGAAAATAATGGCAATGATGTCGATAATTAGTCGCCAGAGCATTGGGAGTTGTCCAACCCCGTGCGCTGTAAAGAATGATGAGACCAGACCAATAATGACACTAAAGGCCAAGAGAAAGGTGAGGTTACCAAGCACACGAGGCCAATCGATGGATTTTAGGAGTAGACAACTTAAAATAGCCGCGATAAAACCATAAGAGAATAAAAATAAGCTGATTGACCAACCTGTGGCGTTTGATAGATTGGCTGCGGAGGCGGTCCATGGCGCTGACCCCATGTTTGTGGCCACGGTTAAGCCGTTGCCGACCGCATTAAATAGTAACCCGACGATAAAAAAACGGGCCGTTTCCCAGCTTGTTAAAGGACGTTTTTGTCCATTTTCGTTATACATAGTCATAACCCTCTAATATCATTGTAGCAAGATGCCACATACAAATATATGCTAATGAGGACTTTTCAGTACCCGATTTCTGCCGTGTAATGTTACAATTACGTTACATTGTTTGAGGGTAAATAATTAGGAGGATTTTATCATGACATCATATAAGGCATTTTGGCAAAATTACGTTAATTTTTCAGGGCGTTCAACCCGATCAGATTACTGGATTCCAACGATTATTAACGCCATTATTATTGGTGTGCTAAGCGCGATTGCTGGGGTTGGTGCCCAAAACAATCAATGGCTGACGTCACCAATCGGGATTATCGTGGTGCTATTCGGTTTGGCAATTATCTTGCCGGATTTGGCATTGATTGTGCGCCGAGTTCGCGATACTGGGGTGAAGCATCTGGTTGTTTGGGCAATCTTGGCCATCATCTTTAATATTGTTGGATTTATCTTTGCATTAATTCCAACGGATCAATTTAAAAATTAATTGTTCGGAAAAATCGAGATAATGTTCGTGTTTAGAGGCCGTTTTTGGCCTCTTTTTTATTAATGTTAATGAAACCTTTGTATTGAACCGTTTAACGTGCGATAATAGTTAAGTTGTTTTTTAGGAAAAATTGCATATAAAAAAGGAGTTATGCTTCATGATTGAACGCTACTTCAAGTTGTCTGAGTTAGGGACATCGTTACGGACGGAATTTGTGGCCGGCCTAACGACATTTGTCTCGATGGCCTACATCTTGTTCGTTAACCCATCTGTTTTGGGTGCAGCGGGGATGGATAAAGGGGCTGTCTTCACGGCAACTGGATTGATTGCGGCGATTGCAACGATCTTTATGGGCGCAGTTGCGCGCTATCCTTTCGCCATTGCACCTGGTTTGGGTGTGAACGCCTTCTTTGCTTACAGTGTGGTAATCGGAATGGGCGTTAGATGGCAAACAGCATTGGCTGGGGTGTTTGTGGCTGGTGTTATTTTCTGGATTTTGACGGTACTCCGAATTCGCGAAACCATCATTAATGCCATTCCGGCAGATTTGAAGGCGGCGATTGCTGGTGGAATTGGTTTGTTCATCGCGATGATTGGTCTGGTTGATGGTGGGATTATTTCTGCTAACAAGTCAACGATCATCGGCTGGGGTGATTGGAGTAATCCGCAAGTAATGTTGACGATTTTTGGTGTCTTGGTCAGTTTTGCTTTGTTTGCTCGTAAGATTCCGGGCGCAATTTTCATTGGTATTGCTATCACGTCAGTTGCGGGCTTGTTAACGGGCTTGATTCATGCGCCATCAGCGTTGGTGGCCGGCGTGCCAAGTTTGAAGCCAACATTTGGTCAAGCTATCTTTGGCTTGCAGGATGTCTTTACGTTCCAAATGGTGCCAGTTATTCTAACGTTCTTGTTGGTTGCGTTCTTTGATACAGCCGGTTCATTGGTCGGAATTGCCCGCTCAGGTGGATTCTTGGTGAACAACGAATTGCCACGTGCTGGTAAGGCACTGATGGCTGATTCAATTGGTATGTTGGGTGGTGCCTTGCTTGGTACATCACCAACAACTGCTTTCGTTGAATCGTCAACTGGAATCGCAGTTGGTGGTCGCAGTGGTTTGACGTCAGTCTTTACCGGAATTTTCTTCTTATTGGCGTTGTTCTTCTCACCATTGCTAGTCGTGGTGACGTCACACGTGACAGCACCAGCATTGATCGTCGTTGGTGTGTTGATGGCAGCTAACCTTGCTGCTGTTAACTGGGAAGATTTCCCAATTGCAGCATCAGCCTTCTTGACGGTGATTGGGATGCCATTGGCTTACTCAATTTCTGATGGAATCGCCATTGGCTTTATTGTTTACCCATTCTTGATGTTGGTAACTGGCCGTGGTAAGAAGGTCCACCCAATTATGTATGCCTTGGCAGTAATATTCATTGGGTTCGTTTACGTCTTACAAACAAATCATTAATAAGGTTTCACGTGAAACAAAGATAGCCTTCATCGCAGATTGCGGTGGAGGCTTTTCTTTGCAATTTTACGTTGACCCCACGGTATAATTTTATTATTGGCCGATATAATGGATGCTTGCGAATTTCATGTTACGACAACGTGATTTTTTGGGAAATCAGTTATATGATGGTAATGAGAATTGAGTATGAGATAGTGGGGAGTCTCATAGTGAGAAAGTGAGTGTTGTGACATGCAGTGGATGATTGAGAAAAAAGACCGACAAAAAGTTGCGTTGTTAGAATATTTAATTCAGCGCCCAGAGTTACGGTTATCGATTAAGATGGTCCAAGAGGCGTTTGATTGGTCAAAATATATCGCGTTAACGACGATTCACGATTTGGTGGCGGATTTAGCAACTTTTTATCCGGATTTTGAACCATTCGTGACATTGTCTGATGATGAAAAGACGTTGATGTTAAACCGTGAACGTAATTATGATGCCACGATGTTCCGCCTTAATTATTTGCGCGAGTCAATTCCGTGGTTGTTAATGAAAGAATTGTTTGATGAAACCATGCACTCATATGATGATTTTGCGGTGCGGAATCTCACAACTGTATCGACAACGCGTAATGCCAAGCTTGAATTAGACGACTATTTCGCAGGACATGGTGTTGTGATTACGCCTGACTATAAGTTGGCTGGTAATGAATCAGAAGTACGCGCAATGTATTTCCGCATTTTTCAACTATATTTTGCAGACCGCGCGTTTCCGTTTGAGAACAGTGATGAGCAACTGATTAATCAAATCTTGGATGAAGTGATTCATTATATTAAGCCTGATGACGAACGCTTACGTGAGACCAAGCGCATTGCGATTCGGTTTACGATTGCGATTTGGTTAGGTCGATTGCAACATGGTCATGTTATTTCGAATGATGATGTAGATGCCTTTTTGTTGCCAAATGATCAATTGAATGAGCAAACGCGTCAGTTGACCCAGTATGTTGAACAACTGGTGAAGCAACTTTTCCCAGCGTTAACGGCTGAAGATGCCCGTCGTGAGGGACGCTATGTTGTGATGGGCTTTTTCAGTATTGGTGTCGGTGTTGAAATGAAGCGACGTGAAAACATGACGCCGCTGTTTATGAGTATGCTGGCAGCGTTTATTCAAATTGTTGATACGCATTACAATAAATTATTCAATACGCACTTAACCACATTTGAACAGGATTCTTTTTTTGAAGTGTTCTTTGAATTAATGGTGGCGGCGGTAACAAGCCCAACACCGGATGAAAGTCGCAATCGTGTGCGATTGGATGCGGCGTATGAGCAGTTCCCACTAATGGCAGAATTGGCGTTGGATGTTATTGATGATGTTGCAGAACGGCGTCATCTTGATATTACGTTAGCCCGTGGCGCATTCTTTGAAGTATTGTATACCGGTTTTGCGTCAATTTTTGATATGCATCAGGTATTTCCAAAGATTAAGGTGGCCTTGGATATCAACTATCAGATTGGGTTGGAGTCGATTTTGACGGATATGATTCTAGGAATGCGAGCGATGAATATCGAAATATCAGAATACATTGATGATGATACGGATATTTTGATTTCGGATATTAATAATTCAAATATTCCGGCTGAAAACACCTTTATTTGGACGTCAATGCCCACGTCATTAGAATTTGAGCAATTACGACGTCGTATGAATATCGTGAAAGCCGATAAGTTTGAAAAGATGCACGGTATTAAATTAAGATACGAAGCGCGATAGTCAAAAATTAGAAAATAAAATGCGGTGCGACGAGGTTGTCGTACCGCATTTTTAGTCTATTTTAACGAGTAAAAGTGGTGGCTAGTTCAGTACTGCGCATGAGTAAATGATTATAAAATGGCGTGATGTTAAAACGTTTAACCGTTATGAAGGCCGTTGGTTAGCATTTGTTTGTTTTTTAAAAAGGGTAAAAAAATTGCATGCACGAAAAGTAACTAGCGCTTATGATAATAAATGTAATAGAAATAATACGTGCAAGAGAAAGAGAAGCGGCGTGGTTGTCTGACGACGGGAAAACGTTAAACACAAACGCGTTTCACTTTATAGGGAACCAAAACGACTTGGGGTGTTTTTGATAACTATGGTTATCATCTGGGGTAACATGCTCAAGGCAGGTGTTTGACGATTTGCGGTCGTTATCTGCGATAGACGATTATGCTGAATCATTAGGGATTCTTTCACTGATCATTTCATTACTTAAGTTTTGTTCTGGACGTGTTAATCCAAACAAGGAGGTAGAGACCAAGTTTGGATTATGGACATCAGACAATTCTTTCTCACTCAATACTCTCTCTAAAAATAAAAACAGGATGCTGCGGCATCCTGTTTTTATTTTGTTCACCGACTTAAGTTGTTAAGCACGTTCAAAACGGGTTGGAACGAATCGAGTGTGTGGTAACGATCACCAATCAAAACCCCATCGTAGCCAATCGCGTTGGCAATTGGTGAACCAACTTCGTCCATGTGGCCACCCAAAATTAATTGGTAATCAATGGCTGGGTAATGCGTCGTCATGAATTCACGAATTTTATTGTGAACGTCGCGAATTTCATCAATTGAGTATAGTGCACGACCCATTTCGGTTGATGCAAGTGATTCGTAAGCAATAATAATTGGCTTCGTAATTGGTTGATCTTTCAACAAGATATCAAGCTCTTCAGTAACCAATTCTAAATTACTGTATTGACCAACTGAAATGATTGGCTTGATATCATTTTCCAACGCATTTTCCAAACGCTTGCGCACAATTAGGAGTCCTTCGTTCAAAGACTTACGACGTTCCAAGTGGCCGATGAAACTGGTTGAAATGTGCAGGTGGTGGAGAACGCTAGGCGATATTTCGCCGACCGTGCGCTCTTTAATGGTCAAGTTTTGGCTAATGATTTCAAAATTCTCAAAATCATTGGGTACAGGCAACGTTGGTGAAATTTTAAGATCGACTTGGACGTCAGCATGGCTCAAATCGTCGAGAAATTGCAACTGTTCTTCAAAGTCAACTAAGTTTTTAAAATTTAGGACGGCTAACATCATTTATTCCCCCATTAAGCTTCATTTCATATAGTAATTAATAGCTTTGTGAGCAGTATACCGCATATTTCAAATTAAATAATGTGAAAACATCTTGTGATTGGCGAATGCTTTAGTAAATCCGTGAAAAATGCGCCAAAACATGGTTTAATTTAAGTCTGGGGGAATCAGAAATGAAATTGTATCATGTCAAACTGATTTTAAAAGGCGTCTCAATTTTGGGGATATTACTAACGATATGGGCGGTATTCAAACTTTATCAAATGGGGGCTTTTAGTGATTCAAAAGTCTTGATTAATTTGTTAAAGGGATATGGCATATGGGCGCCGTTAATCTTTATCTTAATTCAAATTATCCAAGTGGTTATTCCGATTTTACCAGGTGGCGTTTCGCTGGCCGCTGGGGTGGTGATGTTTGGCCCATGGTGGGGGTTCTTGTACAACTACATTGGGATTGTGCTCGGATCACTCGCGTTATTCTGGCTCGGACGTCGCTTTGGTCATCGGATTATTGATGTTTTTGTTAGTGAACAGACCTTGCAAAAATACATGCATAAATTAGATTCGAAAGGTTGGCATATCACTTTCGCGTTATTGATTTTTTCACCGATTGCGCCAGACGATACGCTAGTTTTGTTAACGAGTTTAACGAAAATGACGTGGCGAGAATTTACCTTGATTATTGTGCTGGGTAAGCCATTATCGATTTTTGCGTATAGCTTAGCGATGCTCTATGGTGCGGATTGGTTGATGCGACTAATTGGCAATTAAGAGTAGTAAAACGATTTAAATTGTAAAGAATGTTACGCTTAAACCCTGAACGTTTCAAGCTGTTAAAGCTTTTTACGTTCGTTCATGTGGGTACGAAGCCCCAATTAAATAAGAACTTGTACGAGTTTAAACTATTACCCCCGTAAAACGGTTGTTTTACGGGGGGTTATGTTACATTTCAATGTTTGCTAAATGGTTAAAATTTCTTGATAATAGATAAGTTGAGTTTTTTACTTGGAGGAGATTGTGTCATGACACATCACGAACATGCAGATAGTCAACTAACGACAGGACGCATGGCAGTTGCACTCGTTCCAGCGATGATTCTTTCCGCTGGTCTGACGTCATTAATGGCTGCAAAAGCTTATGAAATTATTCGACTAGCAAACGCTAATGGACGGGTTTTAGAGGAAGAGAGCCGCAAGCATGATTAATCGTATCTTTACGTACTTGAAAGGGGACGTGATGTTTACGGCTAGTCTGGTGCTAGCGGTCGTCACGTCATTCTTTAACACACCTGATTTTGGGGCTGTTAATTGGCATACCATTTTCAGTTTGGCAACGATGATGATTTGGGTTGGATTGTTGGAACGGGCTGGCGTTTTGCACGCTGTGTCAGTTTGGCTGGTTAGTCGTAGCCACCATGCCCGCACGTTGATGACCAGTGTGACATTCTTGTCATTCTTCGGGGCGATGATTTTGTCAAACGACATTGCGATTCTAACGTTGATGCCAATTTATCTACGTTTGGCCAAGGATTTATCAGCAAGATTGAAAGTCATTGGATCAACATTGATCATCATGGCAGCTAACTCGGGTGCCATCCTATTCCCATTTGGAAAGTCACAGAATTTGTACATGTATGGGTTCTACCACGTTTCCGTGGGTGAATTCTTCAAGTGGTCGGCTAGTTTGACGGTCGTGTCATTGATTTTGATGTTTATCATCACACGGTTTGTTCGTGCTACGCCATTGGATATCAATTTGCGACCAGCGAATAAGGTCGATAACGGTCGGTTAGTTTTCTTGGGCATTACGGGATTGATTTTGGTTGCCACCATCTTTGGTTGGACCCCCTTCAATGTTGTGATTCCGCTTATTCTGATCGCTTTTCTGATTTACCGTCATGATATGTTGAAGTTGGTCGACTATGGTCTACTTGCAACGTTCTTATTCTTCTTTATTGCCACAAATAACTTGGCACATATCGAAGCGGTACGTAACTTAATCGGGACATTGTTTAACACGAAGAGTCACGTACTGTTTGGCACATTCTTCTTGAGTCAATTTATCTCAAACGTGCCATCAACGATTTTGATTTCAACATTTACTGATCATGCGCGTGAATTGTTCATCGGTTCTAATATCGGTGGATTGGGAACGGTTGTTGCGTCAATGGCCAACTTGATTGGTTATCGCGTCTTCCGTCAAATCGAACCAGATTCATCAGCAACGTTTATGAAGTTGTTCATGGTTGTTAACTTCGTCATGGCCGCCATCTTGTTGGTCATCTTCGGATTGTAATAAAAAAATTGAAACTGCTCATTGCATGATTGCGATGAGCAGTTTTTGTTTAGACGGAAACAATTTTGTATAATGGAATTGAGGTAATCGGGATGACAAATCGAGAAGAGTTATTTATGACGGCCTATATGGACGTTGTTGAAAAATTTATGCAATTGAATCGACGTGCGGTGACGACGCAGTTTCAAGATTACAAGCATGCTGAGGTTGAAACTGTGGCGTTGGTTGGACAATTGGATCAGCCGAATGTAACGGAATTAGCGGAAGCGACGGGGATGACACGAGGTGGCGTGACAAAATTAATGAACAAGTTAGTTGAGAAGGACTTGGTGGTGGCATTTCAAAAGCCAGCTAATAAGAAAGAGCGCTATTTCCGCTTAACGGAATCCGGTGAGGAACTCAACCGGCGTCACGAAGCCTTGCACAATGATATTTATGCGCGGGATGAAGCTGTTTTTGCAACACTTTCTGACGCTGAATTAAACCAAATGCTGGCCTTTGCGCAAACGCTAACGGCCCACTTCGATGAACGATTACAACAAGATAAGGATTAAGAGTCACGGTTCTAATGAGGATCGTGGCTTATTTTTTGTTCTCTTTTTGTTGACAAGGAAACAAAAAGGCGTAAACTTGTATTTTGTTGACAAGGAAACAAAAACCGGTCGACGACTTAAGAATTAATTATAATGAGGTTTTATACATGACAAATGCAACAGAACTCCCCCGCACGGCTGTCCGAATAGCGTGGGTCCTAGTACTTGGTGCAATGGCACCAATGCTTGATTCAACAATGGTTAATATTGCAGTGAATCAACTCGGTCAAAGTCTACATACGACGCTAGATATGGTGCAATGGACGGTGACTGGATTTATCTTGGCCATGGGCGCCGCAGTTCCTTTTTCAAGTTGGTTACTTGATCGTTTTTCAGGTAAGTCGGTTTATTTCTGGGCCGAAATTGTCTTTGGCTTAGCGTCTTTGTTAGCCGGTAGTGCCTGGTCAATTTCGGTCCTGATTGGCATTCGGCTGGTCCAAGGCTTTGCGGCTGGGCTGTTAATGCCCGTCATGTTCACACTGCTTGTTGATATCTTCGGTGGTGATAAGATGGGTCGCGTGATGTCAATTGTGGGGTTGCCGATGACACTGGGACCGATGGCCGGGCCAATCATTGGTGGTTTGATTGTCCAGTATGTGTCATGGCGTTGGATGTTCTTTATCAATGTGCCAATTGTATTGCTTGCGGCCTGGGCGTTGCATAAGTTGGTACCGGTGATTGCACCTAAGAATCCAGCAGCTAAGTTCGACGGTGTCGGCGTCACGCTATTAATCGCGGCATCGGCAACGATTGTGTACGGCATTGTGCAAGCGAGTGAAGCTGGTACGTTTATGAATAATACAACGATGGAGTTGGTTGGGATTGGCCTACTCTTGGCAGGTGCGTATGTTGTTTATGCGTTGCGTAAGCCAGATACTGCAGTGATGCCACTTCGTTTATTTAAGCACCGCAATTTCACAGGCGCGATGATTGCTAATGTTTTAGTAGGTTTCATTACGAGTGGCCCAATGATTTTACTGCCACTGTATTTCCAAGACGTTCGTGGTGAAAGTGTTGTCCTGGCAGCTGTTGCGTTGATTCCACAAAGTGTTGGCATGCTCGTTTCACGTGGAACAATCGGTCGCTTGATTGACGCGTTGGGTGCCCGTTGGGTGGTGCTCATTGGTGTCGCAATATCAGTGGCTAGCACATTGCCGTTCGTCTATTTCACGGCCCGTTCAGCTTATTGGTTAATCGCTGTCGTAGTATTTGTACGCGGTATCGGTGGTGCTGCTGTTAAATCAGCCATTCAAGCTGATGCTTATGTTGGCATTGATCGTGCTGATTCATCACAAGCATCATTGGGATCGAAGCTGTTTGAGCAAGTTGGTTCGGCCTTTGGTTCAGCTGTTTTAGCAACGGTGATTGCGAGTTATGTAACGGCACATCATGTAACCCAAACGGCACAACTGGTTGGTGCTTATCACGAAGGCTTTTTCTATGCGACTATCTTTGCGCTATTAATTATTTTGCCAGCCATGATGCTAACGAATCGCGTGGCAAAGCATTAAAAACAGCCCCAAATCTGCATTCATCAGATTTGGGGCTGTTAGTTTTGGAATTTATTCGCTTCTGGCTGGCAGTTCGAGAGACGCTTCAGCTAGTACATGACCAACTAGATCTTTGCGGAGTTCGTTATAGAAAAAGCCAGGTTGTAAGTCAAATGTTGTATCCACGGCATAGACCGTCAATGTATAATCGTGAGTCTGGTCGGGAGGCATAGGGCCAACATATGACTGTGTGATTTCAGGATTACCATCTTTCATCACACTGTACATTGAATTTGTACCTGGTACGTACGTGATGTCGGCGTTTGCTAAATCTTCTGGCACATCGCTAATCGGAAGGTTCGCAGCAACCCAATGAATCCATGGGAAACC
This sequence comes from Weissella sp. MSCH1, assembly GCF_045799135.1. Classification (NCBI taxonomy): domain Bacteria; kingdom Bacillati; phylum Bacillota; class Bacilli; order Lactobacillales; family Lactobacillaceae; genus Weissella; species Weissella sp. MSCH1. Next base: position 222,010 of record NZ_JBJMBA010000046.1, on the reverse strand, counting down.
ACCAACTGGAATGGCGTCATAATCGATAACAGCCACTGCTAGTGATTGGGCACCGGCAGGAATATCGGTAATCGCAATTGGAAAGTTAACGACCGGCATGTCTTCTTTACGATATTCAGCGGGTGCAAACTTAGCATACTTATCTGGCAACAGACCGTTGTCATCAAAGGAAACAGAGATGTTCATAATCATTGTCCTCCAGAGTCTTTTGATGTAAGTGTAGCACACGAATTGTTAATTGCGGGTTGACGCCGATTATATTTTCAATTAAGCTAAAGTCACATATTAATACGATAACCTATCAAGAGTTCGGTGAGTGATACCACACGATGACCCGACAGCAACCTACAGCGATGCAAGGTGCTCCACTGGTAACGGATAGGTGCTAATGATAACGGCACCTACTGATTTTGGGTGTCGTTTTTTTATGCAAATTTTTATTGGATGGTATCGAAAAGATGCAAGTTAATGGCGATGTACGTGAAGTGACGACGGTGAAGTTGATGATGGCGATTGACCAGATGGGGACAGGCAAGCATGGACTATACGGTAACGTTAGTCGCAGTCGATGGGTGAATGAGCTATGGGAACGTGCCCACCGTGGTGACCAATTGGCTAGTCATTATGTGGCGACACACGGGCAGACATTTGACCGGTTTGATGAAGCACCACAAGTATCGGCACTTGAACAGGCAGCACATGAGTTAACAGTTTCTTTAAAGGAATTGGCTGAGTTGCAGGGAAAGGTTGATGCACAACGGTGCTATTTGGAGGAGACGTTTGGTGTCGAGGAGTTACAACAAGCGCTAACTAACAATTAAAGATGATTTGACTAGTCTGGTTGCCTGAGACGATGCCGATTAGTTTTTAGAAAGATCAGACTGTTAGATATAGGTCTGATTTTTTGTTTCAACGACAAATAGTGTCGTGTACCTTGCTTATACTGATGTCATCAAGTAAAGCGAGGTGATAATTATGGATACCGAAGCAGTAGCATTTGTTGGCAATTTAATAACGGGGTCGTTTGGTGATGACGAACGATTTGAGGTAACAGACTATGCGTCATTTTTAACGGATGCAATGGCAACCCAGGCACGACTGATGGTTGATCATCCCAAGGAGACGCTAGCTGGTTTGGATATTGTGTTGGTTGGTTACCAACAACAATTCATGCCAGCGTACGCATCTGTTTTGAAAGCAGCGGGTGCGACTGTCCAGATTGTTGATGATTCAGACAGTGCGTTGTTTAACGATGAAAGGACTTTTATGACCGGGAATTCAGCAGCATTAACAATTGTGCTGTCTTTCTTCAGCTTAGATAAAACGTTCCAACGGGCACAACAATGGCAAGACAAAACAGCTGATACTGAAATGATGCTGTCGGCATATCAAACGCCGGTTAGCGTGTTACTGGATGTTGAAGAATGGTGGTTACATCGCTTTTAACGACAAATAGTGTCGCGTGATTTTTGTAGTATGTGGTTATACAAGAGGAAAGAGGTCAGATAAGATGGCAAAGAATAATGCAGTCGAAAAGTTGGTTAAGTTAGGTGAATATGAGGCGGAACCCTTGGTACAGGGGCTTGGGTGGTCGTTGTTTGGTAATGATCAAATGGCTGCACTACGCAAGTTGCCAATGTTCAATGAATTAATTGCTGATGAAACGCCAACCGTTCAGCAGTTGAATGAGCAGAAGGAAGCGGGTATTTTTGGTGCTCGCGAAAAGGCAATTCGCCAAGTGGTTGGGGATGTACCGGTGAATGTTTTAGACCGGTTGGTGCGCATTGAAGAATTGGTCAGTCGAGAGTTTGAGTTGCGTAATGAATACATTGTCGCACGTGATGATTATGAAGATGACGAAGATGTGCAAGAAATTTTGGATAAATTGGCGAGCGTCATGAAGCAACGTATGGAGTTAACGATTTAAAGGCACAATGTCTAAGCAAAAACACCCGCCAAGAATGACGGGTGTTTCGCTAGTTTTGATATTGGGTGAGCATTTGATTGATTTCTTGCATCATCACGTCACGTAACGATGGTGGTGAGACCACTGTTACACGGGCGCCTTGGCTGAGAGCCCACATTTTAAAGCCAGCATCAGTCACTGCAGGAATGCGAATTCGAGTGGGGATATCTGCGGTTCCTTCGTGTTTAATTTTGGCGTTTGGGAACTTATCTAGAGCAGCCGAGATTAACCCGGTGTAGTCGAACTCGACTTGTATCGTCTTACCGATTTGCATGAGGTTGTTCGTTTGCCGAATAGTGCCTTCTTCGAGACGTTCGCCATACGGATAAGCAATATGTCGACTTTCTGGCTCAAGGCTATCAAAGCGATCGAGACGATAGTAAGCGTCGCGTTCGGCGTGGTGCTCCGTTGCTTGAAAGTGGATGATGACATAGAAATAGTACGTATCAAACAGCAAACCAGTGGGGAGTCCGAATAATTTCTTCTTCCTACCTTGTGCATTGGTATAGGTGAACGCAATTGTTTGCTTAGCATCAATATAACCGCTAATGGCCCAGATTAATTTGATTAAATCTTTATGATGGGTGACCGGCGTGTACGCAATCTGTTCATTACGTAATGTGGTACGGATTTGATCGGCTTCGTCAGTGCTCATCATGCCGAGAATGCTGGCTATGAGTTGTTCCATTTCATCCTTATTGAATGCGCGACTGGCTAGAACAAGCTTTGCTAGCGTGAGCGCTGCGGGGCTGTCGAAAGTGTTTTTGCGGGCAATTGCGATGGATTTTAGTTTCTGATCGGCGACTAATTCGGCCGGGTAATGCATAGTGCCAAGTGCTTCTCGAATGTTACTGATATCGCGTTGCACTGATCGGATGCTGACGTCATTTTCAATTGCCCATTGTTCGGGGATTACATGTTCACCGGACATTAATTTGAGGGCGAGATGAAGGGGGCGACTGATGTTATTTTTACTCATCGAATGACTATCCTTTTTATTGGATTTATATTTGTATAGCATGCTTTATTTTAGACGATATGCACACCGTAAATAGAACTGGCTGTTTATGGGGCGTGCGCGTAATGCTTGTATAATAGTATATTGACTTTGTAATGAATTGTGTAGTTATCTTTTGATGATGGGAGAGGTTTTTATGGCATATTTATTCATGATGATATTGTTTTTATATATTGGGAATAAACAAAAGGGTTATGTTTCGGGTGCGTTTTACATTATATCCTTAGTGGCTTTTGTCAAGGGGTTTACAATTCATCCGATGCTGTTTGGAATTATTACAGCTGTTTTTGTGGTATTAATTATCATTGGTATGAATGATGGTGAAGCAAAAAGAAAAAAAGAATTTAAAGCTTGGCTAGCCAAGGATAATCGGTCAACTTATACGGTGGAATCAATTGACGATTCGTTTGAACAATTATCTGGTAATTTGAAATATAGTGGAGATGCAGTTCCGTTTGGCAGAGCGGAGTTTTTTGTTAATTCATTTGACGGTTCAGACGGAGAGGTATTAGCTTATAGCCCGATTAGAAGTCTTATTGATTCACAGCTGCGAGAATATGGAGTAGTGATGACTACACGCGGAATTGGGTTTGCTAAGCAAGTGTCTTTGGATCAGAAAACAGGGGAAGATGTTGTTGAATCCGTGTGGATTCCTTATTCAGGAATGTGGCGGGTGCAAAATAATGATAAATTCTCAGTGAATTATCAAAGTCTTGTTTTTTCAACGTCAATAGAAGATTTTCCTAATGTGGACTTCGAAGGGCTTGTTAATGATTTAAATAAAGTAATTGAATCAGGTTTTACTCGCGATTTATATACAGGTGTGTTTGATCAATTTGCTGAGAAACATGAACTACAAGAGCTATCAAATATTCAGTTGAACGTAGATAAAAAAATTAATTATATTAATAAAGCATCTCATGATTCTAATGTTGATTTACACATCAATGAAGAGGGGAAAAGGATATCTCAAGGATTAGCCACTTTTTCTGGAATTGTATCAAATAATAATTTGCAAAACATCCAGATTAATCAAATGGTAAATGGTGCGCAAGGACATGGTGTTGCAGCTGAATACGCTAATAGTGTACACGATGGTGGCTACTTAACTAAGTCAATTCTTACGGGGCAAGATAATGCAAAGCACGGGGCAGACCGTTTGAGCTTTGGAAATAAGGTACAGGTTAAGACATCTCTTAATGGTGGAAATTCAAGTATTAAGCTATCATTCGGCGAGGGTAAATATCAGTATGGAAATATGCCTACTGAGGTACCTAAAGATCAATATGCAAAGTCGCTAGAGTACATGCATAACAAAATTGCCTCGGGTGATGTACCCGGGCACACTAACCCAGCAGATGCGAGATTATTGGTAAAAAAAGGGCCGTATAGTACTAATTTTTATAGAAACGTTGCTAAGGCAGGGACGATTGAATCAGTGTATGTTGATACATTAAATGCTGTGCAGTTGTCATTGCCAGCCGCAGGGTTAACATTTGTTATGCAATATGCTGTTGCTAGATGGAACGGGCAAGATCAACAGATAGCGGTTAAGCAGGCAGGATATGCGGCTTTGAGAACCGGAGCTATTTCTACTGGTATTATATTATTTGCTTCACAAACTGCTAAGACGCAAGTAGTACAAAAATATGCAACCAAGTTTGCAGCGACGTCTTTGGGAAAACAATTAGGATTTATAGCAGACCCCAAAACTATTGGTAAATATGCGGGAGGATTTGCGGTGGTAGCAATTACTTTTGGACCATCAATTGTTGATTCTTTACGGGGAAGAATATCTGTAGGACAGCTAGTCAAGAACTCGGTTGTGGGGGCAGCGTCTATTGCTGGAGGTGTCGCTGCGGGAGCGGCTGTAGGTAGTGTAGTTCCAGTAGTCGGTACGCTAATTGGCGGAGCCATCGGTGGAATTGCAGCAAGTACGGTAGCTAAGAAAGTCATGGATAATTTCATTGAAGATGATGCAAAAGAGATGTTTCAAATATTCAAAGAGGAATTTATTGACATTGTTATGGCGACTGGTTTTTCGGAAAAAGAATTTGGTCAAGTTATTGAACTGACATTTCAAAATAAAAAAATGAGTGGTTGGCTTAAAGATATGTTTGCATCTGGGGATGCTCGGTTGTATGCTCGGGATGAGATAGTATCCTCTGCAGTTACGTCTATTTTGCAGGAACGATCTTCTATTTCTAATTCAGAAATTATTGATGCTTATCAAATAGCAGAAAACGAATTTGGAATTGCAGATTAGTAACCGGCAGTAATGAAAAGTAAAGTCAAAAAATCATCCGAATTTGATATTCAAATTCGGATGATTTTTTTATACAAGAGAGAAATGCAATGTTTCTAAGGTAAATGCAATATTTTTGTGACAAATAATGTCGCGTCATTTGATTATGATAAGCATATCGAATGAGATATGACGGAGAATCAATAAAATGACGCGACAAGAATATAAACAACGTTGGTTGCAACTTTCGGTAACCATGATTTTAAGAGAGTTAATTGTGATATACGGAACGACATTTTTGGTGTTATTAATGTTTCGCTGGATGGAGATGTATCCGCATGAACAAGTGCTGCGGATAGTTCTGATACTTGCTTGGAAATTCTTCGGCCTGACAGGATTTGCTGCAGGCGTAGTTGTCATCCTGAGATTTCAATATCGGGTAAAACTACTCCAGATCGAAGCTGAGATGCGAAAGTGAGGATGGAAAATGTACACAATTAAACTAGGCACAACGTTGGCTAAGAAATCTTTGAAACAATTGCAAAAAGCAGGTTTTTCAGAAAAATTAAATAACGTACTGGACGATATTAAGGAAGAACCAATGGCTGACGCAGAAAAATTGAAGGTATTTGCGGGCCGTAAAAGTAGAGTTTTCTCACGACGCTTGAACGTTCAACATCGGGTGGTATATCAGGTGTTTCCAGCCGATCATATGATTGAAGTGTTATCAGTTTGGGGTCATTATGTTGGTGCGTAAAGGGGAGGACTATGTTTAAGAATATTAGTTGGCAAGATAGCGTTGTTTTCTATCAAAAAGCAAGCATCGTGCTGTTGTTGAATCTGCTTTTTGGTGCTTATATTTGGCGATTCATGCGGCAAGCGGCGTTGTTAGGCCAGTCTCATGAGTTAAAGACGTTCATTTTGGGGATGGCATTCATGTTTGTATTAATGATGTCGTTTGGTTTCATACTGGAGGCGTATGAAAGGCTAACGGAATCCGATTTAAATAGTCAGGATAATAACGACAAATAATGTCGCGGTGGAATTTTATAATTTTGATACTAGTTGAAATAGAGAAGGAGATTTAAGCAATGGATGCTGTAACTAAATTAACGTTAAAGGGTCACTCAAATTATGAACAGTTGGCGAGTGAAGTTGAAGTTTTTGTAGCTAATAAATCAGAACTTGAACAAATGCTACAAGCTGACTTAGAAATGGATATTTCAATCGATGATATTAATGACATTGTTCTATTGGAAGAAGGCCTACGATTCTCGGATGGGCGCCAGCAGCATACGTTGCCGGACTGGGAGTTAGATAATGATTTTGACGAAATGGTTGCTAAGATTAAGTCGGGGACATTTAAGTTAATGTTACCAACGCTGTACGCAACGAATAAACCAGCAGTAGCTTATCATCTGGTAATTTCTGAAGTGCCGAATGAAGGCCAGACATTAATAAGTGATCAGCATATCTTGAAACCAGGCTATGTTTGGTTTGCTTATTAGTGTGTTTCACGTGAAACAATATCTTCATTTGTGATGTCGCTTCGTAAAGTGATACACTGAAAATTACTAATACGAAGAACGAAGAGGTATGTGAGATGGCTTTAGATTTTGATCTAGCGCGTACGGCATTGGTCGTAATTGACGTGCAAGATGGCATTATTCGTAACGGGGTCACGACGCCTAATGACGGTGAAACAGTGATTGCACGGAACAATGAATTAGCGGCAGCGTTGAAAAATACGCCCGCCCAAATTGTTCTTGTGCGAGTAAAGAATGATGGTACTGAAGGTATGAATCCAGTGACAGATGCACCACATCAGGTCGCAACGCCATTACCAGATGCAGCGACACGGTTAGCAATGGATATTGCAGCTGATGAGACGGCGACTAATGTAACGGTCGTAAACAAGCATAATTGGGGCGCATTTTATGGCACAGATTTAGATGTGCAGTTGCGTCGACGGGGTATCGATACAATTATCTTGACGGGAATTGCAACGTCAATCGGGGTGGATACAACAGCCCGTGAGGCGGCACAACATGGGTATAACTTGGTCCTTGTGCCAGAAGCAATGACCGATCGTACAGCTCAAGGCCACAATGCATCCGTCGAAGTTATTTTCCCTCGTTTGGGTAAGGTACGTACGATAGCAGAAGTGTTGGCGGCTATTGAAAATGCTAAGTAAGATTAAACAATAATTTTTTGAATGTAGTCAAAAAGGCGCAATTCTTTCCAAAGTGACAGAATTGCGCCTTATTTTGTGGTGGTTTACTCAGTAAAAACAAGCCATAGTTTTAGAATGATAAACCCTAATATAAAAAGTACGATATCCATTACGAGAAGTGTGATAAGGAATAGTCCACTAAACTTCAAATCGATTGCATGAGACATAGATAGACCGATTAAAACAATATTGAAGACGATGATATCGAATGTCAGTGATTTTAACTTCGCTTTTAAATCCTTTGTGTCTTGTACATCAGCAAATAAGGTTTTTGAAATAAAGAAGTCAATTAATGCATAGAACAATGTCGCAATCAATATTGTGAATATTGTTATTTCAGGATTGTCATGTACGGATTTAAAAAAATGAGCGGACAATAGAAATAACATAAGGAGTAGAACTAAAAATACAAATGATCGCGTAACAACTTCATTGTCTTTCTGGATAATTCTCTCATCAGTAGTTGGTTTCATCTGTATCTTGCCTCCAAAAAAGTGAATTTAAGTCTGTATCTAGTTGGGTTGCTATCGCGATTGCGAGTTTCATAGTAGGGTTATAGGTCCCTTTTTCAATCAGAGCGATTGTTTGGCGCGTTATGCCAATTGCGTTGGCAAGCTCTTTTTGGGTTAATCCCTTCAATGTTCTGTATTTACGTACAGAGTTATTCATGGTCATTCCTCTTCCGTTACGTTTATAACTAACAAAAGTGTAACATATAGTTTGCTTTATGTAATGTATATATGACATTTTGTCGAGAGTTCGGCCATTAGTTAATAAGATATAGTTATAAACAGAAAACCGCGTTGGATAATTTTCCAACGCGGTTTTTGCTATTTTTCATTATTATCAATTTCAGTCTTACGATCCAACTGGCTCAACATAATCCGAGTACCCAAGTTTTGGATACCATCAATCTTCAAATGATCACGAATACCATCGTTCATTTTATCTAGTATCGCTGCCAATTGTGTCCAATCCTCAGGGTCAAGATAGTCTAAGTATTCAGGAATGTAAAATAAGCTTTTTTCAGCTTCACGCCGGCCTTTTTCAGTTAATTTAATTAATTGAATGCGACCATCAGTTGGTGATTTTGTTTTCGTGACAAAATCCTTTTTAACTAACTTGGTAACAAATTCGGCGGTTGATTGAACGCTCATTTCAAGGCGTTCCGCAAGCTCTTTTTGCGAAATATTATCACCTTCGCTTAATGCGACAAGGACTTTGTTTTGGCCACGAAAAACAGGCGAGTGACGCTCCACTTGTTCATCAGCTAAGTGCTGCAATGAAGTAAATTCAAATAATTTTGCCGCCAATTGGTGTTTTTCAATTAAATCAGCCATGATGTTCGCCGTCCTTTATTTTCTGTTATAGCCAGTATAACAGGCTTTCAATGCTTAATAAACGATAAATAGTCAGGGTACCTGAACAAAGTTGTTGACAATTTAATCAGGTACCCTTATCATTATTTTCGTCAGGTACCCTGATAATTAATTTTAAAAACAAGAAGGCATTATCATGACTGAAGAATATGCAGTTGAAATTAACGGATTAACGAAGATGTTTGGCCAACAAACGGCAGTTGATGACGTATCATTTAACATCAAGCGCGGGGAAGTATTTGGCTTGTTAGGACCTAACGGAGCCGGTAAGACGACAACGTTGCGCATGATGACAACGTTGCTTCAACCAACAAGTGGTGACATTAAAATTTTTGGTCACGATGTGAAGACAGAATCACAAACGGTACGCTCATTATTTGGCTTAACCGGCCAGTATGCATCGGTTGATGAAGATATTTCTGCTCGTGAGAACCTGATGATCTTCTCACGCTTGAATGGCTTGTCACGCCAGGAAGCGAAAGCTCGGACGGCTGAATTGCTGGAAGAATTTTCACTAGTAAATTCAGCTGACAAAGCAATTTCAAACTTTTCGGGTGGGATGCGTCGCCGTTTGGATTTGGCAGTTAGTTTAATTACACGCCCCGCTTTAATTTTCCTAGATGAACCAACGACTGGATTGGACCCACGTACGCGTACGCAGATGTGGGATACCATTCGACAATTAGTTGCGGCTGGTTCAACCATTGTGTTGACGACGCAATACCTGGAAGAGGCGGACGAGTTGGCTGATCGCATTGCGGTGATTGACCACGGTAAGCTGGTTAGTATCGGGACCCCGGCTGAATTGAAGGCGCAAGTTGGTGGTGCTAAGTTACGCGTTGAGGTGGCAGACGACGCACAAGCAGAACAAGCGCGTGGTGTGATGGCGGCAACATTGCCGGCAACGCCACAAGTAACCCGTAATATTGTCGAAGTGGCAGTTGATGATATTAATACCGTTGCGGGGGTCCTCCAAGCCATTACGGCAGCGGGCGTAACGATGACAAACATGTCAGTTGAACAGCCATCAATGGATGACGTGTTCTTTGCATTGACGGTTGGCAAGAATTAAGAGAAGAGGCAAAAATCATGATGGATGTACAACCACACAAGACGAATGTATTCGCAAATATTGCGACGATGGCATATCGTAACTTATTGAAGACGCTCCACAACCCAGATAAATTTTTGGACGTCATCGTGCAACCGGTGATGTTTATGCTGATGTTTGGTTTCTTATTTGGTGGGGCGATTGCCGGTAACGTGCACGCTTATTTGCCAACAATTGTACCTGGTATTCTCATGCAGGCGTTGATTTCAGCGGCAGCGGGATCAGGCACCCAGATTAGCGATGATTTGAATTCAGGTATTTATGACCGCTTGAAGTCATTACCAATTGCACATATCGCACCATTAGCTGGACAACTATTCGCTGATATTTTGCGCTTGTTCATTGCGGCCGTTGCATCATTAACGACTGGTTTCTTGATGGGGTGGCGACCTGCTGCTGGTTTTGGCTGGGTTATTGTTGTCGTGGTGCTAGATGTCTTCTTAGGGTGGGCGTTGAGCTGGATTTTCGCGCTATACGGCATGTTAGCTAAGAGTTCAACGATGGTGGAAAGTGTGTCATTGATTACGATGCTGTTGTTGACGTTCCTATCAAGTGCGTTTGTGCCAGTTAAGACGTTGCCACATGCGATGCAAATTTTGGTAAACATCAATCCCGTGTCATATGTTATTCAAGCTTCACGCATGATGCTTAACTACGGAACTTGGCCAATGCAAGCCTGGATTGTCTTAGGGGCTGGCGTGCTGGTGGTCGCAATCTTTGCACCATTGACCGTTTATGTTTACAATCACAAAAACTAAGTAAAAACGGCTTCCGACGATTATCTGTCGGAAGCCGTTTTTGAATATGTATCGTTATTTAAAACGTCAGGTGATTTTATCACATTTTTTCAGAAAGTGACCGGTTAGATCACTTTGATATGTTTAAGGAAGTTGCGGCGCGATGACGTTGTTTAGCCAATCGGTTAATTCATTAATGCCGGTACCAAGGTGCGAAACAGGGTGTTCAAAGCCCTCGTTGATGAAATGCCAGCTAGCCGTTTGACTGTCGTTACCGTAAGAAACGAAGTGAATCTTGCGGGTGCCATTTACCCAATTACGAATCAAGGCTGGACTAGCTTGCGCGCCTTGATAGAAGGTAAAGCCGTTAGCCTCAGCAAATGCTGTGACGAGTTGCGTGTAGTTATTTTCGTTCATGTTATGCTCCTTTACTTGATGGTTCTAATTATAGAGCGAAACAAAATAAAGACCAGTCTGTTCATTATTTTGTTTCATGCTAAAATCACTTGCCAAAATGATTGATTAAGAAAGGACCACAATTTCCGACTTTCAGGAAATGTGGTAAAGTCGTATTAAAAGTAAGCGTTTTCAGGAGAAGGTCATGTTAATTAAAGAGTCGTTGGAAAACCAAGAAGCAATGAGTAGTGTTGAAAAGCAGTTATCTGACTATTTTTTGAATGATACATCGGAAATAAAAGAATTAACGGCCCGTCAGCTAGCGAATGATCTTTACGTGTCCCCTTCGACGGTGACACGTTTCTGTCAGCGATTGGGATTTTCAGGCTTTCCTGAATTTAAAGAGGCATTGATAACAGAACGCTTGTATCTAGCTCATAATGTGCAAGACATTGATGTTAATCAGCCATTTTTGCCGAGCGATAGTATTTGGTCAGTAGCTAATAATATTCGCCAACTGTATACCGAAGTCGTAGCAGATACGCTTTCTTTGCAAGATTACCAACAACTTGAGAGTGCAACGAAAAAGCTAAGTGATGCGCAACATATTTATGTCTATTCTGCTGGGGATCATCGTCACTTGGCAGAAATATTTGCGAATAAGATGTTGCGGATAGGTCGACCAATTACGCAATTATCACGAACGGATTTAGTAGATTTTTATTTGCAAGAATCGGTAGCAAATGATGTTGTTGTATTGATTTCTTACTCGGGAGAAACACAAGATATCCATCGATTAATGACGATTATTGGTAATCGGAAATTACAGGTGATTGCGTTAACGGCCTATGGGAAAAACACATTGTCTGAGCATGCGGATATCTTGTTGCCAATGAGTACACGTGAGCGCCTAATTCAAAACTTTGGTAATTTTAGTACCGATGTGTCTGTTTCGTACCTGCTGGATATTTTGTATGCCAGTTATTTATCGCGGCATGTTGAGGCAAACGAAACGAAAATGCAGATAGAGAGGGAGTACCAACGTTATCGGTTTACGGAAAACCCAATTATCAAGGATCAATCTTAAAGTGGAACGGGCTGCAATTGGTAGGCCCGTTTTTTCATGTGAAAGTGTTATTTTGCGCAATAGCGTTGCATGGTATGTAAGCGTTTTCTTACTTGAGTGTGCAACGGTCTGACAAGTCGATTTGAAAAGCTATTATTGCGCTTGGTTAGCTAGCTATACTGTTTCTTGCTTAGAAGTAGCAAGAAAAGGAGATTAAATACATATGGCTTTTCCAGCAGGTTTCCTCTGGGGTGGTGCAACTTCAGCTGAACAGATTGAAGGTGCTTACGATGTTGATGGTAAAGGGCTTAGCACAGCTGACATGATGACGTTAGCTGAAAATAGCGCGCCTCGTGAGATTACTGATGCAATTGATTCAGATAAGTTTTATCCAACACACGATGCGATTAAACATTATGAACATTATGCAGAAGATATTGCCCTGTTTGCTGAACTGGGCTTTAAAGTCTACCGGTTTTCAATGGCTTGGACGCGTGTCTTTCCGAATGGGGATGATGCCAAACCAAATCAGAAAGGATTGGACTTTTACGATAAAATTGTGGACTTGTGTTTGTCGTATGGTATTGAACCCCTGGTTACGATTCAACATTTTGATACCCCGATGGGATTAGAAAAATACGGATTTTGGCAAGGGCGTGAAGTGGTTGATTTGTTTGTCCGTTATGCGGAGACGATATTGCGTCATTTCGATGGGCGTGTGCGGTACTGGCTAACGTTTAACGAAATTAATAATATGTCGACGATGCCTTGGAACGCTGGTGGTATTAGCTTAGATGCCAGTGAGAACGATAAGATGCAAGCGGCATATCATCAATTTTTGGCGAGCGCGAAAGTTGTTAAGTTAGCGCATGAATTAAATGCCGAGAATAAAGTCGGCATGATGTATAACGGGCATTTTTCATACCCTAATAGCCCTGATCCGGCAGACGTACAAGGAACTGAGGATTTTCAAAAACTCATGATGTTTTATGCGGATGTCCAGGTTCGTGGTAAATACCCAAATTACAAGTTAAAAGAATTTGAACGTAAGCATATTGTGCTGCCAGAACACCCCGGTGATAAAGAGATTTTGGCGGCGGGAACCGTAGATTTTGTGTCGTTTAGCTATTACTTGACCCACGTGACTGGTCAGAAGACACAAGGAATCTTAAAGGGGTTGAATGGGTTAGAGACCGGTTATACCAATCCGTATTTGAAAAAGTCAGACTGGGGTTGGGGCATCAATCCGCAGGGGCTGCGTTTCGCTTTGAATACATTGTATTACCGCTATGAGAAGCCGGTTATGATTGTTGAAAATGGATTAGGTGCTTATGACGAAAAGGATGCCAATGGACAGATTCATGACGATTATCGCATCGATTATCTCAAACAACATTTGCTTGAAGTCGAAAAGGCAATCGAATTGGATGGCGTTGATGTAATGGGATATACCGCTTGGGGGCCAATTGATTTGATTGCGGCAAGTAGTGGTTCGATGGACAAGCGTTATGGCTTCATCTATGTTGACGTGGATAATCACGGTAACGGCACTTATCGGCGTGAAAAGAAGGATTCTTTTGGTTGGTATCAACGCGTTATTGCAACGAACGGCCGTAGTTTGACGGAAGAATGAGGCATTTATGCTGAATATTTTGTATGTTATTGCGACATTTATTGCAACGGTCATTGGGGCGTTGGCCGGGATTGGTGGGGGCATTGTATTAAAAGCAATGACGGATTTGTTCTCGCCAGATTCGGTACAAGTTATTAGCTTTTATACAACCGTTGTCGTATTTACGATGTGTTTAGTATCGATTGCTAAGCAAATTAAATCGGGCTTTAAGTATGACTTGCCAATGTTGCTTGAAATCTCAGTGGGATCATTAGTCGGTGGCTATATAGGGAATAGCTTGTTGACGGTGTTACTACGCTATTTTCCTGAAAATAAAGTGCAGTTAACCCAGTCGATTATATTATTTCTAACGTTAATCTTTTTGATTATCTATACGCGCGCGATGCCACAACGTCAGCGGGTAGAAAAGCCACACTGGTTGGCATCGTTTGGCTTAGGGCTGTTTTTAGGTGCAATATCAATCTTTTTGGCCATCGGTGGAGGTCCGCTGAACGTCTCGCTACTGGTAATTTGTTTTGGCTTCACATTACGTGATGCAGCAATTTATTCAATTGCAAGTATCTTTTTCTCACAGATTTCAAAAATATACACCATTGTGATTGCGAATGATTATAGTCGGTATGACTTAGGCCTTGTGCCATGGCTTGCGATTGTGGCGATTATCGGTGGTTATATTGGTACAACGTTGAGTCAACGGCTTTCTAGTAAAATGTTGGCCATTTTATATAACGTTTTCATGATTATGTTGGCCGTGCTGACGTTGGTTAGTGTTGGTCGACATATGTAGAATAGGGATTAATTTGGGGAGTGATGATTATATGAATAAACATAGTTTTTGGTTTAAGGTAGCGTTGCTATCGATTGCAACGCTAACGAATGCGGCAGCGGCCGTCCAGGTAACCGTGCCACTGATTCATCAAACTTTGGCTGGTCACTCGCAAACGGACATTGAATTATTGATGTCTGTGTCGAGCTTGGGTATTTTGATATTTGTTTTGTTGTCACCGCTTGTAACAAGATTAATGGGAAATAAGCGCACCGTTGTTCTAGGGTTATTGGTTTCGGTAATTGCGGGTATTACACCGATGGTTACCGAGAATTATACGATTATGCTAGCTAGTCGGTTCCTATTTGGCGCCGGGGTCGGATTATTTAATTCGTTATCGTTCTCATTGATTTCGATGTATTACACGGGCCATGAGCGTGACGCTTTGATTGGTTATCGAGATGCGTCGGCTGCAATGGTGACAACTTTGCTGACGTGGGTCGTGGGATTCCTAATGGGCGGTGGTTGGCACGCTGCGTTTGGTGTGTACGCGCTTGGGGCAATTCCATTGGTCTTGTTTGGCTTGTTAGTACCTGATAATACGCCAGTGGTTGAGGAAGAACATGTTACTGCGAGTGGTCATGTCCGCATAAATGGGGCGATGATTTTTTCAGCAGTATTTGCATTCTTTTGGTTTACGGCATATTTTGGCATCACGGTTAAAATGGCGCCGGTATTTGCCGAACGCGGTTACGGAACAGCTGCTGATGCCAGTTTTGTCACGGGACTTGTGACAGCATTCCAATTTTTGTCATCATTGTTGTTTGGAAAGATTAAGCGTTTGTTAGGGCGCTACTCGATTGCGATTGGCGCAACATTAGCGATGACGATGGTGTTCATCTTGATACAGAGTCAGTCGCTCATCTTGTCAGCGGTAGCCGTTGCAGGTTACGGATTTGCGTTTGGTATGGTTATGCCAGGAATCTTTAGTAATTTAGCAGCTGAGACAAATGCGGTCTCACAGACATTAGGATCAACAATGATGTTGGTGGGAATCAATGTTGGTGTGTCGGCAAGCCCATATGTGCTTAAGACACTGAACGGTTGGTTTAATCAAACAAGTGAAATTGCTAATTATGTGATTATTAGCTTTATGTTATTGCTATTAGCCATTGTGGCCTTTATGAAGGCCACAATTCGCCCTGGGCGTCATGCCAATAAATTGGGTGAGACAGCTCATGAATGAAAGGGATAAAAATGGAAAATCATTATTTGGCCATCGATGTTGGTGGTACCAAAGTTAAATATGGTTTAGTTAATCATAGTGGAGAATTGGTTGAACGTGGTAATCAACCAACAAATCGTCGAGATCTAAAGACTTTTGTTGCGCAATTGCAGGCGATTATTGCATTGTATCATGACGATATTCGGGGTGTTGGCATTAGCTTGCCGGTGCGTGTTAATCATGACACGGGTACCATTCATGCCGGGGTGATGTGGTCGTTTTTAGACGGCGTCGACTTAAAGACGGCGTTGCAATTAGATTTACCGTTAGCTATTGAAAATGATGGGAAAGCCGCTGCACTTGCTGAACTTTGGGTAGGTGAGTTAAAAGGGGTCGCGAATGGTTTAGCGCTGGTCCTTGGCACGGGTGTTGGCGGTGGTTTTGTAATTGACGGTCAGTTACACTATGGTGCTCATTATGAAGCTGGTGAATTATCATTTATTTACCATAAAATTACGACGGATCGTGAATCGCGGTTTGGTTTTACAGGGTCGGCGGTTGAGATGATTAAGGAAATTGCGACCGAATTGGAATTGCCGGATGTCCATGATGGAGAAAAAGTATTTGAGTTCATCAATGCTGGTTATCCGCAAGCTAAGCGCATTTTTAATCAATACGCGCGAACAATCGCGCTACAGATTCAAAATTTGCAAGCAACGGTTGATATTGAACGGGTCGTGATCGGTGGTGGTATTTCAGCCCAACCGATTGTGACGGCAACCATTCGTGAAGCGTACGAGGCGTTTTATCAAGGAAATCCATATATTAATCGCATGATTAGTCATGTCGATATCGTGCCCGGTAAATTTGGTAATGATGCTAATCTGTATGGTGCGATTTATCGTTTGTTACTTGAGCTAAATCAGGAGGCTTAAGCTTGTCGGTGTTAAACGGTGCGAACCCGTTTAACATCATTGCGGGCAACCGCAAATGAGAAGGTAGTACGACTTAATACTTCACAATCTCAACAATCTCAAAAACGCAGATACTATCTTCTCAGATTTCATAGTATGAAACACGCCATGTTTATGGCGTGTTTTTGTTTGTAATGAAAAAGGCCATCGCATTTGCGTGGCCTAGGTTTTATACAAATTATCCTTTGGCTTCAAAACCAAAGGATGCAATAATGCCGTTCGACATGATGGCATCCATTGTTTGGGCGACGGTTTCAATTGAGATATCATCGTTAGCTAACCAATGTCGGACAACACCAATCAAACCGTTAGCCATAAATTGCATGGTAAGTTCACGACTAGCGGGCATGCTGTTAAAATCGATGCCGAGGGCGGATAAGCCAATCATTGAAAAGTCGCGCATTTGGGCAATGAGTTTTGATTCAAAGGTTAAATCACCGTTCTTGCTCAGCATGGCGCTGATAAAGTCAGCATTGTCTTTTAAAATGCCTAAAAGTTCGAGGCGATAGTTACCAAATTCAGCCTGAGTGATAGATTTAATTTGGCCATTTAGAATATTGTCTTGAAGTGATTTTTCGACGGCATTAAAAATGGTTGTTTCCGTTTTTTCGATTAAATCAAACTTATCGTCAAAATGACGATAAAAAGTACCACGGTTTATTTTGGCGATTGTTGTAATATCGTTAATTGTGATTTTGGAGACATCTTTTTCCTTAACCAAGGTCACAAATGCGTCCAAAATCTGTTGGCGGGTCTGATTAATTTTATGCTCGTACATGATAGCAGCTCCAATTTGCAACAATTTTGAACACGGTGTCGCAAATGCAACGTAACGTTGATTGTTGTCTCTGTTTAATGATTGATAGTAAGCATATACTACTCAGTGTTCTTAAGCAACAACGTGTTGCATTTTGAATGCATTATTTGAAATTATAAACCGAGGGTGAGAGATATGTTCAAGAATAAATTTCATGTTATATCATTGATTGTTGCATTGGTGATGGGATTACTGCTCATTGTTGCTCAAATTCCGAGCACGCACACCGCACCTAAAGATTTACCAATTGCAATTGTAGATGCTGATCAATCAGATGCTAGTCAAGCAATCGTTAAACAACTAACTAGCGTCACATCAACTGGTGGAAAAAATCCAACGACAATTAAGTGGTCAGTTGAAAAAAATAAAACGGCCGTGATGCGGGCGATGGATAAGCAAAAGTATTATGGTGCCTTGGTTATTAAGGCAGGATTTGCGCAAGACACAATGTCTTTAACGACAACAAACCCAACGCATCCTGAAATGCAGGTAATTATTAATCAGGCAAAAAACGCGACAGCTGCAGCGGGCGTTCAGAATGCACTAACGCTGATGACCAGTAAAGTTGGTGTAGCAATGGGCGATCAAGCATTGCGCAAGATGCAGATTTTGAATTTACCAGTTTCAGCTAATGTGGCACAAAATTTGTTGCAACCTGTCACTGTAACGACAAAAATTGTACACACGACAACGAACAAGGCTACTGCTAGTATGGCGTTCTTCCAACCAATTTGGATGGGTGCCTTGTTGGGGGCTGTTATGTTGACGTATGCCCAAAAGGGATTAGCGCACGTTACCAAGAAGCAGGCATGGTTGAATAAAGGAATTGAACTAGTTGTGATGGGGGTTGTTGCATTGGCTGCGGGATTCGCAACAACTGAATTTGCACATGTTATTTTGGATTATAACTACGATAATTTCACGACGGTTGCATTGTATGCAGCAGTTGCATCGTTTGCCTTCCAATTGTTGATGTTAGGGGTGATGTCATGGTTAGGTCTTGTAGCAGTGCCGTTGTTTGCCCTGCTTATGTTGTTCGCGGCACCTTTGATGACATTAGCGCCTGAGATGCTGACCCATTTTTATTCAGCGTATGTTATGCCATGGTTGCCAATGCGTTTCTTGTTAGACGGTATGCGGGGAATTGTGTACTACAATACGTCATTTTGGAATGGCAACACCCAAAGTTTGGTGTGGTTGGGCATTATTGGCGTGGTTTTGATGGTGACATCAATTTACAAGCCAGCTAAACAAACAGCCGCTTAAATATAGTTAAAAAGGCCATCGCACTGCGCGGTGGCCTTTTCACGATTAATAACGTCTTTTACGAGTCAGGTTAATCCCAACAATGCCAAAAATCATAACGAGCAAACCCAACAATTGAATATGTGTCGGTAACGCATGGTTTAAAAATAGGACGCCCAGCAATACCGTGAAAATCACCTCAAATGATTGGGTGGCTTCAACAGTTGCCAACACTTCCATGTTCCGAGCTGCCATGGCGGTTGCGTGGAAGAATAGCACCGTCGCAATAACGCCGGAAGACAGAGCAACTGTGAATGTGCTTAAGAGCGTTGTATGGTTTGGTAATCCTGATCGCAAATAACCAATGATTGCCAACAAAATGAAAGTTGGGTATGTCGCAATCAACATCCCAAAAACTTTTTCCAACCCGTTGAAATCGGGGTAACGAACGCCGATTTGGCGGTTCCCCAGTGGATAACAGATGGCTGCGATTAGAATTGCGATGACGGCAAACCAAAATTTATGATTAAAGCCAGCAAATCCGGTTGTTTGAATCGTGGTCATGGCAATTCCAACGACGATAATAATCATCCATTTCAGTTTGGTTCGCGGTATCTGCAAACGATGTGACACACCAGAACTATCAGTGACCTTCATTAATGGTGTTGTGAGCACACCGAAGATGATGGTGAGTTGCCATAAGCTAGACACTAGCCAACCGGGGAGGAATTGGGCAGCCCAGGTGAGCGGAACGTAAAACAAGACGAAACACACGTTACTCCAGAGTAACCAATAGAACGGCGCGTCTTTGATGGCCCGCCACACTTTGCGGAAATTTGCCTTCATCTGGGGGACATAAGCTAACATGGCAATCATCGGTAACATCCATAGGTAACGGAGGGTGGACACCCAGACCCAGTCACCAGCCGCATGCAAATTGATTTCATTTAAGAGAAAGGTCAACGAGAAAAATAAAGCGGCAAGAATGCCGAGTAAAACAGATTTTATGGCCATAAATACTCCTAGCGATTATAAATCATGAGACTGACAAAACTGGTGTCTGTCATGGTGTCATTCCGATATTCATGCGCAAACGCGCCGTTAAACTTGGCCATGGTGCCAGCTGGAATTTGAAAGTTTTGTCCATTGACCCGCATTGTTAAGGTGCCGGTTTTTACAATTAATACTTCCACCGTCCCTGGTACGTGGGCGGCAGATTGTCGCGCCGACTGGCTGGCCAGTGACAAATCAAAGACTTCAAAGTTATTCGAGGCAATCGTGTTAAAGACCGATTGGACCACGACACCCGCATCATCACTAGCAATATTGTGGAAATCCGCGGGCTTAGCTAGTTCAAAGTCGACTGGATCGGTCGCAAAAAAGTAGTTAATGGGCACAGCTAGACCACTAGAAATCTTCCAGAGTGTATCGATGGAAGGCGAAGTGGTGTGGCGCTCTATGTTATTCAGAGAAGCGGTGCTGACACCCGTTAGTGTACTAACTTCCTGCAGGGTTAATTGGCGTTGTTGGCGTAACGTCAATAACCGGGTGCCGACGATTTCAGTGATCATAATGGCTCTCTTTTCTATATTATTGTGTATTTTATTTACAATACTAGATAAACGTATCATAAAAGTAAGTGTGCTCAGTGATGTGATTTTTTATTTGGGAATAAAGTTTTGAATAGAGACACAAAAACCGCCCTGGAATTTGCTTATTCCAGGGCGGTTTATTCGTTTAGATATTAAATATTATTCCCACTCAACAGTTGCAGGTGGCTTAGCCGTGATATCGTACACGACGCGGTTAATGTGGTCGACTTCATTGACGATGCGACGAGAAATCTCTTCCAAGATATCCCATGGCAACTTAGCAAAGTCGGCTGTCATCCCATCAACAGACGTGATGGCACGAATGGCAATCGTATAGTCGTACGTACGACCGTCACCCATGACACCAACTGAACGGACTCCCGTCAAGACAGTGAAGTATTGCCAAACTTCGCTATCCAAACCATGCTTAGCGATTTCTTCACGCAAGATTGCATCAGATTCGCGCACAATTTCGAGCTTTGCTTCAGTAATGTCGCCCAAAACACGAATCCCTAAGCCGGGACCAGGGAAAGGTTGGCGCCAAACAAGTTCGTGGGGCATACCCAACTTTTCACCCAATGCACGCACTTCATCCTTGAAGAGTGTGTTAAGGGGTTCAATCAATTGGAATTGCATGTCTTCTGGCAAACCGCCGACGTTGTGGTGTGACTTGATTGTTTGCGCGGTATCAGTTCCTGATTCAATCACGTCAGTGTACAACGTGCCTTGTGCCAAGAAATCGATGCCATCAAGCTTAGCGGCTTCTTCGTCAAAGACGCGAATGAATTCGTTTCCGATAATCTTACGCTTTTGCTCAGGATCAGTGACCCCGGCCAACTTCGTCAAGAAACGCTCTTGCGCATCGACCTTGATGATGTTCAGGCCGAACTTGCCACCCAAAGCAGCCATCACTTCATCTGCTTCATTTTTACGTAGCAAACCATGATCAACGAAAATTGACGTCAATTGATCACCGATGGCACGTTGCAACAAAACGCCGACAACTGATGAATCCACCCCACCAGACAGACCAAGCAAGACCTTCTTATCACCAACGGTTTCGCGAATCTTCGTGATTTGCTCGTCAATGAAATCATCCATTGACCAGTTGCGTTCTGCACGAACCGCCTTATCAACGAAGTTTTCCAAGATTTGCATGCCGTATTCAGTGTGTTGCACTTCGGCGTGGAATTGCACCCCATAGAAGTTGTGGTACGTATCTTCCATGGCCGCGATTGGTGTGCTGTCAGAGGTTGCAACCGCCTTAAAGCCGTCAGGAACTTGCTCGACGTAATCACCGTGTGACATCAAAACGGTTTGCGTTTCTGGTGTGCCACCGAACAAAACGGTGTTGTCAGCTGTCACATCCATTTCAGTCTCGCCGTATTCTGATGAATCATTTGCCGGCGCAACTTTTCCGCCAGGCAATACATGTGCCATCAATTGCATACCGTAGCAAACGCCAAGGATTGGAATGTCCAAATTGAACACTTCTGGATCAATCGTGAACGCACCGTCTTCATAGACCGAGTTAGGCCCACCTGAAAAGATGAGTCCCTTTGGATTAAGTGCCTTAATTTCAGCGGCCGTCATTGTGTGTGGCTTTAATTCAGAATAAACACCCAATTCGCGAATGCGTCGTGAAATGAGCTGGTTATATTGTGAACCGAAGTCCAACACCAAAATGCTATCGTGCGTTTCTGTGTTTGCCATGATATCCCCCATAAAATTGTTGTTTCTAATTATACGTACTTCACGATAATAATCAATGGTGGGTTTTAAAAATGTTCGTAATTTGTTCACATATTACATTTCTCTCATAAATATAGTTACTAAAAATAAGACATTTACGAAATATACTTATTTTGGGGCCTTGAATACAGTTGTTATTAGGTTAATCGTTTTTAATAATTCGAAAACCATGAAAAATGTAATGAACTGACCCCTTGCATTATCTTAAATAGAACCTTATAGTAGTAAAAATTACATTTTTATTTGGACTCTGAGCTGGTAATTTTCAAGGCAAAAAGAGTGGTCGGGTCGAGGGATTTTATACTTTGGAGGTATTAGGAAAAATGGTTTCACGTCGGACATTGATTATTGGTGGTGCAGCGGTTGTTGTCGTTGCAGGGATTGCGTATGCCGCAACGTCAGGTAGCAAGGGCGGATCAAACGATAAATTCACCGCAGCGGTTGTTTCAGACACAAACGGTGTAAATGACAAGGGCTTCAACCAAAGCGCTTGGGAAGGCTTGGAGAAGTGGGGTAAGGCTAACAACTTGTCTAAGGGACAAAATGGTTACAACTACTTCCAACCTAAGACGGTCGCTGATTACGATACGCAATTGACGCAAGCTGCTACTGCTAAGTACAATGTCGTTTCAGCTATTGGAAACACGTTTAAGGATTCAGTCCAAACCGTTTCTAAGAAGTATCCTGACACGAAGTTCGTGTTGGTTGATGAAATTGCGGATAAGAAGTACAAGAACGTTGCATCAGTCATGTTCCACTCAGAGCAATCATCATACTTGGTTGGTATCGCCGCTGCGACAAAGGCCAAGGAAATCGGTGACGATACGGTTGGGTTCGTTGGTGGTATGAAGAACCAAGTGATTGAATCATTCTTGGCTGGTTACCAAGCCGGTGTGAAGTCAGTTGATCCTAATATGAAGGTCGATGCAACGTATGCAGGTACGTTCTCAGACCCAGCCAAGGGACAAACAATTGCTAAGGCCAAGATGGCGCAAGGTGAGCACATTATTTTCCAAGCCGCTGGTGGTGTTGGAAATGGTGTCTTCCAAGCTGCGAAGGACCAAGACGCAACGTTGGCTGCGGATTCAAAGGATAAGGTTTGGGTCATCGGTGTCGACATGGACCAAACAAACATGGGTGACTACAAGTCAAAGGATGGCAAGTCAGCTAACTTGACGTTGACATCATCATTGACGGGTGTTGGTCGTGGTGTGCAATTGATCACGGAATCAGCGCAAAAGGATAAGTTCCCTGGTGGCAAGACTGTTTACTACGGCTTGAAGGAAGGCGGCGTCGGTGTTGTCACGAAGAACTTGAATGCAGACGAGAAGAAGGCTGTTGAGACTGCTAAGGAAAAGATTATTTCTGGCGATATCAAGGTGCCGACAACGCCTGAAAACTAATTAATGACAATTTAAAAATCAAAATCCGCGGAGATGACTCCGCGGATTTTTTTGTTAAAAACAGATGTTTAATTCATTTATGCACAGGACTGGTTTTCTGGAATATACAAAAATGAATGGTGAGTTTGAAAAATATGTAAAAAATTGAATAAAAGCATAAAAATGACCAATCTGAATGTTTTTAAATCTGATTAATATTGATTTTGTATTTATTAAAGCAATAAAACGACCGATTAAATGTGACTTTTATCATGATTTATTGAATTTATTTAGAATAAAAATACAATTAATCTTGCTATTTTTGAATAAATAGTTACAATTGACGAATAGTCAAATATTCAAAAAGGGGAATAAATATGCAAGAAAAGTTGGTTTTAGCTTATTCAGGCGGGTTAGATACTTCGGTGGCCATTCCATGGCTTAAGGAAAAAGGATATGCCGTAACGGCAGTTGTGTTGGATGTTGGTCAACATGGTAAAGACTTGGATTTCATCAAAGCTAAGGCATTACAAGTGGGTGCCGAAGCGTCGATCTTGTTGGATGCTAAAGAAGAATTTGCGACAGATTATGTGGCGCCAGTTATTCAAGGGAATTTGTTATATGAGGGTGAGTATCCATTAGTTTCGGCATTGTCGCGGCCGTTGATTATTAAGAAGTTAGTCGAAATTGCACATAAGATTGGTGCGACAACAATTGCGCATGGTTCGACGGGTCACGGTAATGATCAAGTTCGTTTTGAGGCTGCAATTCATGCCTTTGACCCTGATTTGAAAATTGAAGCACCAATTCGAGACTTTCAATGGTCACGTGAAGAAGAGATTGCCTATGCGGATGCGCATCATGTACCAATCCCAGTAGGTGAGGAGTCACCATACTCAATTGATGAAAATATTTGGGGGCGCGCAATTGAAGCAGGGATTCTAGAAAATCCGTGGCATGAGGCGCCTGAAGAGGCGTATGAGTTGACCACCGCAATTGCAGATACACCGGACGTTGCTGATTTTGTCACGATTAGTTTCGAAGCCGGTTTGCCGGTTGCCTTGGATGGTGAATCAATGTCATTAACAACCATCATTGAAAAGTTAAACGTGTTGGCTGGCGCGCACGGGATTGGCCGTGTTGATCATATTGAAAATCGATTAGTCGGTATTAAGTCACGTGAAATTTATGAGGTGCCAGCCGCCACTGTTTTGATGACGGCCCACAAGGATTTGGAAGACTTGACGTTGGAGCGAGATGTTGCACATTTTAAGCCAATTGTGGCCGAACACTTAGCGAACTTAGTCTACGATGCCAAGTGGGTGTCGCCTTTGTTTGATGCGCTGCAAGCGTTTATCAAGGTGACGCAGCAAGTTGTAAACGGTGACGTGAAGATGAAGTTATTCAAGGGTGCTGCAATTGCTGTGGCGCGTCAGTCAGCTAAAAATTCACTCTATGATGAAAATTTGGCGACGTATACGGCAAGTTCATCATTCGATCAAGCTGCCGCAGTTGGATTTATCAAATTGTGGACCCTTGGTAACACCGTGTTTGAACAGGTTAATCATGTTCATTCTGAACAGGGTGAGCAACATGACTGATAAATTATGGGGCGGTCGATTTACGGAAACTGGATCCGACCGGGTACAAGCGTATGGTGCTTCAATTGCGGCAGATCAATACATGATTGCTGAGGATATTCAAGCATCGATTGCGCACGCACAAATGCTGGGACAGCAGGCAATTATTACACCGGAGGAATCCGCCGAAATCGTGGCCGGGTTGCAAGCGGTGCGTGCCGACTTTGAGTCAGGTGCGGCAACACTGCAGGTTGCGCAGGAAGACGTACATATGAATGTTGAGGTGTTGTTAACTGAAAAAATTGGGCCCGTTGCGGGGAAACTGCATACGGCGAGATCACGAAATGATCAGGTAGCGACTGATTTTCATCTCTGGGTTGCCAATCGACTACCTAATATCATCGAAGCGATTAAGCAGTTTCAAAAAACATTATTGCAAGTGGCCACGGATAACCAAGCAACGCTCATGCCGGGTTACACGCACTTGCAACATGCGCAACCGGTGACGTTTGGCTTCCACTTATTAGCTTATGTTGGGATGCTAACACGAGATGTTGAGCGGTTTGAGTTTAATATGAAGCACACTAAAGTATCGCCATTAGGTGCTGCTGCTTTAGCAGGTACAACGTTTGCAATCGATCGAACGATGACGGCTGACCTACTGGGGTTTGATGATGTCTACCACAATGCGATGGATGCGGTCAGTGATCGTGATTTTGCAATTGAATTTTTGCAGTCAGCCGCCATTTTGATGATGCACCTATCCCGATTAAGCGAAGAATTGATTTTATGGTCGAGCTACGAATTTGGATTTGTCACGTTAAGTGATGCCTATGCGACTGGTTCATCAATTATGCCGCAGAAGAAAAATGCTGACTTTGCAGAATTAACACGTGGAAAGACAGGTCGTGTTTACGGCGATTTAATGGGGTTGATGACAGTCATGAAGGGCTTGCCGTTAGCCTATAACAAAGATATGCAAGAAGATAAGCAGGGCGTATTTGAGACCTATACCACGATTATGGATGCGTTATTTGTATTTGACGGTATGTTTGCAACCCTTCAGGTTAATCGTGATGTGATGTCAGAGAGCACGCATAATGATTTTTCGAATGCAACTGAATTAGCCGACTATCTGGCTAATAAAGGATTAGCGTTTCGTGAAGCACACGCTATCGTTGGCCAGTTGGTACTCCAAGGCATTAAAACACAGGTTAATTTGCAGGATATGCCGTTGACGGAGTTGCAAAAAGCGAGTGAGTTGATTACAGATGATGTGTACCAAATCTTGCAACCGATGACGGCTGTTGAACGCCGGACATCGGTTGGTGGGACAGCCGTTACGGAGGTTAGTAACCAAATTAAATTTTATCAAGAGCAATTAGGGGAATGAGTAATGAAGGTAGCAATTGTTGGTGTGACAGGATACAGCGGGACTGTTTTGTGGCAGTTGCTTAGTCAGCATCCGAATGTCACGGAAATTAATATTTATACAACACAGGCGGATTTAGAAGCCGTGGCGCAACAATTTGATTGGCAGACTAAACAGCCAGTGCGGGTGATGTCTTTTGATGTAGAGCAAATTATGGCAGATAACGACGCTGCGTTTTTTGCGACACCCGCAGGCGTTACGGGTGAACTGGCAGAAACGTTTATAGCAAATCATTTCCCGATTATTGATCTGTCCGGGGATTTGCGACTGCAGGATCCAAAGACGTATCAAAAATGGTATCACCGAGATGCTGAAGTTTCACGTGAAACATTATCTCATGCAACGTATGGATTATCTGAATTTACGGCAACGACAACAGATTATATTGCCAACCCTGGTTGCTATGCCACGGCTACTTTAATGGGATTAGCGCCACTGGTGCAAGAACGCCTGATTGATTTAGATTCGGTTATTGTCGATGCCAAGTCTGGTGTGACCGGAGCGGGTAAAAAATTGAGTCAAGCCACCCACTATGTTGATGTGGATGAGAATTTTTCGCTATACAAGCTTAATCAACATCAGCATATTCCGGAAATTATGCAACAACTTAAGCAATGGGCACCGGATATGGGCCCTATCCAATTTTCAACGGGGCTTTTGCCAGTTAAGCGAGGATTGATGGCAACCATATATGCGAAGGTTACAGCTGACAGTGCGGATGTAGATGCAATTATCGCTTCCGCATTTCAAGCGACTTATATGGACAAACCGTTTGTAAAAATCTTGGCGAATAATATGCCGGATTTACGGCTAGTTGTGGGTAGCAATATGACCGCCATCGGTTGGTCGTACAATCCGGTGACACATATCGTGACAATTGTGAGCGTGATTGACAATTTGATGAAAGGGGCCGCTGGGCAAGCGGTTCAAAATTTCAATCAATACTTTGGCTTTGCTGAAACGGCGGGGTTGGTCCAATTACCGCTCATGATTTAGGAGGTAGTTATGGTATTTAGTTGGCCTAAAAATTTTTATAGTGATGGGATTCATGGTCAGTTACGTCGTAATCCCACCAAACCAGATCTTGGCTGGCTAGTTTCGACGAAGCCGGCTCAGGTAGCAGGGGTATTTACGCGAAATACATTCCCAGCAGCCCCGGTTCAAATCGATCAACAAGTCCTTCGGCGTAATCAACCGGTCCATGCAATTTTTGTTAATTCTGCGAACGCGAATGCCTTTACGGGAGCGACCGGTTTGGCAAATGCGTATGAAACGCAAAAGCTAGTGGCGAATAAATTACACACAACACCGGCAGAGGTACTAGTTGTATCAACGGGGATTATCGGTGAGCAGTTGCCGATGGAGAAAATCCGTCGTGGTGTTGAACAGCTCCAAGCAAGTGACCCTTTGAATCTCGCGAAGGCGATGTTAACGACCGATACCACAACAAAAACGGCGCAAGTTACGCAAGCAGACTATCAAATTAGTGGTGTGGCGAAAGGCTCGGGTATGATTCATCCGAATATGGGGACGATGCTTGGGTTTATCGCAACCGATGTCACGATTAAGCAAGGTTTGCTACAGCAATTGTTACGTGAATTAGTGGATGTCACTTTTAATCAAATTACCATTGATGGCGATACGTCAACGAATGACACAGTACTAGTGTTGGCCAACGGCGATGATTGGCAGGCCGAAATTAAAGCTGGCACGGCCAAATATGAGGCATTTAAAGCAGACTTGCATCAAGTGCTCAAGACATTAGCCATCGCAATTGCCAGCGATGGTGAAGGTGCGACACGGTTAATTGATGTCCGCGTCATTGGTGCACGTCATTCAGCAAGTGCCCAACGAGTTGCTAAAAGTATTGTGGGTTCTAACTTGGTGAAAACGGCCGTATTTGGCGCGGATCCAAATTGGGGGCGCATTATTGATGCCATTGGTAATGTTGGTGAAGTGTTCGAGGCTGATCAACTGTCGATTGCGATTAATCAGGTGCCGATTATCGCTGGGGGTAATGTAGTTGCTGATGAAGGCGCAGCAACGCAAGCGATGCAACGGGATACCATTGTGATTACAGTAGATTTAGGTCTTGGAACAGAACAAGGTCAGGCGTGGGGAAGTGATTTGACCTATGAGTATGTGCATATCAATGCAGCTTATCACACATAAAATATGAAGGTAGTTAAAATTGGCGGAAATGCCTTAAAAAATATAGATATTAACGTTTTAAAGCAGTTGCAAACGTGGCTGGCTGAGAATGAAACGGTTGTGTTGGTACACGGTGCCGGTCCGATGGTTGATGAAGCATTGGCGGTCGCAAAATTACCAGTTAAAAAAGTAGCCGGCTTACGCTACACCGATGAGGCGACGTTAAAAGTCATGGTGAATGTTGTGCAAACACAGGTTTGGCCAATGCTACACCATGTCTTGGGACAAGCGCATTTAAGTCCAACTCTGTTAACCGATGGTGTTGTTGCAAGGATAAAGGACGCCGGAAAATTTGGGGCAGTTGGTGAAATCGACAGCATTACGACGACGCTAATGGCGGGGCAGTTATATGTGATTGGACCACTGGTATCATCGGATCAAGGTGAGTTACTGAATGTGAATGCCGACGAAATTGCATTGGCGGTCGCACGCCATTTCAAGGCGGACACATTGTATTTTCTGACGGATGTGGCCGGTGTACTTGATCAAAATCAGCAAGTTATGACCGAACTTTCACCTACAGTGGCGGCATCATTAATGTCACAAGAAGTTGTGACTGGGGGAATGTTTATTAAATTACAGGCCGCATTTATGGCGATGCAGGTAGGGGTGCAAAAGATTCAAATGGGCCGTGATTTTCAAGTTGGTACAAAATTAGTATTGGGGGACCTAGAATGAGTCATTTATTTGAAACCTATGCCCGTTCAGATATAGAACTGGTTGATGGGCATGATGCCTATGTCGTTGATGCGCTAGGAAATGAATATTTAGATTTTGGAGCGGGCATCGGTGTAATGAATCTTGGTTATCATCCACGGGCGGTGCAATCAGCGGTTGAAAAGCAAATTAAAGCCATCTGGCATACGTCAAATTTGTACAAAAGTACCCTGCAAGAACGAGTCGCGGGGGTGTTAACACAAGGAACGGATCGGTTAGTGTTTTTTGCTAATTCAGGGGCCGAGGCAAACGAAGCCGCTTTAAAATTGGCACGCCGTTACACAGGCAAACATAAAATTATGAATTTCGCGCAAGCGTTCCACGGCCGGACGTATGGTGCCTTGTCATTGACACCGGTCACGGCCTATCAAGCTGGCTACGGGGTTGATCAGGACGTGGTCACGGTGCCGTTTAATCAACAAGCGGCGATTGACCAACTGGATGATACCTTTGCAGCTGTTATTTTGGAAGTTGTGCAAGGCGAAGGCGGCATTCACGTGGCTGACCGTTCGTGGGTACAGCGCTTGGTTAATAAGGCGCAGCGCTTAGGCGTACTGGTTATTGTGGATGAAGTGCAGTCGGGGATGGGGCGTACGGGGTCACTATATGCCTACGAACAGTTTGATATTGTGCCTGATATTGTCACGGTGGCCAAAGCTTTGGCCAATGGATTACCTGTAGGGGCAATGATTGGTCAAGCAAAATTAGGCACAGTCTTTCAACCAGGGTCACACGGGACAACCTTTGGCGGTAATCCAGTTGTTATGGCGAGTGCGTATGCGGTTCTTCAGTCATTAACGCCTGAATTTTTGGCAGACGTGCAACAAAAGGGAATCGCTATCATGCAAGATTTGGTACAAGGTAGCCAGGCTTTGCAACAAGTGAAAGCAGTACGCGGGTTAGGTTTGATGATCGGCATTGAGTTAACAACAGATGTGCAACCGGTGCTGACTAAATTACGTGAACGAGGCATCTTAGCTTTATCTGCGCAAGGTAATACATTGCGATTACTGCCGGTGCTGACGATGAATGAACAAGAGATGCATGCGGGTGTCATGACAATTCTGACAACGATTGGAGAGGCTTAAATGCAAAATATATTTTATGGGCGGTCATATTTAGCCGAAAAGAATTTTTCAGGAGAAGAACTCTATACGTTAATTAAATTGGCAGAACATTTAAAGTTTTTAAAGCAACAGCGTGTGCCGCATGAATACCTCAAAGGCCGGAATATTGCACTATTATTTGAGAAAACATCCACACGGACACGTTCATCATTTACGGTTGCGGCAACTGACTTAGGGGCTCATGCAGAATTTCTAGGCGCAAAAGATATTCAATTTGGTAAGAAAGAATCCCTGTCAGATACAGCACGTGTATTGGGGTCGATGTATGACGCGATTGAATATCGGGGGTATTCACAACAAGTAGTTGAAACGTTGGCCGATGAAAGTCACGTGCCGGTTTGGAACGGGTTGACTGATGACTGGCATCCGACACAGATGTTAGCTGATTTTATGACCGTAGATGAAGTGTTTGGGCATTTGAAAGGATTGAAATTAGCGTATTTGGGGGACGCTCGTAATAATGTGGCCAATTCATTACTTGTCACCGGGGCACTACTGGGGGTTGATATAACATTGGTTGCACCGGAGTCATTACAACCAACAACAGAGGTGCAACAGATTGCTCACAAATTTGCCGAGAAGAGTGGGGCCAAAATCATGCTGACTGAAGATGTTTCCCTTGGTGTACAGGGGGCGCATGTTTTGTATACCGATGTGTGGGCTTCGATGGGAGAGGAAGATTCTTGGGCAGAACGTATTCAACTATTGCAGCGATATCAAATTAATGCTGAGGTGGTTGCCCAAACAGGACGTGCCGATACGATTGTGTTGCATGATCTACCAGCGTTTCATGATTTAGAAACGACAATGGCCCAAGACATTTACAAGCGATTTGGTCTGACTGAGATGGAAATCACGAATGAAGTATTTCATGCGGACAATGCTAAGCAATTTCAACAGGCCGAAAATCGGTTGCATACAATCAAGGCGGTAATGGCTGCGACGTTAGGTGAATTATTTTTGCCACAGCCGTTGGCGATTGACTAGATGATTAGAAACAATTGAATGATTTAACTAAGTTCAGCGAGGCTTGCATGGTTCAATTGCGGATATCGTCATTAAGTAAACGAATAGCGACAAATCCCCCGTGATGCTTGGCACATTACGGGGGATTTTTACAATGAGGAATAAGAATGAATAAACGATATTTAGTATTGGAGAATGGCTCAATTTATGAGGGCGAAGGCTTTGGCGCCACGCAAAGTGTTGCGGGCGAATTGGTATTCACAACCGGCATGACGGGTTACCAAGAGGCGATTACCGATAAGTCCTATTTGGGTCAAATGATTGTGTTTACGTATCCGTTAATCGGTAATTATGGGATTAATGATGTTGATTATGAATCGGATAAACCTGCGGCAAGCGCCATTATCACGGCGGATATTGCGGAGCATCCAAGTAATTGGCGGGCTAAAATGTCATTACGTGAATGGGCTGAATTAATGGCGTTGCCCGGGATTACAGGAGTGGATACACGCGCTTTAACTAAAGAGCTACGTGAATTTGGGACGATGACCGGCATCTTGGTAGATGATCCGAATGCCGTGGTAGCGAACTCACCGGCAAGTTTGCCAGTTGCTGACGCATATCAGCCAACAACGGTTTATAAATCAGACGCGAGTGATGTGCAGGTCGCATTGATTGATTTTGGTTTGAAAAATTCAATTATACGGGCATTGAACGATCGCGGTGTGACCGTGACTGTGTTATCGCCTGATACAGCGGTGACAGATATTTTGGCTGGTAATCCGGATGGCATTCTACTATCAAATGGTCCAGGGGATCCGAGTGCATTTGTGGATATTATTCCGAAAATTCAACAATTACAAGAAGTTAAACCATTATTTGGTATTTGCTTAGGGCACCAATTATTTGCAATGGCGAACGGGGCTAACACGTATAAGATGAAATTTGGTCATCGCGGCTTCAATCACGCTGTACGTGACCTGACGAGTCAACGGACTGATTTTACATCGCAAAATCACGGCTATGCAGTTTCAAAGGACAGTTTGCAAGACACTAACCTTATTGTGACCCATGAGGACATCAATGATGGGACCATAGAAGGCGTGCGGTTACGTGATCATGCAGCATTTTCAGTGCAATTTCATCCAGATGCGGCACCAGGACCACATGATGCCACTTATCTATTCGATGAGTTTGTGACGTTAATGCGGCAAGAAAAAGCGGGGGTTATGCAATGACAAAGCGGTGTGATATTCACAAAATATTGGTGATTGGGTCGGGACCGATTGTGGTTGGACAGGCGGCGGAATTTGATTATTCCGGTTCGCAGGCAGCGATTGCTTTGAAAGAGGAAGGTTATGAAGTTGTCTTGGTAAATTCGAATCCAGCAACGATTATGACCGATAAAGAAACGGCAGATAAGGTTTATATTGAGCCACTGACACTATCATCATTACAGACAATTATCCAGCAGGAAAAACCAGATGCCCTATTACCCACGCTAGGTGGCCAAACTGGATTGAACATGGCGAAGGAATTGTCAGAGAGCGGTGTATTGGATGAATACAATGTGGAATTGATTGGTACAAAGTTATCAGCAATTGAAGCGGCTGAAGATCGCGAACAGTTTCGTGATTTAATGACTGAATTGGGCGAACCGGTTCCTGCATCGGCCATCGCCGTTACGGTAGCGGAGGCCGTTCAGTTTGCTGATGCGCAAGGGTATCCGGTTATTGTACGTCCTGCCTACACGTTGGGGGGGTCCGGTGGGGGAATCGCCCAGAACGAAGCGGAATTGGTTCAAATTACCCAACATGGGTTGGATCTTTCACCGGTTACACAGGTGCTGATTGAGGAATCCATTGCGGGCTATAAAGAAATCGAGTTTGAGGTCATGCGTGACACTAAGGATAATGCCTTGATTGTGGCGTCGATGGAAAATTTTGACCCGGTTGGGATTCACACGGGCGATTCAATTGTCGTTGCGCCGGTTCAAACATTATCGGATGTGGATTATCAGATGTTGCGTGATGCGGCATTAAAAATTATTCGTGCATTGGATATCGCCGGTGGGGTAAATATTCAAATGGCGTTGGCCCCTGATAGTGACAAATACGCCATCATTGAAGTGAATCCACGGGTTAGTCGCTCGTCTGCACTGGCGTCGAAAGCGACGGGGTACCCGATTGCGAAGATGGCAGCCAAAATTGCCGTTGGATTATCCTTGGACGAAATCAAAAATCCGGTGACAAAGACGACTTTGGCGGATTTTGAGCCAGCCTTGGATTATGTGATTGTCAAAATTCCACGATGGCCATTTGATAAATTTAAAACAGCTAATCGACAGTTGGGCACACAGATGAAGGCGACCGGCGAAGTTATGGCAATCGGGCGGAATTTAGAAGAGGCGCTTTTGAAAGCAATCCGATCGTTGGAAATTGGGGTGACAGGATTAAACGATGTGCAGTACGAGGAGTGGGCAACCTCAGAATTGTTGGCCCATTTATGGCCGGCCCGGGATGATCGGTTGTTTATGTTGGCCGAACTATTGCGTCGTGGTGTGACAGCAACTGAATTACACGACGCTACCCAAATTGATCATTATTTTCTAGATAAGCTCGTGAATATTGTGACGCTTACGCAACAACTACAACAAACGCCAGGTGATAGCACGATGCTTGCGTTGGCAAAGCGGCGCGGTTTTGCGGATGCCACAATTGCTAAACTTTGGCAGTGGACAAGCGATGACGTTTGGCAGTTGCGAATCGACCATGACATCAAACCAGTCTATAAAATGGTTGATACGGTAGCAGGCGAATTTGACGCGGTGACGCCGTACTATTATGCAACGTATGGTAAAGAGAATGAAGCCCGGGTAACCCAACGGCCATCGGTATTAGTAATTGGTTCTGGTCCGATTCGAATTGGGCAGGGGGTTGAGTTCGATTATGCGACTGTGCATGCGGTCAAGGCGATACAATCAGCGGGGTACGAAGCGATTGTGATGAATTCAAATCCGGAAACTGTCTCAACTGATTTTTCAATTTCGGATAAGTTGTATTTTGAGCCGTTAACGTTTGAGGATGTGCGTGAAGTGGTGGCGCTAGAACAGCCGGTGGGCGTTATCGTGCAATTTGGTGGTCAAACGGCCATTAATTTAGCTGCTGATTTAGAAAAGCACGGGATTAATATACTGGGAACTTCAGTGGCAGACTTGAATCGCGCGGAAGATCGGGAATCGTTTAACCAAGTTATTGAAAAGCTACAGTTGCCACAACCAATTGGCCAAACGGCGACGACGGTCAAGGAAGCGGTGAAGATTGCTAAATCAATTGGTTATCCGGTATTAGTTCGACCAAGCTATGTATTGGGTGGTCGCGCAATGGAAATTGTCACTAACGAGGTAGCTTTGGCCGATTATATGAGTCGGGCCGTGGCGGTGTCACATGATCACCCCGTATTAATTGACCAATACGTGGTTGGTATGGAGGCAGAACTAGATGTCTTAAGTGACGGTGAAACCGTTGTGACGCCAGGGGTTATGGAGCACATTGAACCAGCTGGTATTCATTCGGGCGATTCGATGAGTGTCTACCCACCACAGGTGCTTTCAGAATCACTACAAGCAAAGATGATTGCAGCTGCGACAGCACTAGCCCGCGAATTGCAGATTGTTGGTTTGTTAAATGTGCAATTTGTGATTCAAGACGACACAGCTTATGTTATCGAAGTGAATCCACGGGCATCGCGTACAGTGCCATTTATTTCAAAAGTGACTGACGTACCATTAGCACAATTGGCGACGCAAGTGATGCTCGGGACGAAATTAGCAGACTTAGGCTATCAGGATGGTGTGCAGCAAGTGCCAACCACGGTGGCGGTTAAAGCGCCTGTTTTTTCATTCAGTAAATTACCAGGCGTTACCCAATTATTGGGTCCGGAGATGAAATCAACAGGTGAAGCGATGGGGCGTGCCGAGACGTTCGACGTGGCGCTCTACAAAGCCTTCACCAGCGCCGGTATAAAGGTGCCAGCGAAGCCAGGCGTGGCGGTCTTGTTAACAGACGATGACCAAGAAGCCGTTGCGCTTGAGTTGGCTTTTGTTAACGCCGGTTTTAAGACTCAGCGCCAGTGTGAACGGGTTGCACAAGGTGATGTGCTGATTGATACCCGCAAGACACCGGCGGCATCACTGCAAGCAGATCAACAGATGACTCTTTGGCATGACGCGATGAATAAACAACTGCCGATCTTCACGTCGGCAGCTACAGCCTACGCGTTCTTACAAGCGTATCAATCACAAAATGAATGACTGACAAATAAAAAATCCGCGAAGTGTGATTCGCGGATTTTTTCGTTAACGAGGCAAAAGTCCGTCAGTAACGCTGGTTGCTTTGGCCTCTTCGTATTCATGATGGTTAATTTTGTTATCATCGAGCATCGCAGCCAATACGATATTACGACGCCGTGCCACTAAATCTGGATTGGTATACAGATTAAAGTTGGTTGGACTTTGGCCTAAGCCGGCGATTATCGCGGTTTGAGAAAGCGTCAAACTGCTTAACGGCTCGCCAAAGTAATAATATGCAATGGTTTGCGCGCCATATAATTCATGACCTTCATAGATCTTATTGGCGTAATACTCAAAAATCTGTGGCTTGCTGAAGTTTTTCGTCAACTGTAAGGCCAGATAGATTTCTTGAATTTTACGACGGGGTGTTTGATCCGCTTTTGAAGTTGAAAAAGCGGTTAATTTGACCAACTGTTGCGTAATAGATGAGCCACCGCGAGCAGTCCCATCACCAAACTGCGCTAGCACATTTGATGTAATGAGGTTAAATAGCCCCCCCATATTGACGCCGTTATTTGATTCAAACGAGCGATCCTCGGTCGCGATGACGGCATTGCGATAGTTTTCCGGAATACTGTCATAGCGCACATAGATTTGATTGTTTTCATCGCCAGGGTTGGCTTGCAATTTGGCCTGCGTAATAGTTGGTGCTTGGTGGATAACATAAGTTGCATAACCTGCACCCGCCAATAGCAAAATCAATAGCCCGCCTAATAGTAGTTGCCCCAGTTTACGTAGTGGGTGTCGTTTTTGTCGACGTTGTGTCCGGCTTGCCATAACGTCCCTCCGATAAGTGTTGTTTCAGTTAGCATACGGGGACTGGGCGAAAATTGCAATGTACTTTAGTTAGCAGATGGGGTCAAGATTACCGTCAAATGGTTATTTTCATCGACGATGGCATCGTACGCAGCTGTGCCATTATCACCAAGGAAGTGCTGGCCGGGGGTGCGCTTTGCCTTCAAAAAGGCCCCAATAAATGATGGGTGTGTCCAGTTCATTCCAAATTCAAATCCTTGGAAGGTGCCAGGGTAACGGCGGTCATCCGCATCGGCATCAAAGCGGATTTCAGTCACACCATCAATCGCATTCGTAATGTGCATTTGAAGGCCGTCTTGATCGATAACCTTATAAGTGCCCACTGAGAGCGTTTCTTCGATTGGGTAAGTAATCGTGCTTGTGTTGTTGTAGGCGTGTGCCAACGTCTCGTATGTTCCTAATGTGGTCATGTTCGTGGCCTCCTTTGCTTTGTTGCGATTATTATCGTCCTGTCTTACCAGGTTGTAAATGAAAAAGGCATGAAATAAAGGTAAAATGGCGACATAAGGGGGATGCAGACATATGAAAAAGATGAAAGCGGGCATCGGGTTCCCCAGCGTGGTGCTCTTAGGCGTAAATGGGGTCATTGGTGGTGGCTTGTTTTTGTTGCCAAGTACGATGTATAAGCAAGGTGGGCAACTCGTTTTGCTGGCGATTGCATTAGCAGGTATTGCGGCGACATTAATCGCCATGCATTATGCGGTGATGTCATCGAGAATTGATGAAGATGGTGGCGCATGGGTGTATACCCTAAAAGCGTTTGGCCATTATCCAGGTTTCTTAGTCGGCTGGTTTGGTTGGTTATTTGGGGTAATTACCATCAGTGCCGAATCGGCAGCGTTTTTAAAAACATTGACCGGGTTGGTGCCGGCCGTTGGCACACCAGTGGTGTATAACGGCTTGGCCTTAGCGATTATGACGTTGCTGATTATTATGAACCTGTTTGGAACGGGAATTTCGAGTCGCATTGATGATATGTCGAGTTTAATTAAAATTGGGGTGATTGTGGCGGTCTTTATCGCGACGGGAGTCTGGTTTGTTCTCGGACATGTTGATCATTTTGCGGTAGCACAAGCCAAGCCAGTGGCGGATTTTTCAGGAGCCTTTGGGAACGCCTTTTACATGTTTACCGGTTTTTCTTTAATCCCAATTGCAGCGAAAGAGATGAAGAACCCTGGCAAAATGTTGCCACGCGCCATCTTAACGGTCATGCTTGCCACAACAGCTATTTTCGTATTGATGCAGTTGGTGGCGATGTCAGTTTTGGGTCCCGGATTGGCTGGCTCGTCACTACCTGTTGCTGATATTTTCAATACCATTTTGGGTCGCATTGGCCGGACGGTTATCATTACTGGTATGATGCTTTCAATTATTGGGGTAGCGATTGCAACCTCGTTCAACTCACCAATTGAACTGGCCTCGATGGCGCGTGAACGTGGCTTCTTACCGCGTGAGTTATCACGGACGAATCGTTATGGGGCTCCCGTCGGCGCGGTGTTATTAACGATGTTGATTGCGGGTGGTTTGATCTTAAGCGGCAGTTATCTGTTTTTGATTAAGCTCATTGTGTTGAGTGATTTTGTCCAGTACCTCGGCACAATTTTTGCTTCACTGAAGTTGCGCAACGACAAAACATTGCCGACTGGCTTTGAACTACCAGGTGGTAGGTGGTTAACCTACTTAACATGCTTGGTTGTTGCGTATTTATTTACAACTTTTGCCTTTACGACCGTTTTGGTCGGGATTGGCTTTGCGATCTTGGGCACCGCAATTTACAGTTTTGAACAACGACGACATTAAATGATAGGCGAGATTCATGCGAATCTCGCTTTTTGATTGCGGTTCGACAATATTTTTTCGATACAGTAGGTATATTCAAAAGAAATGAGATGAAATATGACGAAAGTATTGGAAATATCACATCTAAATAAGACGTTCGGCAAGTTCCAAGCCTTGTCGGATGTCTCATTTACAGTTAACCAAGGCCAAGTGTTTGGCTTTTTAGGACCGAACGGGGCTGGTAAAACAACAACAATTCGCTCAGTACTTGGCTTGTTGAAGCGTGACAGTGGCACGATTAAATTGATGGGTGAAGACGCAACGGGCAATGTATTGGATACCCACAAACATATTGCTTATGTGCCAGGGGATGTTTATCTATGGCCCAATTTAACAGGGGGCGAAACGATTGATTTGCTGTTACGGATGGGTGGTCATGCCCGGACAAAACGAGTTGATGATTTGATTAAATTATTCGAATTAGATCCGCGTAAGAAGAACCGCACGTACTCAAAAGGTAACCGACAAAAGGTCGCGTTAATTGCAGCGTTTAGTGCAAATGTTGACTTGTATATCTTTGATGAGCCAACGAGTGGTCTCGACCCCCTCCAGGCGCGCAATTTTCAAGATCAGATATTAGCGTTAAAGCAGGCGGGGAAAACAGTGCTACTGAGTTCACACATTTTATCGGAGGTTGAAAAGGTCGTGGACTGTGTGGCAGTGATTCGGCAAGGACGGATTGTTGAAGTCGGTTCCTTGACTGATTTGCAAGAGCACGCGGCCCTGCGTATTAATGCGCAAGTCCAGGATTGGACACCGTTTCAGGATTATCCAAAGTTTCATCAAGAATTAAATGGCGAAATTTCCTTTACGGTAGCCCGCGCGTTATTACCTAAAACAATGACGGCCTTAGTGACGGCAGGCGTAGCGGATTTGAAGGTCACGCCACCAACACTAGAAGATTTATTCATGCAATATTATGATACGGGGGCTGTGGCGCATGAATCGTAATATGTGGTGGTTGTTAGGGGCTAATTTAAAAAGTGATTATCGCGTCATCATCGTTTGGCTATTGGTGAATTTTAGCCTGATTGTGTCTGGTGCGCTAAAATTAGCGGATTTGTATAATTCACCGGAAACATTAGACCAATTGCTAACCATGTTACGCACACCCATGATGACGGCCATGTTCGCGCGGATGCCAGAATTATCGCAGTATACTGTTGCAATCGTATATGCCGCAATCATGCTGCCGATTATGGCGGTATTAATGGGATTGATGAACGTGCAACTAGTGGTTCGCGGTACTCGTCAAATGGAAGAGTCTGGTGAAACAGAGCTGATTCGAGGCGGTGTCACAACGGCGACGACACCGGTCATCGCAACGATTTTTGAAGTGTTGGGTGTGAATGCTCTCATGACCATTACGATGGGAATTGGGGTGGTGTTAATTCCCATGCATGGTGCAACCAATGGTGGCGCGGTACTTTTTGCGACATTATTGGGAACGTTTGGCCTAATGGTTGCCGGTATCACTTTGGTATTAAGCCAACTATTCGCAGAGTCCCGCTCAGTTAATGCCATTGGATATGGTGTCATTGCAGTCATGTATGTGCTACGTGCGGTGATTGATGTTCGTCGGGCCGCGGAATGGCGCTGGTTGTCACCATTAAATTGGCTTGAAAGTGCACGCGTTTTCGCGGATAACCGAGCGGGGGCAATTTTAACGCAAGGCTGGTTTGCAATTGTGTTGGGTTTGATTGCGTTAGCGTTAGTTAACGGACGGGACATTAATGCCGGGCTAATACAATTTGCAGGGCGCGGTCGGCAACGGGCGGCCATTTGGTTGCGTGGGTTTACGAGTTTATTTGTTCGTTTGCAAGCCCGGCTGGTGTTGACGTGGTTGGTTGGTCTGGTATTTTTTGGTGCTATGTTTGGTAGCTTGTTTCATGAGGTGGGCACAATGATGATTAATAACCCGCAGCTAACTAATATTATTGGTGCGCAACTTGAAGCAAGTATGCAGCATGCCATCTACCGTCACTTTTTGGTGATGGTTAGCATGTTTATTAGCTTCTTGGCCATTTTGGCCGGACTAAATGTGATGCAACGGTTTCATACAGACACCGTCCGTGGGGCATACGACTTACTCGGTGGCATGCGATTAACACGGCTCAAACTCTATGCAACGTATGTGAGTGGTGCAATGATTGTAGCGCTTTGCTTATGGGGACTGTCCTTTGTAATTGTTTGGTTCACTGCCAATATGGTTTTGACAGCGCCGCTGGATGTGACCATGATGCAACAAGCTTTGGTGGGTTATGTGCCAAGTATCGCAGTGTTTATAGCAATTGCGGCTGTGTTACTGGGATGGGCACCGCGTTGGTTTGGTTTGATTTACGGCTACGCGGGCGTGATGTTTTT
The DNA here is from genome assembly GCF_045799135.1 of Weissella sp. MSCH1. Lineage (NCBI taxonomy): Bacteria > Bacillati > Bacillota > Bacilli > Lactobacillales > Lactobacillaceae > Weissella > Weissella sp. MSCH1. The sequence continues at coordinate 181,070 of NZ_JBJMBA010000046.1, read as the reverse complement.
AATGACCTACATGAAGAATCTCATGGATTTGCCAATGTGGGCATTAAAACTGTCGCCGTATGGCTGGACCTACAATGTGCCGGTTGTTAGCTTGTCGGTTGTTCGTGGCAGTTGGTTGTGCGGATTAGCCGTCGTGTTGCTGATTGTCGGTTATATTGGTTTTAAAAAACGTGACTTGGTATAAGGAGACTGAGACAGTGACTGCTGTCCCAGTCTTTTTTGTTTTGGAAAAATAACTAATCTCATTGCCCTAAATTTAGGGCAATGATATGATTTAGGAAATGAGGGATACATGGGGTTATTCAATAGCTCATCACGGCAACGAGGCTTATATTTCAAGTTACAAATCAGGTTAGAGATGTTATTCATCATTTCAATACATGAATCTAAGGAGAACAAATGACGTACTATATTGAGAGCTTAGATACTGTGGTACCAGAATCTGATACAGAAGTTGTGTTAGTTGATGTAACGACGAAAGTACGTGGGGAACAAGTGACAGTTACTAATGTTGCTGAACGTCGTTATCAGAAAACGGGAGAAGTGGTTTTTGATCAAAAATTAGATGATGAACGGTTAGCAGCCGTGTATAGGGCATACGCCAAAGTGCATCATCTGGTATATCAAGATGAAATTAAATTAATTCGACACAAGATTGGAATTTCACAACGTGGGTTCGCGACGTTATTAGGACTTTCGCGGGCTAGTATTGAACAATATGAAACCGGTAGTTTGCCGACAACTTCAGCGAGTCGTCGGATTGCAACGTTGCGGAATGTCAATGCGTTTATTATCGATCAGCTATTTGCGGTTTCTGATGCAATGGCACAATCAAGTGCAGCTGGCTGTTGAACGGGTTCGGCCAGTACGACATGCAGATAAGATTGACTTTGATTTTGAAATGCCAGCGTCGATGTTACCGCATGGTGCCGAGACAACATTTGAAGTTAAAACAGATGGGAATCAAATTATTTTACGGCCGATTCAGTGAAGTTAAGCTAGCTTTTAGTTGCCGTTAGTTTTGCCTTAAGCTAATCGTCATATGATTAATTGTGTTGAAAGGGAACCCACCTAATCAACAAACCCATAGAAATAACCCTATTCATAATTCTTTCTACTTTTTTCAGGTGACAACCTGAATACTCCTTAAACGATATAGATCGTCGCAAGCCCATGCGACTTGATCCGAAACGGCCGTCAGACTCCCAACTGACGGCCGTTTTGTTTAATGGAGAAGAAACGTTTGACTTAAACTGAGGTTTAACTGATATAGTAGTGTACACAAAGTTAGTGAGGTGAATCAATGGCGAAAACTTATACAATTGGTGAGACGGCTGAAATGTTTGGCGTGCCGGAATCGACGTTGCGTTTTTACGATAAACGGGGGCTTTTGCCGTTTATTGAACGTGACGAGGCAGATCGTCGTGTCTTTACGGAAATGCAAATCTCATTGCTGAAGACGATTCAACATTTGAAGAATACAGACATGACCATTGGCCAAATTAAGCAGTATGTCGATTGGATTGTTGAAGGAGATGCAACGATTCCCAAAAGATTGGCTATGTTAGTAGCGCATCGTCAAGATATTTATGATCAAATTGCAATGCGAGAAGCGAGCCTAGATGGGGTTAATTTTAAGATTGCGCATTATGAAAAGTATGTGAATGAACAACGGGAGAAAGAGAATGACTAAAACAGCATTGGTTACCGGAGCTAATAAAGGCATCGGGTTTGGTATTGCGAAGACCCTTTTGCAACAAGGTTATCGCGTGTTGGTAGGCGCACGAGATGAACAACGTGGTTCAGCTGCGGTTGAGGCATTACGCGCATATGGAGATGCCCAATTACAATTGATTGATGTTTCTGATTTGAATAGTATTCAACATGCGGTTGCTGACATTACAAAGCAAGAAGCAGATTTTAGTTTATTAGTGAACAACGCGGGTATTTCTGGTGACATGGGCCGGACGGCTTGGGAATTTGAGGCCCAAGAATTAATCGAGACGTATATGGTGGATTTCATTGGACCATATGAGTTAACCAAGGGTCTATTACCAGTCTTGATTAAAAACGCTGGTAAAATTGTGAACGTTTCAGTACCAATTGAGCCAAATGCTTGGTGGCACCCACTTGCATATCAAGCAGCAAAGGCCCCGTTGAACGTGATGACCAAGGATTTTGGTTTGGAATTTACCCAACAAGAACTGCCGGTTGAAATTATGGCTGTTATGCCAGGGGCGGTTTCAACGGATTTGAATAATCATATTCAAGGCGATTTTGTTAAGACGCCCGATGAAGCGGGTGAATTGATTGCCGGCTTTGCGACCGATGGTGAAAATCATAATGGGCAGGTCATCAACTTCGATGGGGCTGTCGCTGATTATTCGGCCGGTTCAAATGTTTAATTAAAAGATATTAAAAAGTCGTCGGCACAAATTTGCTGACGACTTTTTTGTCTATTATTGATGTGCAGCAACAAATGCTTTGAAGTTTGGCATTACAGTATCAAGCCAGTCATTGGTGCTGGCGTCGGTAATGTTGTTATCTGCATCAAGCTTTGCGTGGCCACCGCCGACCATGACGTCATTCCCCATCAAGACAGGTGATTGCATCGCAAATAAGATATCACGTAGGTGTAATTGGGCATGGATGGTCCCTAAGAAGCCAGGGGTGGTGCCCATAATCATTGATGGCTTGCCAATCATGACCTTATCAACACGTGACAGCCAGTCAATGGCATTCTTCAATACGCCAGGAATTGAATGGTTGTATTCTGGTGTGACCCAAATAACCCCGTCAGCTGCTTTGACGGCTTGCTTAAAGTCGATTACCACTTGTGCTGGGGTGAGTTCATCGTCCACGTTGTACATGGGTAAATCATTAAGTGTTAAGACGTCAATTGTGACGTCATTGGTACCGTAACGTTTGGCGATGGCTGCAGCTAAACGGCGGTTTAAAGATGTCTTGCTGTTCGAACCAACAATGGCAACGTAATGCATAGTCTAAATCCTCCTAAAAAATCACCTATTAACAGTAGACCTAAAGCTTACCGTTGGTCAATGGTGGAGACGGGTCAATTCACTTCCGACATGTTAGAATAGTACTTATCATATAGAAAGAGTAGACGGTAAGTCTTTGTAGAACGAAATGGCTGAAGAAAAGAAGCGCCGTCCTTATCAAGGTAAGCCTGGTAAGGGTGGCAACAATCAAAATCGTGGCAAGTTTGTTCCACGTGGAACACGTGGGCCACGTCGCGATAATCGCAACCAACAAAACGTTGAAGTAAATGTTGGTGACAAGCTATTGATTACCATTAAGCGTTTGGGAATCAATGGTGAAGGAATCGGATATTATAAGCGTAAGATTACCTTTATTCCAGGTGCTTTACCTGATGAAGTGGTCGATGTGGTTGTGACGAATGTGACGGAAAAGTTTATCGAAGCGCGCATTCGTAAAATTAAGCAACGCTCACCACAACGTGTTGAACCTGTTGATAATCAAGAAGTTGGTGGTTTTGAATTAGAGCACTTGGCTTACGATGGTCAACTCGAATTTAAGCGGGATGTCATTCGTCAGGCATTGGAAAAGTACAAGCCTGAAGGATACGAGCAATTTGATTTACGCCCAACCATTGGGATGGATGAGCCGGACGGGTACCGGAATAAAGCCCAGTTCCCGGTTCGTGAAGTAAATGGCCAGTTGGCGGTCGGTATGTATAAGCGCAACTCACACGACTTAGTGGACTTGCCCAAGGTATCAACGCAACACCCAGCGACACTTAAGGTTGTACGTAAGGTGCGTGATATTTTGGCTGATATGGAGATGCCAATTTACAACGAACGCAAGAATTCAGGCATTGTTAAAACGTTGATTGCCCGTGTATCTGAGACAACTGGTGATGTCCAGTTGACGATCGTCACGAATGGCAAGTATTTGCCAAGTGCTGATGAATTGATTGCCCGTATTAATCAAGAGTTGCCAGAGGTGGTATCTGTTCACCAAAACATCAATTCGGATAAGACGTCTCTTGTTTGGGGCGAGGATACGAAGTTGTTGTGGGGGAGTGAATACATTACGGAGACGATTAACGGTAAGACGTTTAAGTTGTCACCCCGTGCGTTTTTGCAATTGAACCCACGCCAAACGCAACGTTTGTATAACGAAGCAATTTCAGCCTTGGACTTAACGCAAGCCGATAAGTTGATCGACGCCTATTCAGGTGTCGGCACGATTGGTATCACACTAGCCGATCACGCTGGTGAAGTTCGTGGGATGGACACAGTGCCAGAAGCCATCGATGATGCCAATGAGAATGCTTTGGATAATGGCGTTAAGAATGCAGCATATTACACGGGTGCGGCGGAAGATTTGATTCCACGCTGGGCAAACGAAGGCTGGGTCGCAGATGCATTGGTTGTCGACCCACCACGTACCGGCTTGGATGAAGAATTGCGCTTGACGATTTTGGACACGCAACCAGATAAGTTTGTGTATGTGTCATGTAATGCTTCAACGTTGGCCCGCGATTTGGTCGACTTGACGCGCGTTTATAACGTTGAATACATTCAATCAATTGATATGTTCCCACAAACTGCTCGTTGGGAAGGTATTGTGAAGTTTACAAAGAAGACGAAGTAATTTAGAGAGACCAGGACAAGAATCGCTGTCCTGGTCTCTCTTTAAGTTAACGTAAAGTTAGTGTTATTACTTCTTTAAGGTTCGCGCCGTATGATTAATTATGTTGAAAGGGAGGATAACTCCTAATCAACAGCACCCATACAAACAACTACTCATATTCCGCTCGAATAATTAATTCGAGCAACCTAACTCCTATAAGATCGTCGTTTGCCCAAACGACTTGATCCGAGAAGCCCGTCAGAAGCCCATCTGACGGGCTTTTTGTTTGCGATAAAAAAAGACACTATGATATATTCGCATATTTGTCGGAATAATTTGGTATATATAAAGCAAGGTAAATTATTAAAAATGACTGGAGGTGCATAATGCAACGTTTTCGATTGCAGTATTTTGCGGGGATGATCATATTCTTAGTGGCATTGGGATTAGTTTTGCCATTGTTGTTATCTAATCGACCGGTCGTTGGCATTGATGCGTTATTTCACTTTAATCGCTTCTATGATGTTGCTGAGCAATTAAAACATGGTCAGTTTAGTTATTTTATGGCCGAGTATGGGTATCAACAGTCCGGCAGAATTGTGACCCCGTTGTATGGACCGTGGCTATCCTATCTCATGGGGGCATTGTTGGTTCTATTACCCAATTGGTTTTGGTTTGAAGTTGTGACGGATGTGGTGGTGTTAGTCATTGCGGGGTTCGGCATTTATCGGCTGGTTCGGTATTTGGATGCGACCCGCTACGCCAGCTTGCTAAGTGCAATTGTTTATATGGCATTACCGTTAACAACGGAGTGGCAAAACAGCCAAGCGTTCTCAGCAATTGGGGCGGCACTCTTACCGTACGTTATCTATTACGGCATCGCATTCATGAAACAACCAACAACGTTTTCATGGATTGGGTTGGCCGTATCGTTAGCGGTGATAACCCAATCACATTTATTTACATCTTTATTAGCCGCGTTGGTCTTGGCAATTTTTTTCGTGATTAGCATTATGAAACAACCGTGGTTGATTATTCGGCGACTGCTAGGTCGCTTGGCATGCGCAATTGGGTTATATGCAATCTTGAGTGCCAATGTAATGGTTGGCATGCTTGATGTGATGGGAACGAACAAAATTTTGACACCGTTTACGCCGGCGGATATCGGTCAAAAGGGAATGCATGTTGCCTTTGATCGCTTGCCAAGTCTACGTAATTACAGTGTGCTGGCTGTGTGGGTGGTGGTTATTTTTATTGGAAGCGCGTTAGTTTATCAAAAATTACAACGTGAATATCGCGTGATGCTAGTACTGGCGGCATTATTTTTTGTCTTATCATTAGCAGAATTCCCCTGGCATGCCGTTCAGCAATTAATGCCTACTATTGTAAATACAATGCAATTTCCGTCACGCTTAGCAGTTATTAGTAATTTGGCGTTGGTGGTTCTGTTGGCACGATTATTATCAATGGTCGTGATTACGAGTCGCATTCGGCGCGTCGCAAAAATCGGGATTGCGATTGTTGTGGTCGTTGTTCCCGTTGCAATCGCAAGCAACATGCTTGCTAAGAGTGCGCATCGCTTGCATACCACGCAACTAGTTAAAAATACGAAGCATACCCAATTCGATGCAGACAAAACACCAACGCAAATTGCGACTGATTGGCGCTATGGACCGTTGGTGGCTGGCTTGCAAGATATTCAAAAAGCAACGCCGGACTATGTTGTTAATCACGGGCTTCGTGCCAGTGATAATGCATATGATCGCTATATGCAGGAAATTATCAATAATCCGATTAACGCAAAGGTCAAACAGGCGTCGGATCAGATGACGTTGACGTGGCGGGCAACCACCACACATAAGGCGACGTTGCCGGTGATTATTTACAAACATTCACAAGTCACGCTGAATGGCCGAAGATTAACGCAGCCAACGCAATCGCGAATCGGCGCACTACGTGTTGTGCCACGCCTGGGTCAGAATGAAATCCAGGTTAGTTATCGGCCGGCTGGTTATGTTTGGCCGCTCATTTGGTTGAGCATCGGTGGGTGGTTGAGTATCGTTGTTGTCATTGTTGGCAGGTCATTTAAACGATAGATGAAAAAGACAGATTAGTTGGCAGCTTTAATTTGCTAATTGACCTGTCTTTTTTAGTGCTATACTGGCTTCATTAGACTTTATTTTAATAAGTTAGGTGGTGGGGTTGTGAGTAAGAAGTGGTATGTCGGCATGGCTGCTGGTGGGGCCCTATTTTGGGGGATTAACGGGATTCTTTCAAATATCCTGTTTGAAAGAATCAACGTATCACCAGATTGGCTAACGACGGCACGGCTATTTATTTCAGGTATTGTGTTATTAATTTATTCATTGCTACGACGTCAGAATATTTTTAAAATTTGGCGGAGTCCCAAGGATGCCGGTATCTTGTTGGCGTTTAGTTTAATTGGTATTTATTTTGCGCAATCTAATTTTGTTCGGACGCTCTATTATGGTAATGCGGCGGTGGCGACCGTGTTGCAGTATATGGCGCCGGCATTGATTGTTATTTTTCTGGCAATTTTTCGGCAAACGTGGCCACGTCGGCAAGAAGTGATTGCGGTCGTACTTTCGCTAGTCGGCATTTTCTTACTGGTAACGAATGGTAATTTAACCCGTCTAGAAATTAATGACCAAACATTGCTGTTCGGTATTCTGTCTGCAATTGGCTTGGTTGCTTATACATTGATTCCTGGCAGACTATTGCAACAACATGATGCAATTTTGGTAGTTGGTTGGGGGATGTTCATTGGTGGTCTGGCGGCTAATTTCTATGCACCGCTGTACCATCCGGCTTATCATTTTGATGCAATCGATTTAACGCTATTATTCTTTATCGTTGTCTTTGGATCAATTGTGGCGTTTGTATGGTACATCGCTAGTTTGCGCAAAGTGGCACCAGAAACAGTGGGGATGCTTGGCATGTTGGAACCACTCAGTGCAACGGTCTTGTCGGCGTTGATATTAGGTGTGCAGTTTCAGGCATTCCAAGTCGTGGGGATTGTGTTAACGTTGGGTGCGATAATGATTATGAATGTGACGAAACGGCAATAATTCTGCGAACGACAGTTAATCGCACGGTAATAAAAACGATTAAAACCCGAAGTACACGAAAAATAAGTGTCCTTCGGGTTTTGTTGATTGCTAAAAAAAGCATGCGCCAAGTCAGTCTCGGTGGGGATTTCCTCAAATGTTCATATTCTTCACAATTTGTTCAACACGAACAAATTGCGGTGGCGGTCTGTTTAATATACGATTATATGCGGTTATTCGAAAGGGACGTGTCAAAAACCACGAGTCGTTTTGGGAAACCCGGAACTATTCAAGTCCTATCACAGTGAGGGTAGGCATCTATGGAGGAATTTAAAATGGTTTCAGGTCGTGTTAAGTTGTTTGGTGCCGTATTGGCGATTGCAGCGGTTGGTGTTGGCGTTTATCAATCAGGGATTGTCGGCGATGCCGATACGGAAAAGCAATTCTCAGTTGCGATGGTGACAGACGTTGGTGGCGTAGATGATAAGTCATTTAACCAAAGTGCATGGGAAGGTTTGCAAAAGTGGGGTAAGGAAAATAAGTTGGCTGAAGGCAAGGGTGGTTACACGTACTTTGAGTCAAAGACAGCCGCCGATTTTGCCCCAAACTTTTCACAGGCCGTTGAAGGTGGCTACAACCTAGTTGCCGGCGTTGGTTATGCAACGAAGGATGCATTGACCAACGCAGCTAAGCAGCATGAAAACACGAAGTTCCTACAGATTGATGATGTGGTCGACAGTAAGTATAAGAACGTTGCTTCGATTACGTTCAAGTCAGAGGAATCATCTTACTTGGTTGGCGTTGCAGCGGCAACTAAGGCACAAGAGCTAGGCGACAAGGCAGTTGGCTTTGTTGGTGGTCAACGTGGCGCCGTGATTGATGCCTTTGAGGCCGGCTATGTGGCGGGTGTTAAGTCGGTGGATCCAAAGATGACGGTTGATGTACAATACGCAAACTCATTTACTGATGCGGCGAAGGGAAAGACAATTGCGAATGCCATGATTACAAAGGGTGAGCAAGTAATTTTCCACGCGGCTGGACCAGCTGGTAACGGCGTCTTTACGGCAGCCAAGGATAACAATGTGACGGTTGATGCTGATGCCAAGCAAAAAGTTTGGGTAATCGGTGTTGATATGGACCAATCTGATATGGGTGATTATACGGCCAAGGATGGTGAGAAGAGTAACTTCACCTTGACGTCATCCGTTAAGGGTGTTGGAACTGGCTTGGCAATGATTGCAGACAAGGCCAAGGCCGGCAACTTCCCAGGTGGTAAGCATATTGTCTTGGGATTGAAGCAAAATGGTGTTTCAATCGTGACCAAGAACTTGAATACGCAAGAAAAGGATGCCGTTGCGGCAGCTAAAGCGGCAATCGTGGCTGGTGATGTTGAGGTACCAACGGCACCGGCAAAGTAATTATTAAAGAAGCGTGATACAAAAGGCGTTTTGGGGCTAAGACAGAGATTTCTGTCTTAGCCTTTTTTTATACTGACAACATAGTTAATGGCGGTGACGTTTAACGTCCTTAATGTATAATGACCACAGAGAGACAAAAATTCGGAGGTGAGATGGCATGGTGGCATTAACATTTACAACAAGTCATAACGGTAACGCGACGCCTAGCGCGCGTGAGCTAGATGTTCCGTATACTGATGACTTGTTTCGACAAGATAGTAAACAATATCAACATGATTTAGCGCGGGTTAGTGTCGTGATGGCTGGTTCAACGTATACCAAGGACAGTCAACCGGTAGGAACCGGCTATGCAGCGGCAAATCTACAAAAGTTAGGCTTTACGACGAGTGACTTTAACTATGGCATTGCAGATGATCCGAATAACGTGGCCTTCACGTTAGGCGTTAAGCGATTGCCCGATATGAATCTGTTCGCTGCGACTATTCGAGGGACGCCGCAAAGTGCAGAATGGTCTGGTGATTTCATGATTGGTGATGATGATGCACCAGGCATGAATAACATGATTTTCATCGGCCAAAAAGTAGCAGCCCAATTACGTGACTTTATGCTAACAGAAGGCAATCCGGAACAGCAAAATGTGTTCTGGGTAACGGGGCATTCGCGTGGCGGCAGTGCGACAGAGGTTGTCGGTAAATTGTTGGTTGATGCGGGCGAAACGGCGGTATATGCATACGCGTTTGCGCCAACGACAACTTACAAACAGGTCGCAAATGAGGATTATGCGGACGCGTACCCACAGGTGCATGCCATTATTAATCCACTTGATGTCGCACCAACTTTTCCATTGGAAGCGTGGGGCTTTACCCATATTGGGCAACAACATATCTTGCCACTGTCGGCTTATGACGCGGTTCGAACAGAATTCGAGCGCATTAATGGGCGGCCATTTGGTGGCGACTTAGTTGAAGATGAGGCGAAGTTGGAACGGGGCCAACAGTTGTATTATGCTTTGGCGCCAAGTGTCCACGATTTTTATCACGCCGAGACGCCATGGTGGGACGGTGGTACAATGACGCCTTATCAATGGGTGCAAGATTTGATGCTAGGCGCCCAAGGGTTAGAAATCCCAGCCCGGACGGCGAATGTTATGGCCTATGTCAAGACACATCCTGTGTATGCAAAGTTGTTCCAACACATGGCGAATGATGGCAATAATGGGTATGAGCACACCATCACAACATACATTAGCTTTATGACCGTGTTGCCAGATGATTGGACTGTAACGGATGATTGAGCTAACAGATGTGATCGCGATTATTCGTAATCCAGTGCTCTTTATAAAGCCGATTATGATGAACCCTTGGTTGGTCTACCCCGTTTTATGGGCAATTGTTGGTTTTGAAAGTTACTTTGTCCTGTTTGCATGGCTCCCTGCAGAAACGACCATGTTTTTGGCGGGGAGTTTGGCGGCTCATCAAGAAATTCCAATCCAATTATGGTGGTTATGGTTAGGCTATTTGCCAGTGGTCTATCTGGGCTGGCGTTTTAAATTCCGACGTGGATTAGCTCATAATACACGCAATCGACGTATGGATGATACAGTTGATTTTTTTAATCAGCATGCCAAATTAGCCATGTTATTTGGGCGATATATTCCGGTCCTGGGTATTTTTATTCCAATAATTGCGGGTGAAAGTCGATATGATCAAGCAACTTTTCAACGTGAAAATATGATTGGTGCCTTAATTTGGGTGCTTGGATCAACGCTAATTGGGTATTATCTGGGGTCAATGCCATTTTTCCAGCAGCATTTTAGTGTCCTAATTGCGGGGATTATTGTTGTGCCGGCAGGTATTTATTACGCCGGCACTTATTTGAATAGCTTGTTTCATCATCTTCGTCGTTAAGGACTTGTTATTTTGCCAGGTCGTGGTTAAATAACTAGTAATAAGGGGGATGATTGATTATGGCAGAACAGAATTATATTGCGCGCATGCGGGCAAAAGTTGGTCATGAAGGCATGATTTTCAACACTGTTTTTGGTGTATTGTGGTCTGCAGATCGGAGCGCTATCTTATTAGAAAAGCGGTCTGATATTCAAAAAGGCTGGGGCTTCCCAGGTGGTTACGTGGAGTATGGCGAGACACCGCAACAGGCCATTGTGCGTGAATTCAAGGAAGAGACAGGACTAACGGTGCAAGTGAAACGCTTGATTGGTGTTTCTTCTGAAATTGTTGCTGAAAATCGATGGGGTGATGCCCAAGAAACGTTGGCAATGGGGTTTGAAGTGACCTTAGCGGCTGGAGATTTGCAGGAAGACGGGAACGAAACCTTGCATGTGCAGTATGTGCCGGTTAACCCAGAACCGTTGATGTTTGTGCCTCAAGCACAAAAAACGGTGCATCAAGTGATTAATGATAATGAGCAATCAGACGCGGTTTGGTTGCGTGAAGATTAGAAAAAATGCGACTGACGTTTCGGCGTTAGTCGCATTTTTTTTGATTGATTGTTAGGTTTGTGTTGACGAAACCTAACTAACGGTTTATACTTCTTTTTCGTTAGGTTAACCAAATGAAACCTAACGATATATTTATTGAAAACAAAAAGAGGCAAATTAAATTATGACAGATGAGACACAGGATTTAATGGCAACGTTTGGCCGTTTGCTACAATCTCGCTATTTTATGACGGCGATGGCACTTAACAATCGCACAAAGCGCAACAGTGATGAAAATTTGGGTCGTGGTCGTTTGCGGCTATTGTCATTGTTGGGGAAGCAAGACGGTATCACGAATGCTGAAATTGCTGAAAAATTGGATATTCGGCCAAGTTCGGTTAGCTTGCAAGTGAAAGCATTGGTCGACGCCGGGATGGCAGAACGACGGGCCTCAGAAACCGACGGTCGGGTATCGTTAATTTTTATTACAACGCTTGGTGAAGAAACGTTAGCTGGTTTGCATAATGGCAACGATTCATTGAGTGAACGTGCCTTTAACGTCTTAACTGGTGCTGAGCAAGAACAGTTGCAGTCATTGTTGCGCCGAGTAGCGGCTAATGTAGAAGACATTCAAGTGACGCCCGAAGAAATGCGCGAAGCTTTTGGCGCATTTGGTGATCAGTTTAAGGGGATGGACCATCAGTCAATGCGGGACATGCATCGTATGGGTCGTGATATGCATCGCCAAATGCATCAAATGCGCCATGACGGGCATGGTGATTTTCCGTTTGCTGGCTGGTTTAATCGCAACAATAAGACAACCAAAGGTGAGGATGAGGATATTTAAGCATGGATAATCGTGAAATCGGTCGTGATACACCCTATACGCGACCAGCGAAGTTTAACATGAAAGCATTTATGGCGTTGGTGCGCCAGACAAAACCGGCTTATTGGCAGTTAGCGCTGGGCTTGGGTTTGGGTGTAATTGCAACGGGCATTCAATTGGCCGTACCGCATTTGGCGGGTGATTTGATTAATGGCTTTGGTAAGGCAATCAACAAGACCTTGTTGATAAGTGTTATCGGCATGTTTATCTTGAGTGCAGTTATTAGTGCGGTGTCAGGCACAGTACTCGGTATTTTTGGTGAAAATGTCGTCAGCCGGTTGCGTAATAATTTATGGGATAAACTCATTCGTTTGCGGGTCAGTTATTTTGATGACACGAAAGCGGGAGAAATGACGTCACGCTTGATTAATGATTCTACCCAAATTAAAGATTTATTGGCTAATTCATTTCCACGTATGATGACATCATTGTTAACGGTTGTGGGTGCACTCACGTTGATGGTTATTAAGGATTGGCGGATGACAGCAATTATGGCGTTAGCAATTCCATTGGTTATGCTCGTCATGATGCCAGTGATGCGTCAGTCTCATAAGATTGGTCGTGATCGCCAAAATGCGTTAGCTGATTTTAATGGTGAGGCCGGTGAAACACTCAGCGAAATTCGGCTAGTTAAGTCATCAAATGCAGAATCGTTTGAGACGACCAAGGGTCACACGACGATCAAAAAGTTGTATCAGATTGGTCTCCGCGAGGCCGTCTATGATTCAATTGCTGGTCCGCTTATGACCGCCGTGATGATGGGCTTGTTTGTGGGTGTGCTTGGTTATGGTGCCCACCGTGTCGCGCAAGGTAGCATGACGATGGGCACGATGTTTTCATTCTTAATGTATCTTTTCCAACTGTTGGGCCCCGCTGCGACGCTGGGCCAATTCTTCTCAGATTTAGCTAAGGCCAGCGGTTCGACTGAACGTGTGCAAACGCTATTGGCAGAACCTGAAGAAGAATTTAGTCAGGGTGCGGTTATCGATGTTGAAGGACAGACGTTGGCTATGAAGCATGTTGACTTTGCCTATGACGACACTAAGCAAATTTTGACGGATGTTTCATTTGAAGCAAAACCTAACACGGTAGTCGCTTTTGCTGGCCCTTCCGGGGGTGGAAAATCAACGCTTTTCGGTTTGCTGGAACGGTACTATGAGCCAACGGCCGGACAAATCAGTATTGGTACGACGAATGTGCAGGATGTACAATTGGCAGATTGGCGTGCCCAAATTGGTTTCGTTAGTCAAGATTCTGCGATTATGGCAGGGACGATTCGGCATAATTTAACCTATGGGTTGGCAGGTGACTATACCGATGATGATTTGTGGCGGGTACTTGGTTTGGCGTTTGCGGAGAAGTTTGTCCGTGATATGCCAGCGGGGCTTGATACTGAAGTTGGCGAACGAGGTGTCAAAGTATCTGGTGGGCAACGTCAGCGTTTGGCAATTGCACGGGCATTCTTGCGCGACCCTAAGATTTTGATGCTTGATGAGGCGACGGCTAGCCTTGATTCAGAGTCTGAAGCGATGGTTCAAAAGGCACTGGAGTCTTTGATGAAGGGCCGGACAACATTAGTAATTGCTCACCGATTAAGTACCATTGTCGACGCGGACAATATTTATTTTATTGAGCAAGGGCATGTGAGCGGATCAGGGACACACCAAGAACTTGTTGCAACACATAAGTTGTATCAGGAATATGTCGCAACACAATTTAAACAAGATTAATTAAGGTGACGCATTGCTAAGGTGGTGCGTCACCTTTTGTTTCACGTGGAACATATAGGTGACACTTATAATTAGTTAACAATGTTATCCATTTTTGTGGACGGGTTTTGCCGTTTCCTCTTGAATAATAGTAAGTAACGGTTATAATAAATATTCGTGTGAGATATATGTTGAGAGAGGTTTTTATCGTGCAAGATATGAAGTACGCGATGTCTTTGAAGGCATCAGCAATTTTTGGTGTTGTAACGGTCGCTCTTGTAATTGGCTTGATGTACTTGTTGAGCCTTGAGGGTAACGCATCAATGGTCCAAGTTAGCTTGGATATCGTATTGGCAACTGTTGTTTTGCTTGTTGTAGGTGGCATCTCAGTTGCGCTACGCACTAAGAAATAAATACTGAACGATATGAAGTAGTTGGTGAGAGATCTGCTTTATGTCACGTGAATGATTCCGAGATTGAATCGTTCCTTAACACAAAAACACCCTGGCCGAGTCGTTCAGCCAGGGTGTTTTTGTCTAGTAAATTAGAAGTTTGTTTTGTCAGCGTCGTTGTGTGAACCAGCTACGCCTTCAAGCTTGTCCAAGGCAGCCATATCATCAGCCGTCAACTCAAAGTCAAAGAGTTGACCGTTTTCGATAATACGCTCCTTGTGCGTTGACTTTGGCAATGGCAAGAAGCCGTGTTGCAATGACCAACGCAATGCGATTTGCGCAACTGACTTGTTGTACTTGTCAGCAATTTCTTGAATTGCGGCAACCGTCAACATCTTACCCGTTCCCAATGGTGAGTAAGCTTCCGTCAAAACGTTGTGCTCGTTGTTGAAAGCCACGATTTCGTCTTCCATGTCAGAAGGGTTAACAAACAATTGGTTAACCATAGGCGTTACCTTAGCCGTCTTCAACAACTCTTCGAAGTGGTGAACTTGGAAGTTTGAAATTCCGATGGCACGAACCTTGCCAGCTTCGTATGCTTCTTCCATAGCACGCCATGTTTCAGCATTTGCTTCGGCCCAGTTGTCACGGTTATCCTTTGGGTTTGGCCAGTGGATCAAGTAAAGGTCCAAGTAGTCCAAATCCAAGCGCTTCAACGTGTCATCCAAGGCTTGCTTAGCAGATTCGTAACCGTGCATGTCGTTCCACAACTTTGACGTTACGAAGATTTCTTCGCGGGCGATGCCTGAATCCTTCAAGGCGCGACCGATTGATTCTTCGTTACCGTAAGCAGCAGCCGTATCGATGTGACGGTAGCCAGCGGCTAAAGCATCAATCGTGCTTTGGTAAGCCACGTCACCATCGGGCGTTTGCCAAGTTCCAAATCCTACGACAGGAATTTTAACACCGTTTGAAAGCGTGTATGTGTCAGTCAATGATGAAATTGCCATTTTGTTCACACTCCTATTAAATTAGTGTTGTTTAAATAATAAACAACCATGCGACTCTCTCTGTTACTTGCTAAAAATAAGCAAATAACTACTTGTCCACTATACCAAAAATATTAATAAGTTGAAAAGATTAGGCACTTTTTTAAGGTTCGATTATAATGTAGAAAGCAAGGCAGTTAATTGTTGCCAAAACAAAGGAGGCGGAGCGCCATGGCAAAGGTTACAACAGAATCTATCTTTGACGCTGCACGACAAGTTTTAGCTGAAAAAGGCTTTGAAAAATCACGATTGGCGGATGTGGCCCGCCGACTAGAGATTACACCAGCGGCGTTGTACAAGCATTTTGCCAATAAGGAAGCGTTGTTTGAGTCGATGAATACCGATTGGCTTGAACAAGTGGATGGTCCAGTGTGGGCAGCAAATGTCCGAGCGCCTGAAGAGGAACGAGAAACCGCGTTGCATGATTGGCTGTGGCTATTGGCCTCACGTCGGCGGGAAGGGTTTGGCCGCGAACCGGAAATGATGGCGTTCTATGAGGAACAACTTGCCGATCGCAGTGTTTTGATTGACCCACGGCTGCAGGACTTTGCGGCTGCAGTTGAAAATATCATGGCATGGGATACATTTCGTCATCAACGTGGTATGACCATCATGCAAACCTTCACGTATTTTTATCACCCATTTTTTGCGGATAAATGGGACGATAATTTGTTTAAAGCGTTATTTGAAACGACTTGGTTAGAGATGCTGCCAGTCGTGACGCAAGAGATTTCGGCAACCACAGAAGAATAATTGTGTAAAATGATATACAGGATGGTGTGTATCATTTTTTATTTGGGGAGGTTTTTATGACGAAGCTAGTGGTTGATCAGGCGGGCTATCAGGTTGAAGGTCGTCAAATTTGGCATGATATTAGTTTTGAGTTGCATGATGGTGATTGGGTAACCGTGGTTGGTCCGTCGGGTGGCGGAAAAAGTACCCTACTAAAAGCCATTGCTGGGTTGCAGGATATTACAGAGGGGCATATTTTTTTGAATGATGAAGACGTCATGCGCTTGCCGATTGGCGACTATCGTCAACAAGTGTCGTATGCCACACAATCTGCCCAATTATTTGGGGAAACAGTGCGTGATAATCTAGATTTACCATATCTGGTGCGCCAACAAACACCAAATGATCAGCAACAAATTGCGGGGTTGGAACAGATGGATTTGCCGGCGGATTATTTAGATAAAGCTGTGACAGAGTTGTCGGGTGGTGAGCGTCAGCGCGTCGGGGTGTTGCGCAATCTACTATTTCCACCCAAGGTTCTGCTACTTGATGAAATATCAACCGGCTTAGATGCAGAGACAAAGCAGGTTATTTGGCGTGCGATTCGTGCGTTGCATGCGCGCGAACGGTTAATTGTGTTATCAGTGACGCACGATGAAGGTGAAATTGCCGATGCCCAAGATATCTTAACGATTCAAAACGGAGAGGGGGCACGACGTCATGAACAGTCAAATTAATGTTAGTAACTGGTCGTTAGCATTAGCGTTTATCTTAGTTGTCATTTCCTTGGTCATTAGCTACCGACAAAAGTTGCGGTTAGAGAAAGAGACAATTATTTCAGTTGCCCGCGCGATTGTGCAATTAATTATTGTTGGATACCTATTGAAGTTTATTTTCAACGTGGATAATTGGTTGCTAACATTGATTATGCAACTATTCATTATTTATAACGCAGCTCGCAATGGAAAGAAGCGGAGTCAAGGTATTCCGGGGGCGTTTGTGATTTCATGGTGGGGCTTATTACTATCAACAACCATCACGATGAGCATTCTGGTCTTAACCGGTGTACTGAAGTTTGAACCATACCAAATGATTCCAGTGACTGGTATGGTCGCAGGAAACTCGATGACGGCGGTGGGACTTGTCTATCGCAGTCTGAATCAACAATTCCGTGACCAACAAGGTCAAGTGTTTGAACGGTTGGCTTTGGGCGCATCGCCAAAATTAGCAGCCGGTGAAATTGTCCGCGAAGCAATCCGAACAGGGATGCAACCGACAATTGATTCAGTGCGGACATATGGCTTGGTCTCATTGCCAGGGATGATGTCCGGTTTGATTATGGCGGGCGTTGATCCAATTCATGCGATTAAATATCAAATCATGGTGGTGTTCATGTTGTTGTCAGCAACTGGTATTTCATCGGTTTTTGCTAGTTTTATGGCCTACCGCAAGTTCTTTAATGAGCGTTGGCAGTTACAGTTACCTAAAAAATAAGTATGAAATAAAGTCAGGCAATTTTAGCCTGGCTTTTTTAGTAGCGCTTGCAACTTAGTGTAGTAGTGTTATACTACACTATATCAGGAGGGCGAATGATGGAATTCAATGATAGTGAACCATTATATATTCAAGTCGCCGATTTTCTAGAGCGGGAAATCTTAGATGGTAAGTATCCAATGAATACAAAGATTCCTGGCGTTCGTGAACTAGCGGCTACATTAGTGATTAACGGCCGTACTGTGCAAAATGCGGTGAACCGTTTGGTTGAGAGCGGTTTAGTTGAAACGCGGCGTGGCCTGGGAAATTTTGTAACATCGAATGAAAAGACGTTTGAAATGATTCGAACGAAAAAAATTAGAGTGATGGCGGAAACGTTTATTAAAAATAGTTTGACCTTTGTTTCGGAAGATGAGTTACGGCACATTATTGCGGAAACTTTAGAGTCAGTACAGAAGGAGTAAGGGGCATGTTTAAAGTAGCGGGATTAAATTACGCGCGTGGTCGACGCTCAGTGTTGCAAGACATCAACTTTGAGAGTGACGCACCAGAAATCATTGGGGTACTGGGTGAAAATGGCGTCGGGAAAACAACATTGATGCGCTTGATTGCGGGGGCTGTGTTGCCGAAGAAAGGGGCCAATATCACATTGGATGGTCTAACGGGCGATGCGCTTAAATCCGCCGTGGCTTTTATCCCAAGCCTTAATTGGGTTCGCAAGCGCGATACGATTGCAGATGTATTGGCTTTTTATCGTGCGGGTTATCCGGATTTTAATCAGGAACGCTGGACTGAAGTAAATAAAACGCTTCGGCTCAACGAGCAAGATCAAGTATCTGCCTTATCAAAGGGAATGCTAGAACGGTTGATTTTTGCATTGACGGTATCCCGAGATGCTAAGGTGTTCATGCTGGATGAGCCGTTTAGTGGTGTCGATGTCCTGACACGGCGTAAGTTGCTACAAACGCTGATTCAATGGGTGCCGGATGATGCGACGATTTTGATGTCGACACATGAAATCGCAGAAATTGAACCGGTTGTCGATCGTGTTCTCATTCTAAAAGATGCACATATCATTGTTGATCAGACGATCGACGATATTCGTGATAATGAGCATATGACGTTGGAACAATATTATGTGCAACGATATGTAGAAGACAATGGGGGAATTGAGTTATGACATCAACAAAACAATTAGTGAAATTAATAATTGCAGATAGTTACCGGCCGTTGTGGCAGGTGTTGAAAATCTATGCCGGTATTATGGTGTTGGTAGCTGTGGCAATTATTCATGCACAGTGGGGCCAATCCGTTGGCCACATGGTTTGGACGATTGTGACACAGGGTCTGATAATTCTGGGATTCTTCTATTTTGTCTATGGGTTGCTGGCGTTAAAGCAGGCCGTTTTATCTTGGCAAGACGCCCATTTTGTCCTGCTGCCAGTCTCGAAACGCCGTTTTTTTACGACAAATTTGTTGGTTCGTTTTTTGGTGCCGATGGTGAATGCTATTCTTTATTTTGCAATGTTGCTTGTGTACATGGCGATTGTTAAACCGTTCGTAAATGCAAAATTTGTCGGATTTAATCCGCAAAATGTGTCAGAAGTGATGCCAATTATTGGGAAAGTTGTTCTTGGCACAGTGTTTGTCATGATTGGTTTGTTTCTATTGGTTAATATTATTGGCCTGGCTGCCAATCTGGGGATGAGCCGGTTCCTATCAGTATCATCACACTGGGCCAATGTGGCAATTACAGCGATGGTTTTGTTTATTGGCTTAGCTGTATTTTCTTTTGTGATGTCAGCGTCCGTCGATTTCTTGTCACCAATGTTAGGTGACGCGGAATGGTTAGATACAGTTGTTGCCATTGTGCTTTATGTGCTGATGATTGCCGGTATTTACGGCTTATTTGCCAAGTTTAATGACGCAAAATAGTTAGCCGTATAGACTGACACGTTAACGACAAAAAGAGCACTCGCGGTAGCGAGTGCTCTTTTTAGTAAACTTAATTTTCGAACTTGAACGCGTTCAAGAAGTGCTTAATACGATCGGTTGGTTCGCTGAAGAATTCAGCTGGTGTACCGTCGAAAACGATTTCACCGTCTTCCAGGAACAACATCCGGTCAGCCGCTTCACGGGCGAATTCCATGTTGTGCGTCACGATAATCATTGATTGGTCTTCCTTGGCCAATCCGTTCAATACACGCAAAACTTGGGCTTCTAATTCAGGATCCAAAGCTGATGTTGGTTCATCCAACAACAAATAATCGGGTTCCATGGCCAAAGCACGGGCGATGGCGACACGCTGTGTTTGCCCACCAGAAAGTTGGTAAGGGTAACGGTCAGCCGTGTTATCCAAATCGACAGCTTGTAACAACTCATGCGCCTTCTTAGTGGCATCAGCTTTCTTTTGCTTTAGCACGTGAACAGGTGCTTCGATGATGTTGCCAAGGATCGTTAGGTGATCGAACATACGCGGTTGTTGGAAAACCATCCCCGTCTTGCGTCGTACCCATAACAACGTATCCGTCGTAACCGGTTGGCTCAAATCAATTGTGCGGTCGTCAATCGTATACAAACCTGAGTCGGGGTGCTCCAACAAGTTCAAAGAACGCAACAAGGTTGACTTTCCTGAACCTGATGGCCCAACGATAACGGTCGTCTCATGTGGATTGAACGTGACGTTGATGTCCTTCAAGGCGTGGTGTTCTGCATATTGCTTATCAATGTGTTCTAACTTCAACATAATGAATTACCCCTGTACCTTTACGAAACGGTCGGCCCAACGTTGGATGTAGTGTTGTGGGATCGACAAGATTGAAACGAAAATTGCGTAGATGGCAGCGACGAGCAAGTACATTTGCAACGGCTCGAAGTTGGTTGCGGCCAATTGTTGTGAGAGGTAGAACATCTCGACAATGGTCACGACAGATGCCAAAGACGTGTCCTTAACCAATGAAATGAATGAGTTGGCCAAGGTTGGAATTGAAATACGCGCAGCTTGTGGCAAGATGATGCGAATGAAAATTTGGGCATCCGTCATACCGAGTGCCGCCCCAGCTTCGCGTTGTGTATCTGGAATTGAGGTGATTGCCGCACGAATGGCTTCAGATGCGTAGGCAGCCGTATTCAATGACAATACCCACACGGCTGCCGCCCAGCCTGAAGGTGATAACCAGCTAATACCAAGCTTTGGCAAACCATAGAAGACCACGAACAGTTGGACTAGCATTGGTGTTGAACGGAAAAGCCAGACGTAGAACCACAAGATAAACTTGAGGATGCGCCAACCAATTGACTTGATGCCTGTTGCGTGTGGCACGTATGAACGTAACACGGCAACCAGGGCGGCGATGATAACGGCAAAAACAAATGAAATAAGTGCAAGTGGCACGGTGTACTTAATTCCAGCCACAATTAATTGTGGGGCATAAGTAGCGATAAATTCAAACATGATGATTCCCTTTCTGGATGTTTGGGCGCAAAAAAAGAGCGCGCAGGCTAATTTCTGTTTCGACAGGAATGCCTAGCACGCTCTCACTGGTTCATCGAAATGATTAGTTCACCAAAACGACCTACCGCGATAAGCGCGCTAGGCTGATGCAAGCAACAGTGATTTGTGTGTTAACTGACATCATGATGGGAACGGTCCTTTCGTTTTTTTACGACTTTAATATGTGTCCATTGTAGAGATTTCGCTGACTTATTGCAAGCGTTTTAGGATGAAATTTCCCCGGCAATTAAAATTCTATGACAAAACAGTTTGACAACGATTTGAGAACGGGTTATGATTTTGCTCATACTTTGAAAGGTGGCGTAAGATATTATGCACAAGCACAGCTTTAATGGGATTAAGCTAGCCGCTGCAGTATTTGCAGCAGGAACAATGTTGAGCGCCGGGGTGTGTAATCGCTAATGCGGATACAACAAAAGACCTTGGCCTCGTTCACAAGGATCAACTAACTGTTGGTTTGGAAGGTACGTACGCACCTTACTCATACCGTGCTAAGAACGGTAATTTGGAAGGTATCGACGTTGATATGGCCAAGGCAATTGGTAAGAAGATGGGGCTTAAGGTGGTCTTTGTACCAACAAAGTGGGACTCATTGGTTGAGGGGCTTCGTGCTAACAAGTACGACATCATTTTGAATGACATGGCGCCTAATAAGGAACGTATGAAGTTGTTCCGTTACGGTTCTAAGTACATTTACACTGGTGGTGTGGTTGTCACGAAGAAGGACTCTGGTATCAAGTCTGTGACGGATATCAAGGGCAAGAAGACTGCCCAATCAGCAGTTGGAAACTATGTGAAGTACGCTGAAAAGTTGGGTTCAACCAACGTTGCCGTACCTGGATTTGCTGAAGCGGTTGCGACAGTTGAGAACGGTAAGGCTGATGCAACGTTGAACGATGCTGCGGCATGGAGTGTTTACAAGAAGGAACACCCAGAGACGAAGTTGGTTGCCATTAAGTCACCAGCTAAGTACATGCCTGTAACGGGTGCTGCACCAATGATGAATAAGAAGGCGACGGCTTTGGATAAGGCTGTCACAAAGGCTGAGGCAAAGATGCGCAAGGACGGCGAGATGAAGAAGATCTCAGTTAAGTACTTGGAAGCTGACTACAGCCACAAGCCAACAAAGTAAGACGAATTAAAGATATGACCGTGAGCATATCGGTTCGCTGATTTGCAATTTAGGAGTTGTTTTGGTTATTATTTGTAAATGACCGAAACAACTCCTTTTTTGTTTGTATGAAAAATGGGATACGCGTATCATTCTGTTTCAGCTAGTAGAAAGAGAAGAAAATGATGCGGGTATCACAGGTGCGTTATGCAAGACGATTTTGGTGGATGCGACTAAATGTCGCAGTCAGCGTTTCAGTCGTAACAATAAGTTTGGGATCGACGCTGTTAATTGGGGCAGCGGGATAGCATTAGGAGATTATAGACATGAATAAGATGATGAAGACGACCGTTGCGCTTGTCGCAGCTGGGGTTATCGGTGGCGTTGCCGTACCAACACTGACAGCGTCTGCAGCTACATATAAGGGCAGCGTGCACACGAAGGGCAAGTTGACGGTTGGTTTGGAAGGTACGTACGCACCTTTCTCATACCGTAATAAGTCTGGTAAGTTAACGGGGTTTGAAGTGGAGTTGGTTAAGGCTGTGGCTAAGGAAATGAAACTTAAGCCAGTCTTTGTGCAAACGAAATTCGATTCATTGGTGGCTGGTTTGAATGCCAAGAAGTATGATGTGGTCTTTAATAACATGTCAATTAACCCAGAACGTAAGAAGGCGTACACGTTTGCGCAAGCATACTTGTACACAGATTCTGTCATGATCACAAAGAAGGGGTCAGACATCAAGAATGCTTCAGATTTGAAGGGTAAGAAGGCTGCACAAACGGCGTCATCAGACTTTGGTCAAACAGCCCAAAAGAAGGGGGCAAAGATTGTTTCAGCCCCTGGTTTTGCGGAAGCTTTGGACTTGGTTGATTCAGGTAAGGCTGATGTGACGTTGAACTCACAAGATTCATGGGGCGTTTACAAGAAGGCCCACCCAAAGACAGATTTGCGAGCTAAGGTAACCAAGGCTTTGGGCGAGACGACGGCTGCACCAATGTTGAACAAGAAGGACAAGAAGTTGGCCAAGGCCATCACCAAGGCGGAAAAGGCTTTGTTGAAGGACGGCACGATGAAAAAGTTGTCTGAGAAGTATTTCGATACAGATTTGACGACTAAGAAGTAATTAAAGGCTATAATTAATCCCACAAGATACATGTATCCCGTGGGATTTTTTGTGTCGTTTTTCAGGTGAGGTAAGGGACGATGATAGCGAAAAAAGTGATTGTGCGAGGCCGCGTTCAAGGGGTTGGCTTTCGCTACTTTACGAAGCAATTGGCGGATAAATTGGGTGTGACAGGGGTCGTCTGGAATGCGTCAGATGGATCAGTGCGAATCGAAGCGCAGGCTGATGAAACGGTGATGACAGATTTTGTTAACGGGGTTAAAGTATCACCGTCCCCATATGGACGCGTCGATTCAGTTGAGTCAGAAATCATTCCAGTTGATGAGTCGCGTCGTGTATTTAAAGCCATTTAGTCAGGTATACCATTTTGCTGCTTTGCTGGCGGGATGGGGATGACTGAGAAGGCGATGAATTGAAATTGGGGTGTTTGCACAGATGCTAACCGACACTGCCAAATAGATGCCATCAAACCAACACAATCAATTACGCAACTTGCTGATTGATTGTGTTGGTTTTTTAGTGTTGATTTGTCGAGCAGATGTTTAGAAAAATAGTAGCCAAAGAATCGTCAGTTGGAATGTGGCAATTAACAAACAGTAAGGGTGTTGGACTAAATTTTGCCGCGCGATTTTCGCGTGTTTAGTCCGCAATGCATAAATAGCCAATTGGCGATATGCATAAAAATGTATAAGCATACAGACGGTACGGGCGGTCATTCTGGGGCTGCCGGAAGTTGAAAACATGAAAATTTTTTACAAATTTAGGTGAATGCCCCGTTTATCGATCTGTAACATGTAACACGTGTAAAGTGTGCCTGTTTTGCCTATATAGCAACTTCTTGCTATATACAATTTTCGCGATGTGCCCCAACACACCCCTACCCTACTTATTATTTAGCGGTATAATTCTTGCGACAATGCCGTTCTTCGGGTAAGCTGAACTATCGGAAAAACTTTTTGGAGGTTTTGAGCATGACTTTGAAAACATGGTTGAAGTTCGTTGAAATTCAATCATTAGTCGCTAGCGCTTTACCCTTAATCCTGGGTAATTTGTACGCGGCAAATACGTATCACCACATGAATGCAGTGCCAGCAATTGTCTTTGTGATTGTCGCCTTTGCATTGCAGATGGGGGTGAATGTTTGGAATAATTTGCAGGACTTTAAATCAGCAACTAGTGACGAGTGGAAGAACGGTGTGAACAATATCGTTGGATCAGGTGGGATTACTCCCCGCGAAGGTTGGACGACGTTAATCGGTCTTGTCTTAATTGTAGTAGTCGGTGGCCTCTGGTTGGTTACGCAGACAGGTATATCATTGTTGATTATGGGGCTGATTGGTTTTGCGGTTGCGTACTGGTATGCTGGTACGCCACTACCATTATCGCGAACGCCATTCGGTGAATTGGCCTCTGGTTTGACGATGGGGTACTTGATTTTCTTGAGTGCAACATACGTCAATGTAGCGCCAGTCTTTAACGGTGAATTGCTGTTACACGCTATCGTAGCGTCAGCAATTTCATGGTTCGCAATTGGTGACATTATGTTGGCAAACAACATCGGTGACTACGAAGAAGACCTTGCTGAAAATCGCCACACATTGGTTTGGTATTTGGGTAAAGAGCGCGCGGTTAAGTTGTTTGGTTGGATTTATTTAGCGGGTTATCTCATGTTGATTTTGTCAGTTGTATTGGGGATTTTGCCATGGCCGGCTTTGTTGGCGTTGGTATCATTCCCGATTGTGCGCAAAAACACCCGGGCCTTTCAAGCGAACCCAATTAAGCCTAATTTCCCACAAGCCATTAAGAACGCTGTTGTCATCTCAGTAACATTGGCCATTGGGTTGGTGATTGGTTTATTTATTTAATAATGATATAGACGAAAAAATGCGTCCCCCTAGCTGTAGGAGGACGCATTTTTTTAATCTAAATCAACACCCGGGTTATCAATCAACAACAACGCAATCATGACAAAGGCGATGTTTGAATGGTTTGAATAACCGATGTAGTAAGGCTGCCAATCACTCGCAAATTTGTGCTTGTAATGACGGAGACCTTCGAATGAATAAATCTTTGAACCGAATTGATAAATCAAATTAGCAACGCGCTCACGGATGAAACTTTGTTCGTGGAGTCCCACGTTTGATAGAGGAGACATCCCCAAATTAAACGTGTTGTAACCAGCGTCACGCGCATACTCGAACGTCTTTACGAACAGCACATCCATCGTTCCGTTGGGTGATTCGCTCGTGAAACGCATCAAATCAACGGTCATTTGATTTTCAGTTTCAGACGTAACCAGGGTTGCAAAGGCGACGATGTGGCCATCAGGTGCCTTTAAGACGCCGATACCGCCACGTTGCAAGTAGTGGTTGTCGAAGAATCCAAGTGAGTAACCTTTTTCTTCACGACCGTGCAACCATTCGTCAGAAATTTGGCGTAATTCTTGCAACAAGGCGTCTGAAAATGGTGGCTGCAAGACTTCATATGTGAAGCCGGCGGCAGTTGCTTGATTAATTTCACTACGGATATTCGCGAATTTTTTACCAGCTGTCTTGAATGATGGTGTATCAACCCACGCTTCTTCCCCAAGTTTCATAAAGTTATAACCGAATTCGTGCACCATCATGGCAATCTTTTCGGAAACCTCATAGAAAATCGGCGTGTAACCTAAGCGATCGGCCTCGCTAATAAAGGCGGCCAAGGCGGCTTGGAAGTCAGCGCTATCACCAAATGGATCACTCATGACGGCGGCCTTGTTGTTAACCAAACGGAATTGGATAGCCACCGTATCGGTCTCGCTTTGGTCGGGCCGGTAGTAGAACAAGCGCTTATCGCCAAGGAAAATCAGGTTGGTGTAGTGATTATCACCACGTGCCAATACCTGATTGACGCGTTCCTCATCAAGGGCTTCACCGAGTAATTGCGTGCGGCCTTGCATGTAAGCGATAAAACCAAGCACACCAAGGCTCACAATCGCAATTGCGATGAATCCAATTAACCACCAGTGCAACGATGGGACCAAGAAGAACCCAGATGTTCGCACGTGGAAACGGTGTGAGACGGCAGGCAGATTAGCGACCCCAATGGTGAGGTAAGCGATAAACAACCCGCCGTAGATGACACCATCAACCAGTCGATTTTCCCAGCTGTAAATGAATTGCACCCGGGTTAACGTTGGCTTGATGAATAACGTCCCAATGAACAATGCACCAAGTAAGACGAGGGGCTGTACGTGTTCGTGAGAAATAGCAACATAGCCAAAGCTAATTGCCAACAAAATTAATGTTGGCCAGTAAGCGCGCTTAACTTTATTGGCAATCCCACGACCGGCAATAATCAGCATGAACCCAATGAAAATATTGGGTACTTGCAGCAAAAAGCCAGAGGTCCAGGGGCTTAGATGGCGCAATAGATGGAACGATTGTAGGGTTCCCGGCAAGGCCCCGGCGATAATCAATGTGATGCCCGAAAAGTAGAGTAAGCCGGTCACAGCTTTTTGTAACATCGATCGTACAATGACGCTTGGGACGCCCCGGAATTTACGGTTGGTTTCGCGGAGTGCGCGTGTGGCGGCGATAATAACCGCGATGATAAATGGCACAATTGTGTAGGCAACACGATAGAACAGAATCCATAAGAAAATAACGGCGGGGTCCATCCCAAGTGTTTGCAGGCCGATAAAGGCGAAAATATCAAATGTTCCCCAGCCACCAGGAACGAGTGTCACAATACCAAAGGTCCGGGCAGCGATGAATAATGGCATGACTGACCAGATTGCGATTGGCATTTGGAATAAGGCGCCGATTAATAGAAAGCCGGCTGTGTTAGCCACCCAGGTAGCTAGCGACGCGGCAAAGATTCGGGCGTAATCGCTAGCACTAAATAGCAAGCTGTCACGATGACGGAAGTGACTGACGATTAACCCGATGAAGGGTAATGCGACGGCAACAACCAGCCAAGGTGCGTAATTGACAATGGCAGTGTGTGACCAGTAGATGCCAGTTACGATAAGGCTTAGTAAGCTGACAACGGCCAAACCGCTGGTCGATAACCACCAACTGCGATGTAACGTTGCACTACGTTCAGTACGGTTATCATCGAAGAGCCGATTTTGGAACCACATCACGACGAAATCTGCCACCCCAAAGGCGTTATCGAAGGCATTAATCAGCCAACTCGATAGCCAATAATGCTTGGGATCTGTAGGGGTTAACAGACGTTTATAGGCCCAATTGTAACTAACCCCGACGCTGGCAGTTAGGATACCGATAACGAAAATCCCAAGTAATAGGCCAATCGGGATTTCAGCGAAAATTGCTAACAATAGTTTTAACGGCATGCGTTTGATGACAGCGCCTAATTCAAATAGCGCGACAAACGCGACGGCGATAATCATAATCCGCCGAATGTTATGCCATTTCTGATTCATATGAATAACTCCTTAATAAACTGACGCACGATTTTTGTGAATGCGTGTGGGGAAACCTGAATGAATAAATGACTCCGGAATTTTACCACCATCAGCTGACCATTTGGAAGTGAATTTGCGATGTTTTCAGAGTGTTGTCGCTTGATGAAGTCGAACTGACCAACTAAAACTAATGTCCGGTTGGGCACCAGCCGCAAATCGGCTTTGCTAATGTGGGGTGATTCGAACATTAATTGCGTCTGCAACCAACGGGCGTGGAGAAATTTACTCAGATAGCGCGTGCGACGAAGCAACCAATCAATACCGGTTGCGAGTGCCATGACTGGCGCTTGGACGCCCGATAACGTCAAATTAGGGGCGTTTAAGACCATGGTATCAGTGTGACCGGGAAAATCTAAGGTGTAGCGCAACGCTAGGTTAGCGCCGTCGCTATAGCCGACGATGTGCCAATGCGTGATATGAAGTTCTTGGCGCAGGGCTTCAACATCTTGGGCTAAGAGGCTATACGTCAGATGATCAGTGTTTGATGTTGATTGTCCATGGCCACGAGCGTCTTGCGTAATCACATAAAAATCCGGGACCAAATAAGTGACATGGCGCTTAAAATCATGCTGCGAACCGTTGTTGCCATGCAGTAGCAAGAGGGCGGGATTGCTTGGATTGCCGAATGTTTGGTAGCTGAGTTGACTACCGTTAAAGTTAAAAAATGCCATAATGCATGCCTCGAGATATTAATACTTATATTGTACACAGTTTGCCTGTGGATAACTTGTGGAAAGTTTGTTCGCATGACAACTGTCACGTGCACAAACACATTAGGTTAAACTTAATCTTATAGTGAAGTTTTTCACTACGCCCGTAAATGGGCGTTTGTCGCATGTTCTGATATAATGAAAGGCAAATAGAAATACGAGGTAGCGGTATGTTACAACAATTGAAACAGTCTAAAATTCTTTTTTGGACCGTTGAATTACTCGCGGTTGCGTTGTTGATTTTAGTCATAACGCAGCTTAGTTTTATTCTAGAACCGATTGGAAAATTCATTGGGGCGGTGTTTGTGCCTTTGATTGTATCGGGATTTTTATATTACTTATTGAACCCAGTCGTTGAAGCGTTGCAAAAAATACCAGTGGGTAAGCGCCACCATGTTAACCGACCGGTAGCCATTGGCATTGTGATGATTTTATTGCTGGCCTTAATCGTGGCCGCAGTGCTGTCGTTGGTGCCAGCCTTGGCTGAACAAGTCGGTAAGCTAGTGAAAAATGCACCAGCGTTGGTCGAAACGATGCAACAATGGGTTAAGCATATGAGCCAAGTGAGTTGGGTTAAAGAAATTGGCGTCAAAGTAGATTTTGCTAAAATTCAAACCCAAATTGAGAATTTCGGTGAAACGTTCATTTCAGGGACTGCAAATAGTTTGAGCACGCTGATTGGGACGGTCACGAGTGTCACAATCACTGCGATTACTGTACCAGTTATGACGATTTATATGTTGAATGATGGTCAAAAGTTAGTGCCATTTCTGCAGAAAATTTTCCCAGACCGCTCACGTGGCCGGGTTGCCGAAATTTTAGGTCGTTTGAATGGCACGATTGCGCAATACATCAGCGGTCAGGCGATTGAAATGATTTTCGTCGGTGTCTTCACGACGATTGGTTATTTCATCATTGGACAAAATTACGCCTTGCTACTAGGTGTTTTTGCTGGTTTGACCAACTTGATTCCGTACGTTGGGCCGTACATCGGTTTAGTACCCGCATTATTCGTGGCCTTTACGCAAAGTCCGATGCAGGCGGTGTGGGTGATTGTTGTGGTCTTGATTGTGCAACAAGTTGATAGTAATTTGATTTACCCACGGATTATGGGGGCTTCGTTGAATATTCACCCACTAACAATTATTGTGTTGTTGTTGGCGGCCGGAAATATTGCGGGGATTCCAGGGATGATTTTGGCAGTGCCATTTTACGCCGTTGTACGGACGATTGTTGTTTATGCTTGGCAACTTTGGCAAATTGAAAAGCCAACGGTTACTGAAGAAAATTAAAGTGTCAAAAAGAGGCTGGGACAGAAGGCTCTGTCTCAGCCTCAAAAGCCGCCAATCTCCCGATTTAAAGTCGGAGGATTGGCGGCTTTTAAACGTGTTCCGAAAGACTGAACCCTTAATATAACGCCATTTGACCCACTCATGCCTCTACGCTACGCTCCAAGGCATAAGTGGATCAAACAACGTTATCATCGGGTCCAAAGCGCCTTTCGTCTCACTCTCTTTTCATTTGGCATGGGTGACGTAGTAGTCGGCCCAAATCCGCATCGCTTCGTGTACGTCGCGGAGTTCTTTGCCGATTTCAGTTAAAGAATATTCAACTCGGGGTGGCACTTCGGGGTAAACCGTTCGGATGACGATTTGATTTTCTTCGAGCCACTTTAAGTTTTCGGTTAGTACTTTTTGCGTGATGCCGAGTTGTTTTTTTAATTCACCAAACCGTAACGTGTCGGTTTCCAATAATAAATTAACGATGTCTGGCCGCCAACGATTGCGGTGCAACTCATTCAGTGTGACGAGCTTTTCGGCAATGGCAGGGGTCATTTCAACAGTAAAGCCCATGTGCTTCTCCTAAAATGATTTCGTATTAACCCTATTATCGTACAAAAGTTTCCTTTGCGAAACTATACCACTTTGAAGTGCCTACTTATGCAATTGTCGGCGTTGCGTTATATTATTGGCATAGATAAAAAACAATTATTGAATACCCATACCTGGGAGGGAAAACAGATGACACATACAGATATTGCAAAGGCATTGGTTGGGACGTTCGTAAGTGGTGATATTGCAGTGGCTGAGGCAAGTGCCTTGCCTTCATACAAGCAACACAATTTGAATTTTGGGGATGGTCGTGATGCATTCGTTGCGGCAGTTAAGGGTTTGCAAGAAGCGCCAGTTAAGACGACGTTGGCGACGGTTCGTTCATTTGAAGATGGCGAGTATGTTGTTTTGCACAGTATCGTTAATTTTGCCGGTAGTGGTGAGCAAGTTGCGCTAGATGTCTTCCGTTTTGAAGGTGATCAGATTGCTGAACACTGGGACAACGTGGCCAATGTTGTGGCACCAAATCCATCAGGACACACGCAAACAGACGGGGCGACTGAGGTGACCGATTTGGACAAGACAGATGCCAATAAGGCTCTGGTTGCTGACTTTGTTCGCGACGTGTTGCGCGGTGAAAATCCTGATAAGCTACCAGAATATATCGCGGGTGAAGATTACATCCAACATAATGTCGATATCGCTGACGGTTTGACTGGTTTAACGACAGCCTTTGCTGCGATGGCCGAACAAGGCGTTGCAATGGTTTACGACAAGGTCTTTAAGGTTCTTGGTCAAGGTAACTTTGTATTGGTTTTGGGGGATGGCGAATTTGGCGGTAAGTCAGTCGCGTTCTATGATTTGTTCCGGGTTGCTGATGGTAAGATTGCTGAACACTGGGATATTATCGAAGAAATTCCCGCTGAATCAGAGTGGGCAAACACCAACGGAAAGTTTTAAGCATAACGAAAAGGCGTCGAGCATTGCTCGACGCCTTTTTACTGTTCTTGTATGGATTTGGATTATATTAGGATTTATATGATTTTTGAACAGTAATTTCGTGTTAATTGTTAAAACTTATCGGCGGCAGTGAAGCGACCGTGAACGTGGGTTGGGTTTGCCAACTCATCGTACAAGGCCTTGGCCAAAGTACCAGTCGTCACACGTGATTCTTGACGGTTGTTAAAAATCAATGCATCATCTGACTTCAAGTACGTTGGTGTTGCAGGGCCTGGCATGAAGGCTTGTTGTGGTGAAATTGCCATCCAGGCAAAATCATCAACCGTCTTCAAGTAGTTAAACTCGGCAGCTTGCTCAATGGCAACTTCAATCCAAGGTGCTTGACCACGCATTAGACCCAAACGGTCAGCCATGACTGAACCGTCAGGCATTTGCAATGTTGATGAACCAACCACAAAGACCACGATTGGGGCATCTGTGCCGGCCAATTGGTCGTGTAGGTACTCAGCAAAGCGAGGGTGATCGCTGGCACGTGAGAACGTTGATGCAACGACGATTACGTCGAATTGCGTCAAGTCTTCACGAGTCAATTCAAAGTTTTGGCGTTCTAGGGCTGGAATTTCGTTTCCAAACATACGTGTTACCTTGCTAGCTGAACGGGTAATTGCCGTTACTTGGTGCCCGCGTTGGTAACCTTCAATAACGAACGCTGAACCGGCCATTCCGGTTGCGCCGATGATTCCAATCTTCATAGTGCTGACTCCATTCGTCTAATTTCAAGGCTTATCATAAGCGCTTTTCCGGATTGGGACAAATAAAAAGGGACACGACAAAAAGGCTGTTAAAATTGTCTCATTTGTTTATAATAGTTTTTAAATACTAAATGAAAGTTAGACGTGTGAAATGGCAGAAAACCATTTGGAAATTGGCAAATTAATTGCTGAAAATAACTTATATCGTGAGTTGAGTGGTGGCCAGTTTGGCATAGAAATTGAACAACACCGGGTGACTGCCGAGGGGCGGTTGAGTCGGCGGACATATCCCGCAAGTTTGGGATCGCGAACAACGCACCCTTATTTACAGACCGACTATAGTGAGACGCAATCTGAATTGGTAACGGAACCGGTTGGCTCGTTTGAAGCAGCTCGGGATTTTTTGTTGCAGTTACAGTGGGTGATGCGTGATCATATGTCGGGGTCCGAGACAATCTGGCCGTTAAGTATGCCACCTAAGTTAACGGCGGATGATTTGCAATGGGTTGATGAAACATTCGATCGACCTTGGATGCAAGATTACCGGGATTGGCTGGCCCAAAAATATGGGTCAACGCATGAAATTATTACGGGATTGCATTTGAATTATTCTTTGCCAGAAACGTTGTTGGAAAAGTTGTTTGCGTTGAGCGATGAAGCGGATTATGTGCCGTTTAAAAATGCCGTCTACTTTAAATTGGCACAACAAATTGCGGCCCACCGGTGGTTATTTATTTATCTATTCGGGGCTGCGCCGTTCAGTATGAATGATACCGATTCACGGGTACCTCGCATGGATCAGCCAGTCCGTTCAATTCGAACTAGTCAATTTGGGTTTGCTAACGATGGTAATATTCGGGTTGATTATGCCACGAACTTGGCGGATCACTTTAATCAAATTAAAACGCATATTGCGCGGGGTGAATTATTCTCAAATCATGAATTCTATGGCACGGTGCGCTTTAAGGGGCGTGAAGACTACGATGATATGTTGCAACATGGGGTTGACTATTTGGAGTTGCGAATTTTAGATGCTGATCCGTTTGATCCGGCTGGTATTTCTGAAAACGCCCTGAATTTGATTCATTTACTATTGTTGCATTTTGTCATGAGCGACCGTGAGTACTCAGCAACGGCGTTAATCCAAAGCGATTCATTGGCCAATCAAATTGCCCTGCAAAGCCCCGCAAGTCCATTGCCTAACAAGGAAGACGCCATGACGATTATGAGTGAGATTTCGCAACTAGCAGATCACTTCGGCATGCGGTTTAATGATGGGCTTTCCTTGGTGGCTGAGCGTATTTTGACACCTGCTAAGACGCCGGCTGCTCGGATTATTGCGACTGCTGGTACACCGGAAGCGCTCCAAGCATGGGCAACTGAATTAGGTAATCAGCGTTATGAGTTGTTCCGAACTGAACATGATGCGCAATTTGCAGAATTGTTTGGTACTGGTCAGTTTGCAGAACTTGTTGCCGAAGCGATGGTTGTGGGTATTCGGGTTAAAAATTGGACCCGGACTGACTTAACGTTGGCGGTAGATGACCACGAAGAAACGATTCAAGTGCCGGTTCCGTTAGCGACACTTTTCCCAGAACGTTACGCAGACTAGTCTTATTTACTGACTAAAAGGAAGTAAAGTGTTACAATAGCTTTCGTGATATCGAGAGGTCGACCTAGTTGTCGAACACGCTCGTCAAAAGAAGGAGGCAACAAATGGCAAAGGAACACCCTTTTGATTTTAAGAAGTGGGATGCCTTTTTGGCAGAAATTGAAGGCAAGGAAATTCCTTGGGTAATGGGTGCTGTCGCAGATGGCCACCCACAATACGACCCTCGTATGATCGAGTTGGCAAAGGCGTTTGAGTGGTCAGATTTCTTCGACAAGAATTTTGATCGCACGTTGAAGCAAAAGGGTCACCAAGAGTTGCCTGAAGAAGAAGTGGATGAAATTTCACGTACTGGTTCAGACTTCCGTGATGTGCGCGCCGTGGCATCAGTTGTCATTTACGGTGAGCGTCGTTTGGAAGGTATGTGGGCAGCGATGACTGAGAAGGGTATTTTGCGTCGTTTGTTGCAACGTTTGGATTCATTGACACCAGACGATTTCCCAGGACCAAATTACTAAACAATTATGAATCAAGAAGCTGGGACAGAAGTCTCTGTCTCAGCCTCAAAAAAGCCGCCAATCTCCCGATTTAAAATCGGAGGATTGGCGGCTTTTTAAACGTGTTCCGAAAGGCTGAACCCTTAATATAACGCCATTTGACCCACTTATGCCTCTACGCTACGCTCCAAGGCGTAAGCGGGTCAAGCGACGTTATCATCGGTTCCAAAGCCCCTTTCGTCTCACTCTCTTTTTTGTGGCTGACGTACATGAGAATGATTAAATTTCACTCATGCAAATGGTAAGGAATATTGAAAAATGGGGGAATTCTTATATACTAGATTAAGTGTTGTAAAAAACATCCCAGTAGGGGCTGAGATTGTAAATTAGAAATAAATATAGAAAGCGAGTGTTATTATGGCACAGCAAGAAGCTTCACAGCAGAAGCTAGAGCGAGGCCTATCTAGTCGTCACGTTGAAATGATCGCGCTTGGTGGAACAATCGGAACTGGATTGTTCTTGGGAGCAGGACATTCAATTAGCACAGCAGGGCCTGCCATTTTGCTTGTATACATCATTACAGGACTCTTTATGTTCTGGATGATGCGTGCGCTAGGAGAGTTGCTTTTGACTGATCCGGACAAGCCAACCTTTGTCGGGTTCGTGGAAAAGTATCTTGGTAAAAAAGCAGGATTCGTCATTGGTTGGACGTATTGGATCGGGTGGATTACGATTGCCATGGCTGAGTTAACGGCCGTGGGAACGTATATGAAGTTCTGGTTCCCAAGTATTCCGGTTTGGATTTGGGAAATCATCTTCCTAGTTGCACTTTACGGTATCAATGTCATCGCAGTTTCGGCGTTTGGTGAGACCGAGTTCTGGTTCTCGATGATTAAAATCGTTGCGATTGTGGCAATGATTGTTGCTGGAATTATTATGATTGTGACGCATGCAAAAACGTCAGCCGGCGTAACAAGCTTGTCGAACTTGTGGCAACACGGTGTCGTTGCACATCATGGGCACAAGTTGCTGGCAGCCTTCCAAATGGTGTTCTTTGCCTTTTTGGGAATTGAGTTCGTTGGTATGACAGCTGCTGAAGCAAAGGATCCGTTGACAACGATTCCAAAGTCAATCAATTCAATTATTATTCGAATCTTGATTTTCTACGTGGGTGCCTTAGTTGCAATTATGAGTATCCAACCTTGGACGAACTACAGCGCGAGTGAATCACCATTCGTGCAAGTGTTCTCAGGTATCGGGATTACGGCGGCGGCCGGCATTATTAACTTCGTCGTGTTGACTGCGGCGGCCTCGTCATTGAATAGTTCATTGTTTACGACGGGTCGTATGTTGTTCTCATTATCAAATGGTAAGGGCTATGTTGGTAAGTTGAACCGCCGTTACATTCCACGTAACGCCATCAACGTGTCAGCTATCTTGATTGCCTTGGCTGTCTTGGTGAATGTATTCTTCCCATCAAATGCTTTCGATTTGGTGACATCAGTGGCCTCAGCCGCATTCGTGGTTATCTACGGCGTGTTGGTGTTTGCGCACTTGCGTTACCGTCAATCAGCTGATTTTAAGAATGGTGAGAAGCGCTTCCTAATGCCTGGTGCACCATTTACGGATTACCTAACGTTAGCATTCTTGTTTGGCATCTTTATGATTTTGTTGTTCACGAAATCAACGATGCCCACAACGCTTCTGGCACTAGCTTGGTTTGTCATTATGATTGCCCTTAGTCGCCGGGTTAAAGATTAAAATAGTGTATGATAAAAGGTAGATGCAGATATGCAGCTACCTTTTTTATTATGCCTAGAGAAATGAGTGGACTGATATGACAGACAAGTTTATTGATCGCGATTATAAGAAAATTGAAGCTGAGACGGCTTACATTAAGCAACAATGGCACGACATTGCTTATATGGATGGTGAGCGCCACACGCTTGATGTGTACTTGCCTAATGAAGGACAAGGGGCTTTCCCAGTAATTGTTGATATTTATGGTGGCGGTTTGATTTTCGGTGACAAGAGTTCACATAAATTGGAACCCGCTTTGCGTTTGCTGGATAAGGGTTATGCCGTTGTTAGTGTGGACTATTCGTTAATTCATCAAAAGGATTTCCCATTCCAAATTTATGAAATTAAGGCAGCCTTGCGCTTCTTGCGTGCGCATGCAGATGAGTATCAATTGGACATGAATCGTGTTGCGTTGATGGGTGAATCTTCAGGTGCCCACTTGGCCGTGATGACTGGCGTAACGGCGTCAGTTGATGCATTGCAAAACCCATTTATGGGCGATAATAATAATCAACCAGAGACGGTTAACGCCATTATTGCGATGTATGGGCCATACGAATTTGATCAATTTGTTGACCAATTCAACGAGAGTGGTGTTACGCCTAAGTATGCTGAAACGGGTACGGCTGAGTCGTTCGAGGGACAAATGTTTAATCAACAAGCACCCAAAGACGTACCGCAACGTGTGAAGATGTACAGTCCTAAGATGTACTTCAACGCAGAGATGCCACCTATTTTGGCATTTGCAGGAACGGCTGATGCTGTGGTACCTTATCAACAGACAGTAAATATGATTAACGGAGCCCGTGAGTTTGTTTCTGAAGACAAGGCAGTGTTGCATTTAGTTGAGGGCACAGGACACGGACCGGCAGACTACATGTCGCCAGAATTTACCGATGAAAAGGCAGCGTTTTTGGCGAAGTGGCTCTGATTAAGGGGATACTATGATAGGGGCTTTTGGTAAGTCGTTTTTTCGAGCAACACCAAAACAATTACTGGTGCAATTGCTAATTGATATTGTTTGGTTTATTATTTTTCGACCAACAGATCCATTTTCAAAGTGGGTCTTTATCGCAATTTTGCCCGGCATTGATTTAATTTCAGCTTTGGGGAGCTTTTGGAATTACGTCAAAGATAATCGACAACAATGAAAAACGGTCTGAATGTTTCATGTGAAACATTCAGACCGTTTTTCTGTGTAACCAACTTGGCAAACCAAAATACATAATCATTGACCCACGTAGGATAACCTTGCGATACTTAATCAAAAGGACAGTTAGGGGGATGTTTATGCGTAGATTTTTGGTTGATCTCGCGTTGCTGAAGAAACAATTTCAGGTGCCAGCGCTCCAGACATATTTAAGCCGAGCGAACCTCAATATGGTTGGGCCGACAATCACATACTATACATTACTATCATTGGTGCCGGTTCTAATGAGTGTGGGTGCCATTGCCGGATTGGTCGGAATCAATGCCCATGAGCTAAACGTTATGTTGCGGGAACAATTGCCTAAAAACATCATGTCGATTCTTGGTCCGATTATTACGTCGGTCCTAAGTGGTGGTGTAGGAATTTTGTCATTCTCGATTGTGATTACGATTTGGGGTGCTAGTTCGGTGTTGGCGGTTATTCGTAAAGCGTTTAATGCGGTTCATGATGTGCCAGAACGGGTTAGCGGTATGCTGACTCGGGTCTTTAGTTTTCTGTGGTTGATGGTCATCTTGCTAACGGCCGGTGTGCTGATGGGTGCAAGCGCGATGATGCCAGCAATTATTGCGGCATTGCCGTTTGACATGCCATGGTTAGATACATTGGCCAAGCAGAGTTGGCTGTTCGCGCTATTTGGACTATGGGTATTGATGTGTGTGTTCAATTTCGCTTTGCCGGCTAAACGTTTGCCTTGGAAAGCACTTGTGGCCGGTTCAGGGATTGAAGTTTTGCTACTATTAGCGTTGAATGCTGGTTTTAGCTTTTATGCCCAATTTGCAGTTAAGAGCGTAGGCTTTTATCAATCGCTTGGGTCGTTGTTGGTCTTGATGGTGTATCTTAATTTGGTTGGGACCATTATGGTCGTCGCGCAAATTTTGATTGCTTGGTTTGCAGATTTATTTGCTGCGCACGGTACCCGATATGCCTATGTACCGGAGCAGGCGAAAGGGGTGGCGGCTAAGCGCCGTTCACCGGTTAGCCAGCGTCAAATTACCAAGCATCAGCCGCGTTCACGTCGTTAAGACGACCGAGATAGTTAAGGTGAGATGAATTAGCAAGACCATTTGGATTGGTGCCGGGTTCACCATTTGGCACGGCTAACCCTAAGTCAGCGTAGTAATCCAGCCACCCGGGTAAGATACTATTGTTGGGGCCAAATGTCATTGGTGCTTCGGTGAAAATTTGGGCAGGTTGAAAGGCGTTCATAATATATTCAGAGCAGTAGTAGCCAGGCCGGGATTTAATAAATGACCAGTTATAGGGCTGGCCAAGCATTGCTTTGGCATTTTGTAAAATTGCTGGCCAAGGTGCGTTGCTGATTGTTGGTCGGTAAACATCGGCGACGCCAGTTTGGCGGTTTAAAAACGTCGCCAAAGGTTCGCGGATACTGCCAGTTTCGGGTGACGCGTGGAGCACGAATAGTGTGGCCGTCGTTTTCTCGACAAGCCCGATATGGGTGTAGTCAATAGCAGCGTGGCGATGTGTGCTCGCTGCGATGCGTTGGGAGAAGTCGTCGGTGTCTGTGACACCAATAAAAATTAAATCGCCGGTTTGTAATTGCATAAGTGATGACCTTTCTGAAGATACAATAAATCCCCCAGTGCATGCGCTGGGGGATTTATTAATTAATTAGCTTCAATCGCAACAGCGTCGGCAGCTTTCTTAGCTGCCCATTGCTTGTCGAATTCGGCCAAAAGTGCGCGAACTTCGTCAGTCGTGTTGGTATCCATTAGGGCAACACGCAAATCTGAAGCGTACGCAAAGTTACGGACGTAAATTTTGAAGAAGCGCTTCAACTTTTGGAAGTTCATTGGCCCAAATTCAGCCGTGAACTCATCGTACAAATCCAATTGCAAACGAAGCAATTCAAGAGTTTGGTCCAACGTGTGCTCAGCAGGCATGATTTCAAAGGCAAATGGGTTTTCGAAAACACCACGACCAATCATGACGCCATCGACACCAGGGTGTTGGCGAACCAATTCCAACCCTTCTTGACGTGTCTTAACGTCACCGTTAATTTGCAATAATGTGTCTGGTGCAATTTCATCACGCATCTTAACGATTTCGTCGATGTACTCGTAGTGAGCAGGCACCTTTGACATTTCCTTACGTGTACGCAAGTGAACCGTCAAAACTTGAATATCTTGCTTCAAAAGGAATGGAATCCATTCGCGGAATGTTTCCAAATCATTGAAGCCCAAACGCGTCTTAACAGAAACGGGCAAGCCGGCCGTCTTGGCTGCTTGAATCACTTCTTGAGCTGACTCGTAGTGACGAATCAAATCTGATCCGCCTCCATTTTTAATAACTGTTGAATCCGGACAACCCATGTTCAAATCAATGGCATTGTATCCACGATCACGCAATTCAAGGGATGACTTTTCGAAGTCTTCACCACGGTTTCCCCAGATTTGCACAACTGGCACCTTTTCGCTCTTATCAACGTGTAGGCGACCTTGTACAGTAAACTTAGCTTTAGGGTGTGTAATACTACGGGCGTTAGTAAACTCCGTGTAGTAAACATCAGGGGCAGCGGCTTTATCAACAACGCGACGGAAAACAGTATCCGTTACGGCTTCCATTGGGGCAAGTGAGAAGAATGGGGTCTTCTCAATTCCGGCTGCCTTAGGGTGCTGTTGTGCGTCGTCGACAACGCCTTGCCAGTAAGCTGACTTTGCTTTAACCATGTCAAAATTCCTTTCTTTAACCTTATATTTTCATTCGTGCGGCTCGATCTTCCGCAAATCCAAACTGGGACAATAACATATTAAAGGGTTTTGAGTTGCCTTTCAAGCTGTTTACCAAATGAAAGTGGTAATTCCCCCTTAAAGCCAGTAGACTAGTAACAAAGATGGGGGAGGATTTAAGCATGATTACAATTAGACCAGCAACAGTGGCTGATACAGCAACCATTGTGCACTTAGAAATGACGATTATTGACCAAATGGAAATTCCGATGGTAGCCAAGTTAGGACGCGATAATATTGAACAATTATTGCATGATAGTGCCTTGGCTGATGACACGGCCCGCTATTCGCATACGCACGCAACGGTCGCTGAATTAGGTGGGGCGATTGTTGGGGTGGCATTTGGCTATCCGTCAGCTAGCGAGCCACATTTGGATTTAACGATGCAACGATTGCTAGCGGAACGGTTTGGTGAGTTGGCAGAACTGTTCCCAGATGTTGAGACGTTGCCCGATGAGTGGTATCTCGACTCAATTTCAGTCGCTGAATCAGCACGCGGTAAAGGTGTCGGCACGCAATTACTGGCGGCTTTGCCAGAAGTGGTGGCAGCACAAGGTGAAACGGTCATTGGCTTAAATGTTGATGATGGTAATCCAAAAGCGCGCGCGTTGTATGAACGTGAAGGGTTTGTCGCAGTGGGCGAACTAATGATTGGTGCGCACCACTACACACATATGCAGCGTGACTTGAACTAAGTTAACGCTTTAGGGGTGAAAGGTATGACAAAATATGTAGATTGGGTCAGCTTATTATTCATGCTGATTTATGCTGTGTCGGATGCGATTGTGTTTCGCACGGATTCATTTTGGCCAGGCGCTATTAAGTCACTAATTGTGGCAGCGGTATTAACAGCTATTATTCGATTCGTTGTGAAGAAAATCTATCAGCACAAACGATAAAAGAAGCGTACACTGGATAGCAGAGTTTATTTAGTGGGAGACGTCATTGATTATGGCTATAAAACGACAAATGATTGCTGGTATCTTGTTGACACTAGCTGTCGCGCTTGTTGCAAAATTCGTTTCACCTTGGTTACCAACGTTGGGCGCTGAAGCCTTGGCGATGGTGCTAGGGATTATATTAGGAAATACTGTGTTTGCCCAGCAACGGTGGGGTGCCGGTGTGAAGTGGGCTGAAAAATATCCCATTGAAATTGGTATCGCTGCCTTGGGGCTAAATGTCACGTTACAGAACATTGAATCATTAGGCTGGACTGGCATCATCTTTATTTTGTTGCAAATGTTGGCTACGATTTTAGTGGTGATGTGGCTGGGTGGTCGCGTCTTTAAGGTCGCACCACAAACAGCGATGTTAATGGGTGCGGGAAATGCGGTGTGCGGTTCAAGTGCGATCGCATCAGTTGCACCAGCAGTCGGCGCAACTGATGATCAACGGCGTACGTCTGTTGCGACAGTTTCGCTAGCCGGCGTGGTGCTCTTATTCGTTTTGCCAATTATTGGTCCAGCGGTCTTTCCGCATAATGACTTGCTAGTGAGTGCTTTAATTGGTGGGACTGTGCAATCGGTTGGTCAGGTATCGGGAACGGCCTCGTTGGTTGGTGGCGACGTGGTGACATATGCGCCAATTTTTAAAATGTTGCGTGTCATTATGTTGTCAGTTGTCGTGATCTTGATGGCGCGACATGCCTCGAAGTTGACGCCGCTTGAAGCGACTGCGCCCAAAACAAGTGTCAAAATTCCATGGTTTGTGATGGTGTTCGTGGTTTTGATGCTGGTGAATTCATTTATCAGTTTGCCTCACGTCCTGACCGGCACGGCCCATGAAATTACAAGCTTCTTCGGTATTGTCAACTTGGCGGGGATTGGCTTGAATTTGAAGTGGCAGACCATTAAGCAGTCAGGCATGAAGTTCTTGGGTTATGGTTTAGTAACAATTATTTTCCAGGTTGTGTTGGCTATTGTCCTCATTACAGTATTGATGAAATAAGCAATTAAGAACGTCTAGCAGGCAGTTGCTAGGCGTTTTTTGTCGCTAACTAAAGATGAGTTAACCACAAAAACAACACTTTTTTGTACTATTCTGTGAACTTTTTGCGTACACTAATTGGGTTCGCCATACACTAGTATTCGGCGACTAAGAGAAGAGTACAAAGAGAGGGATTTAGATAATGACGATGACAGTTCATACGCAGGCGTTCATGCTGGAATTTGGTAATATTTTGGTGAAGTCAGGGATTCGACCTGATGTGGCAGGCCAAGTGGTAGCCAAGTTGCATGCTTACGAGGCTGAATCAGGGGCCTATCCAAATGGTCACCCATACCCAACACCAACGATGTATAACTTTGGTGGGCAAACGGCGGCAACGTTTGCGCAAGGGTTAGTAATGCTAGCAAACATCGAAAAGCGAACAGGCAATTTAAAGCGTATCTACGGCATCGGTCATGCTGAATTCCAACGATTTATCAGTTTGACGCAAACGCTCCATGATCACTTGTTGAAGCAGTCG
Source organism: Weissella sp. MSCH1 (assembly GCF_045799135.1). Taxonomy (NCBI): domain Bacteria; kingdom Bacillati; phylum Bacillota; class Bacilli; order Lactobacillales; family Lactobacillaceae; genus Weissella; species Weissella sp. MSCH1. Next base: position 138,464 of record NZ_JBJMBA010000046.1, on the reverse strand, counting down.
GTGGCGCAAGTCTGGGCGCTAAATGCGACTGAGTTTAGCAAGTTGACGGGCATTGCGATGCGCAGTCATCAATCATATAAGCGCGCCGTAGAACATTATCTAATGGATAATGTGGCACCCATTGATTCGGAGCATAATGGTGTTTCATTATATTAATCAGCGTAACTAATTGGTACGGTCCAATCAAAATGTTTGGTTGGACCGTATTTTTTTATTTTGATAAAGTAGACCAATAGCTGCTGTGATAAAATATACGTGGAAAAAGGAACTAGGTTAACAACTGGTTGTAAATAAAGGAGGTAATTGCGATGCGAATTACTAGAGAGATGTTGCCAGGTATTGGCCTGACGGTTGCCCTCGCAGTCGTTGCAAAGTGGTTAACCCCATTACTACCGTTTTTGGGTGCGGAAGGCATCGCCATGTTGTTAGGAATTGTAATTGGGAACACTGCCTTTCGTCAGCAAATCTGGAACCCCGGGGTTGATTGGTCAGAAAAGTACTTTATTCAGTTTGGCATTGCTTTTCTCGGTTTAACGGTCACGCTTAGGACGGTTGAGCAGTTAGGCTGGCAAGGGATTTTGTTTATTGTGTTACAGATGACGGCCACAATTTTAATTGTGATGTGGCTCGGTGGGCGCTTCTTTAAGGTATCACCTGAGTCAGCGATGTTGATGGGTGCAGGGAATGCAGTGTGTGGCACGAGTGCGATTGCTGCCGTTTCGCCGGTAATTGGCGCTAATGATACGCAACGCCGGACTGCTGCTGCGACAGTGTCGTTGACTGGTGTGGCATTGTTGCTGGTCTTGCCAACCATCGGACCGGCTATTCTAGGGCACAATGATTTATTATCGGGTGCTTTGATCGGTGGCACGTTGCAATCGGTTGGTCAAGCGGTTGGCGCTGGTTTGATGGTCAATGATGCAACTGGCACGTACGCAACATTGTTTAAGATGCTACGCGTGGTGTTATTGGCCTTTGTGGTCATGGCCTTTACGAAGATGAGTCGACCTGGACAGGCGCGACAAGATGTTGCTGCGACGGCACCAGCGAAGCCGTTTTGGCGCATGATGCCATGGTTCGTTACGGCCTTTGTCATCTTTATGTTGGTGAATACGATGCTTGGCTTACCAGCGCCGGTAGTTGCTGTCGCCAAGGAATTGGCAAGTTTCTTCGGGGTCATTAATTTGGCCGGCATTGGGTTGAGTTTGAAATGGTCAATTATCAAGAATTCGGGTATTCGCTTCCTGAGTTTTGGTTTGGTCATTGGTGTGATTCAGGTGTTGCTAGCGCTTGGCTTGATTCACCTGTTAATGATGTAAAAAGTAGTAAGATGAAGCCTCAGATTATCTGATTGTTATTCAGATAATTTGGGGTTGTTTTAATTTATGTGATACATTAAACAATAATCACTTAAAAAGGGGCATATAAGATGGCAACTGTTGCAGAAATTCTAGGAACGAAGTATCCGTTGATTCAGGGATCGATGGCACGTATTTCACGGCATGAGTTGGTTATTGCTGTTTCAAATGCTGGCGGATTAGGCGTGTTAACATCTGCCGGTTTTGATAAGGAAGAATTGCGCGCGGAAATTAGGCGCGTTAAGGCCGGCACGGATAAACCGTTTGCCGTTAACTTGATGTTAATGATGGATAATATTCCAGATTTGGTTGATGTCATTATTGAGGAACAGGTGCCAGTAGTGACGACTGGGGCTGGCACGCCAAAACCTTATATGCCAGCTTTCAAGGCAGCTGGCGTTAAAGTGATTCCAGTCATTCCGTCTGTCAAGGTAGCAAAGAAAATGGCTGATTTAGGGGCCGTTGCAGTTGTTGCTGAGGGGATGGAATCAGGTGGTCATATCGGTGGGACGACGACAATGGCGTTGGTACCACAAGTAGCCAGCGCAATAGATATTCCGGTGATTGCAGCTGGTGGTATCGGTGACGGACGTGGTGTGGTTGCTGCATACGCGTTAGGTGCGCAAGGTATTCAAGCAGGGACAATCTTCTTGGCAGCTGATGAAACGCCGGTAGCGGATGCGTTCAAACAAGCAATTTTGGCTGCGGATGACACGGCAACAGCGGTAACCGGACAACGTATCGGCGCACCGGTGCGAACAATTAAGAATGCCATGATTGCCAAGTATATTGAACTTGAAAACGCCGGTGCTTCATTTGCGGAATTAGAATCGTTGACGATGGCATCACTTTCAAAGGCTGTCTTTGATGGTGATGTTGAAAACGGTTCAGTCATGGCCGGCGAAATTGCTGGTATGGTTAACAGCAAGCGTCCTGTTAAGGACATCATTGAAGGTTTGTTCAATGAAGCCGAAGCCGTTGTGAAGAATTTGAAGATTACGTATTAATAAGACTACTAGTTGTTGTGATAAATAAAAATGACCGCCAGGAATTTAAGCCTGGCGGTCATTTTATTTGCGCAAATTAAGCTGGCACAATTTTGATGTGCAACCCGTTTGCATCGATTTTGTGGGTCACTTGGATACCGTTTGCTGTTGCAACAGCTGGTTCGTCGGGGTTTTCGTGAACGGCCATGTAGGCGTTGAAGAAATCCTGCGATGACCAGCTCATGCCGTGCTCAAAGGCAACGAATGCACGACCAGCTTCGTCGCTATCAGCATCTTCTGAATCGATGAAAATCATCGTTGCTTGATCATCCTTAACTAAAACCGTGACTTGGACACCCTCAAAAACATCGGTGTTACCGTGTTCGTCGAGCTGTAGACCACGGTGGCTTTCCATGTTGAAGTTTCGACGCAACTTATTGTACTTTGCGAGTGATTTCATGGGGAAAATCTCCTGTTCTGTATAATTGACAACCTTAACTTTACGCTGACTTGAAGTAAATGCAAGTGAAGAGTTCGTCAGTGAAGCGTATACTTGAGAGAAACAAACGAGCGGGGAGTATTGTTAATGCTATTTACAGAATTGAAGGATTATGTCGTTTTCGATTTAGAGATGAACGGTAGTAATCAAATTATTGAAATTGGGGCTTTGAAAATTACCACTGGCAAAGATATTGAAAAATTTTCCGTGATTGTTAATAACCCGCCCAAGGGTAGTGGGATGGCGTCATTTAAATTTATTACACAATCAATGGGTGGTGAACACGGCTGGATTACGTTGGATATGATTCATAACGGCTTGTCGGAAGAACGGGCATTGAGTCGGTTTATGAAGTTTGTTGGCGAATATCCGGTTGTTGGTCACGCAATTGTTGATGGGGATGTGCAATTAGTCAAAGAGGGGCTCCGCTATCATGATTTAGGCAAGTGGCGCACGAGTGGTAAGATTTTTGATACGCAACAGCTGCACGGGGCTTTAAATGGTAATCCTAACGATATTTCACTATCGGGTTTGGCTGAGACGTATGATGTCGAGATTGGCAAACAGAAGCATCGTGCTTTGGCGGATGCCAAGGCCACTTTAGCTGTCTTCTCAGCAATGCAACGAACATGGCGATAAAAAAGGTCCCAAATCTTCCGAACAAACGCGGAGGATTTGGGACCTTTTAGAATCTACTATTAATAAGCTAAATGCCCTTTATCTAAAGGCAAGATATAAGGATTTTGGAAGCCGGTTGTGTCAACAAACTCACCAAACTTAGCCACACGCTTTGGCTCTTGGAGTACTTTAATGTCAGCCAGTGGGCTAGCATCAAAGACGACGAAATCAGCCATTTTGCCAGGAACCAATTCACCGTAATCGGCACTAATTTGCAATAAATCAGCCGCATTCGTGAAGAGTGCCTGCAAGATTTGGGCGTTAGTTGCGCCGGCAATTGACCAAAGCTCGGCTTCAAGGGCAGTGTCAGCATAACCGTTCAATGGTGAGCCAGCATCAGTACCCAGTGCCAAATTAACGCCATTCTTTGCTGCTTTACCAAAGGCTGCAAAGTGTGAATCAACCCACTTGTAAGCTTTGTCGACCATCCATTGTGGCAACAACCCATCACCGCGCTTGATGATGACATAAGGAGCCACTAATGTTGGCGTTAAATATGTACCCGTTGATTGGAATAATTCGAGTGCCTCATCGTCAATAACAAAAGCGTGCTCAACCGAATCAACGCCGGCGCGCAAGGCTTCTTTAACGGTTTGCAAAGCTTCCGCGTGCGCCGCAACCTTGATGCCGCGACGGTGTGCCACGTCAACACCAGCAGCCATTTCAGCTTCCGTCATTTGTGGCATATCAGGTTGCTCGAATTGATCGAACGCAATACCACCCGACGCCATGTACTTGATCGCATGGGCGCCTTGTTCAATGCGACGGCGGACACCGGCTCGGAATTCTTCTGGACCAGACAAGGCTTCACCAATCTTTGAAGCGTGGCCACCAATGGTTGAGAAAGCACGACCAGATGCGACAACCCCGGTACCGCGCCATTGACCGTTCAGCGTCATTTTTTGCATCCCGATGTCGAAGCTTTGCGCGGTTGCCAGAACACGAGTGTATGTCACACCTGACGCCAACATTTCATTTAAGTTAGCTTGGGCTTGCATCGCAATTTCGAAGGGCTCGCGTGAAGCTTTTGGACCGTATGGGAAGACTTTATTAATGATGTGAACATGGGTGTTGATCATACCGGGGGTAATGAACTTGTTATTTAAATCGACAAGTTCTTGAGCATCGGCAGGCGTAGCGCCAGTACCGGTAGCTGTAATACGTCCGGTTGTTAAATCAACTGAGAACCATGAATTAGGAATGAATTTCGCTTGCGCAACATCGTAGACTTGCGCATTATGATATGTGCGGATCGACATGAAACCACCTCAGTTATTTAGAATACTTACTTAATATTATATGCTTTTTCCAACTGTTCGCGCCATTATCCGATTTCTAAGGTGTTCCGAGGCGGTTACAAATAGTCAGTATGAGTATTTGCTGAGAAATGGTTGACGAAATTTAATTCCTCACTTATGATTAGGGAGTTAAAACCTAAACAATTAGAAAAGGAAATGAAATTCATGCAAATGCACCTGTCAACAACGCAAGCGTTTTTCAACTTTACGTTTTTCTTCGGTTAGTCATCCGAAACAATCGTAAAGTTATTTTGCGTTGGACACTCGGATGACGGTAAAGTATCCGAGTGTGTGAGACATGCTAACTGCTGCGGGCAGACCATGAAACTCATTTAAACACGTATCGGATACTTTGGTGTTATCCGATACGTGTTTTTTTATTGGTTTCATAGGAGGTAGTAGGATGCAGTTGTGGCAACGGATGTTTAAGAAGGAATCGTTGACGGCGTATTTAAAAAGTGATGAACACTTTGCCAAAACGCTGACCGCGAAAGATTTGATTGGCTTGGGAATTGGTGCCGTTATTGGTACCGGAATCTTTATTTTGCCAGGAACGGTTGCTGCGACAACTGCGGGCCCAGGCGTTGTCTTTAGTTTTATTATTGCTGCAATTGTTTCGGGCCTAGTAGCCATGGCCTATTCGGAAACTGCTTCAGCGATGCCAGTTGCCGGCTCAGCATATTCGTATGGTAACGTTATTTTTGGTGAAGTTGTTGGATGGGTGCTGGGATGGGCACTGATTTTGGAATATGCATTAGGGGTCGCGGCAGTTTCAACCGGTTGGTCAGCCTATTTTGCCAATTTGATGGCGCCGGTCTTCAAATTACCAACGGCCTTGTCGGGAGCCTACAATCCAGCGCAAGGTACGTACGTGAATCTAGTCGCGGTAATCATTGTATTGTTGATTGGGTTAATGTTGCGTGGCGGTATGAAGGAATCAAAGCGGATTCAAAATGCCATGGTTTTGTTGAAAGTCGCGATTATCATCATTTTTCTTGTGGTGGGGTTCTTCTTTATTAAGAGCAGTAATTTGATGCCGATGATTCCAGCGCGGATGCATGGCGCATTTGGTGTACAAGGTGTCTTGGCCGGCACGTCGATGGTCTTCTTTGCCTTTCTTGGATTTGATGCCTTATCGGCTTCAGCAGCTGAAGTGAAAAATCCGAAGCGCGACATGCCAATCGGAATTATTGGCACGTTAATTATTGCGGCCGTATTGTATGGGTTAGTCGCGTTCGTGCTGACGGGAATGGTGCACTACACCAAACTAAATGTGGCTGATCCGGCCGCGTTTGCGTTACAACAAGTGGGGCAAAATTGGGCTGCCTTAATTATTACAATCGGCGCACTGATTGGGATGTTCACTATGATGACAACAATGCTTTATGCATCATCACGATTGATCTATGCTGTTGGCCGTGATGGACTATTGCCCGGTAATTTAGGGAAGTTAAACCAAAAGGGTGAACCAAACCGAGCGTTGGGGATTGCAACGATTGTGGTAGCATTCTTTGGTGGTATGGTACCGCTGGATAAATTGGTTGATTTGGTTAATATGGGAACGTTACTGGCCTTTATGGTTGTGTCGCTAGGTATTTTGCCATTACGTAAGCGCGCTGATGTGAAACAAGATGGTTACAAGATGCCTGGTTATCCAGTGTTACCCATTTTGTCAGCCGTATTTACGTTCTTCTTGATTACGCAATTACACGTTGAAACATTAATTGCAGCGGCTATTTGGTTTGTGTTAGGACTGATTTTGTACGTAACATATGGTATTAAACACTCACGGATGAATTAATAGAATGCGGTTGTTCCACGTGGAACAACCGTTTTTATTTACCACGCTTACTTTTTGTTTGTGCATGTTTTCTCAAAGTTATGCTATAATATATGAAGAAAATAACATATATTGTTTTTGGGGGATTGGGAAATGATAGCGAAACAAAAATTATTAGCGAAAGGCATTCAATTGGAAGTGATTTCAATCGCTTGGATGGCCCTTGAATTTGTATTGGGTGTTTCAGCCGGTTTGCAAGCTGGTTCGATTCTATTGATTGCTTTTGGCTTGGATGCGCTTTTGGAAGTCATCGCGGGGGGCGTGTTGATTTGGCGACTGCGGGCAGAATATGATGGCGCTGATAATGAGCGGGTATTGGTTGTTGAACGACGTGCTTCAAAGATCGTGAAGGCAATTTTATTATTATTGGCAACCTACGTCATCGTCACATCAGTTATCAATTTAGTGCAGCATGAAGTGCCAGGTGAAAGTGGTGTTGGTTTGATTGTGGCGATTGCGTCAGTGGTTTTGATGCCGGTGATGACAACGATGAAGCGACGATTAGGTGCTCAAATTGGCTCGGAGGCTCTGCGCGAAGATGCGATGTGTAACGTGGCGTGTGCCGTGTTAGCGGCCTTGGTTTTGATGGGCATGTTGTTAACGGCATTGTTTGGTTTGTGGTGGGCTGATGCGGTTGCGGCCATTATCTTTGCAATTTACATTGGTCGTGAAGGCTTAGAATTGTTTGAAAAATAGTTTGAGACAAGTTATGCGGTACTTTTCAGGTGGGGTTTGTTATGATTAGAAGTAAGAACTCCTGGAGGGCAGCCATATGAATCGAAAATTTATCGAGAAGGGTTATGGCATTGTACTAGACGTGGCGATGCTTATTTTGGGGATTACCATGGTCGGATTCTTTTTTAAGGATCTTTGGAATTTAGGTACGATGGTGTTGCACACCGATTTAGAAGTTGATTTTTACGCAGTGACTGAAACGATTTTGGAAACGTTTTTGTTTTTCGAGTTCGTGGTCTTAACAAAAGAGTATTTCGTGCAAGATCGTATTTCATTACAGAATTTTATGTATATCGGAATTACGGCTTTATTACGTAATTTATTGGTATATCATGCCGATACGATTGGCGTTTTGATTCAAGCCGCGGCCATCGCGTTATTGATTGTTGTGTTGATTGCCTATCGTTGGTCACGCCGTCATTTAGCTGATTTGGCGCATGAAGAAGAACGTAAAGAAGTGGAATTTGCTGAGAATCATCCTGATCAATTGGAAGGTTAAATAATATGAAAAAATCCCGGTTCGTTTTTTTACACGAACTGGGATTTTTTTGCGCTCATCAAGCTTGAAGGCCCACAAAATCGTCATTTGCTAGCCCACCATAGTTGGTCGAGTGGAATGTGGGTGTTGCCGATAATCACGGCTTCCTCAGTGTAACCTGTGACTAAGCCGGTAATGATTTCAGGCACCACACCATCGGTAGCGCTGTAATTTTGTTGCACATGGACAATTTCATGCCGGCCGTACGCATCAAAAAGTAACGTGGCAATGGCCGCTAAATCCATTTCTGGCATTCGTTGTCGGGTGGCCGCCTGCGCCGCGGCCAATTGGTTTTTATGAACATCTTCAGTGTGGTCAGATAGGTAGTAGCCTTGCCATTTCACCATGCCTCTTTCATGATAGTCATGCGCGAAGAAGCGGGCAGCTTGGGCAAAAATATCGATATCATCATCCATAAGCGTTACCACCATTGTGGCCACCAACTAACCCGATGCGATTTAGCATTGTTCCGCCAGCAACGCTAGAACTTTTAAAGACGGCTCCGACACCAAATTTTTGTCGAATTGTGTCGATGACGTTGTCAATTTGGCGTTGTTTCATGTTAATCGTCACAGGGGTGAAGAGGTCGATTTGCTCAACGCCGTCAGGAGCTAAACGACCAGCGCTGACGTAAATGTTACGAACAACCTCACCATCATAGTGCGTGCGAAAAATTTCGCGCAGGGCGTTAGTGATTGGCAAGCTTAGATTGGTGGCATCAATCGTTACCTGGCCACTAAAACCGTGATTCGGGCCGGTCGTACGATAGCCAAAGCCGATTCCTAAACTGATTTGGCTAGCCACGACATGTTTTGCACGCAACCGACTGGCTACTTGTTCACCAATTTCGCGAATGACAACTTCGATTTCAGCGGGGTTATCGTAGTCACGGGGCAAAACTTGGCCGTTGCTAAAGGAACTTTCTTTGACGTGATATTTATTGCTGAGACGGCTACGATCGACACCCCAAGCTAGCGCATATAGTTCAACCCCTTTGACCCCGAGCAATTCCTGTAGTCGATAAGGATTAAAAGCAGCTAAATCACGCATCGATAAAATACCTAAGCGGCGTAAGGTTTTGGCAGTACGGCTACCAATACTCCAAACGTCATCGAGCTTGGTAATCGGCCATAAATGCTCGGGAATTGTTTCATAGTGCCATTCCCCAATTAAATCCTTGTTATGTTTAGCTGAAATATCGAGGGCCATCTTAGCCATCGCGGGATTATCACCAATACCAACTGTCAAATAAATGCCGGTTGCATCGTGAACGGTTTGCTGAATGAGGCGGGCCATGTTGCGAAGTGTTAACTTGCGCCCAAATTTTGATTCGATATAGCGCCAACTGTCCGTTAAATCGAGAATGGATTCATCAATTGAATAGATATGTAAATCTTCATCAGCGACAAATTGCCGATAGATGTCGTTGATTTGTTTATTTTTTTGAATGTAATAATTCATGCGTGGTTGGACGATGGCCAGACGTGGATCACGAGGGACGTCGCGCTGACGCATTACATTGGATACGCCAAGGATTTTTTTAGCCTGTGGTGACGCAGCCAGGACAAGGCCACCATTCGTGTTTTCTTGTTGGCTCATGACGACTAACAAGGATTTGAGGGGATTTAATCCTAAATCAACACTTTCCACACTGGCGTAAAAACTTTTGGAATCGATGACCATGACAGCGCGCCGTGGTTCGTTAGCATATACATTATGACTCATAAGCAAGGCCTCAAAACGATATATTAGGTTTATCCTAACGTTAGGATAAACCTAATATACACCCTTTAGAAAATCTTTGCAATTGTAAGAGTGCCTGTATGACAACAAAAACGCCCGTTATGACTGACATTACTGTCTTAGCCATAACGGGCGTTTTAAAGATTCTTAATTACTTACCAAAGATACGGCGGGCAATGTTTTCAGCATCGCGCAAGTTCTTGTCGTTAACACCTGAACGAGGAGCAAACGTCGTGAACCATGACCAACCTTCCGTTGGGACACCCCAAATGAACAAACCATCAACTTCGTTATCGTTAGCATCGATAACAGTCAAATCGTCCTTGTTCATGCGAGTACCACCAACAACATAAGTTGAACCGTCAGCCTTTGTGTACTCAGCGGCACTCAACAAACCACGATCGCGCAAGTTGGCAACCAAAGGATTAGTTGATGCAGCTAATGATACGGGGAACAAACGAGCTTCTACCAATTTGTTGACCGTCCAAGTGTTGCCACGGTTATCCGTTGCAACGTAGTGGTCATCACGAACAGAAACTGCCAAGCCAGGGCCAGCAACTTCCAAGACGCCAGCTTCAATCAAAGCGCGCATTTGCTCAACACGTAGGACAGGAGGTCCAACGGAAATCAATGAGTTAAATGGGTTGAACTTTGATAGGAACTTGGCATATTCGTCAGATGACAAGTAACCAGCATCCAAGTAGTGACGAATGATACCACGAACGTCACGCAACATATCGAAGGCACCAGCATATGGTGCGTCGTTGTTACCTTGGTTAGCATCGTTAATGTCCCAAGTTAGGTAGTTCATCATGAAGTCGCTGTATTCAACTTCAGCTGGCACATCATCAACGGGGTTCAAGATACGATCCCAATCCATGATGTATTCTTCAGAAATGCCGTACTTACGAGCAGTTTCATTCAAATCATCGCTGGCTGCCAAAGCATCCATGAATTCGGCAGCGTTGAATGGCCATGTGACACCAAAGTCGTTAATTGTGTTTTGATAGTGCTTGTATTCCAATTCCTTACGCAACAACGTAAAGAATTCGTCATAGGTAACTTGACCGTTTGACTTTTCAGCCAACTTATCCAAATTCTCTGACGTAAAGAATAGTGGTTGATAACCTTCAGCTGCGACCTTTTGGTTAACACCACGCGCGTGCATAGGCAAGCCCTTGCGAGAACCCGCAATCATGTGAGGTTCCTTACCAGATGGTAGGTAGTACATCACACCGTTGTTATCGCGAGCGAAGCGACCACCACGGCTAATCGTTAACTTAGCGATGTAGTCGAAGAAGCTCAATCCCAAGCCACGCAAAACAACTTTTTCACGGGCTGGAACGGCATCGAGGTCGGCTTCTGAAGGGTGCGTTGGGGCAACGTACAACATGTTGTCATTGCCCGCGGCAGCATCGGCGAAGGCTTGCTCTTCATCGTTCAAGCTGTTGTCTACGTGCCCCAATGCCATCACCACTTGATCAGCAATGATGGTATCAGTGCCGTCAATCGTGACCGTATATTGGTCGTCTTGCTTGACAACATCTGTGACACTGCGACGCTCATATGACAACGTCACGTTTGCAGGAACGTGTGCACCGAGGTGTTCAAAGAACCATTGGGCATATACACCGAACAAGGCACGTGACGTGAAGCGGTTAGGGTTGATACGCGTCAACTCGTCCAAGAAGTACGCTTCGTTCTTGAAGTCGTGAATCTTCACGTACTCCTTACCGAACGTGACTGACCATTCATAAAAGTTAGGACCGTACAACGCGGTAGAAGCGTGGTTAGGTACTGAAGGGTCAGTGAACAACGTCAATTGTTGTGTAACAGTGTTCATCAAGAAAGTTGGGTCTTGATCTGGGTTCCAAACACGACCACCGATAGGAAATGGGTCGTATAGGGTGATGTCAACAGGCTCGGTCGTTGACTTGGCGTGCGCCATTAGACGCTCAACCAAAGACAAGTTACGTGGACCAGCCCCGACTAATACGATATTCATTAGTTCTCGCTCTCTTCCTGTTTAAATTCTGCTAATTCTTCCGGTGAATAAATGCCAATGTCTTTTACATAAATATTGCCGGCGCGTTTTAGGCCTTCGTTTTGTAACAACCCTTGCTTAGGATAGGCGAAAGTAACAGTTGCGGTGGCACGAATAGCAGAGCCAAGGATTTCTCCAGTAGTTGCGTGCAAACCAGATGGGACATCAACAGAGACAACCGGAATATTAGCGGCATTTACTCGTTTAATAATATCACCAAGTTTGCTTGGAACGGGCTTAGAAAGGCCTATTCCAAATAGCGCATCCACGATGACCGTGTAATTGCGAAAATCACGGACACGGTTTTGGGTGTGAATGCCATAGCCACGGGCAATCTTAAGTTGCGTAGCTGTGTTAGCGGTCGCACGATTTTCATCACCAAGAATCAATAGGTCGACGTTAACGCCTTTTTGAATCAACATGCGTGCAATGGCGACACCGTCACCACCGTTATTACCAAGTCCGGCGATAACAAGCACGTTAGCTAAATCAAAGGTACCAGCTGCCAAAACTTCAATGGTGGCCATTGCGGCGCGCTCCATTAAAACCAAGGCGGGTACACCGATTTCTTCCATTGTGTAACGGTCAAATCGTTGCATCTCTTGTGCGGTTACTGCTTCAACCATGAAAAGTAACCTCCTTATAGTAGATTAAATGTTATCGATAACGCTGTTTTGGACATTATCGGGTTATCTGGCAGTGTTAGCATATAGGCTGCTAACACTGCCAGATAACGGCGACTGGGCCTGGTCAGGGGTCTAAAATCTCTAACATGACCAGTCTGCTTTATTATATCGCAACTCACTGCTAAAATGTGTTTAGTAACGTGTTTAATTCTGAACACAAAGTAAGTCACTGAAAGAAGGAGTAAAGAGTATGAACGAGCATTCAATTCCTGAGGATATGACACAGGTTGCGGATCGTGTCGCGTTGATGGCCGCACGTGGCTTTCCAGTCAGCGAGGATGATGTCATTAAGGAAGCCTTGAAGCTTGGTTTCCAAGATATTGTTGATGAACGCATGGAAGGTAACTACTATACAGTTCGTTGGGATGAGGAATTTAATGCCTTGCAAGTCTTTGGTATTGAAAATTCATTCGAAGGTGAGGCAAAGCCAGAAGAAGGCAAGCCATCGTTTATTGAACAATTTAAGGCAAATTCAATGAATGCTTGGTTAGCGTTGGATCGTGCAGCCAGCAAGATTATTGGTCGTTAATATTAAAATTACGTTAACGGCGGAACTTTAAAGCTGAATTTAAGCCGGTTTTTGTTATATAGTAGGGTCAGAAATTTTTAATTTTGTACAGTCGTACAAAGTATATCTCGAAGGAGTTTTTAATCATGGAAAACATGCGCAAGTATCTTGCCGAGTTCTTCGGAACTTTGATGTTGGTTGCCATGGGTACTGGAGTTGTTATCTTCGTCGGTACTCAAGCTGGTCCATTGCCAGTTGCTTTGGCATTCGCCATCGCTGTTGCTGCCGGAGCATACGCTTTCGGCCCAATCTCAGGTGGTCACTTTAACCCAGCCGTTTCTTTGGCACAAGCCATCAACGGTCGTATCTCATGGGTTGAATTTATTGGTTACGTCGTTGCCCAAATCATTGGTGCTTTTGCTGGTTCAGCTGTTATCTTTGGCTTCATGAAGGCCTTTGGTGCAACTGCTGCAACAATCAAGCAAGTTGGTTTTGGTCAAACAGACTACAACACACCAGTTTCATTCTTGTCAGCGACGTTGATTGAAGCATTCTTGACGTTTGTCTTTGTTTTGGTAATCTTGATGGTTACGTCAAAGAAGAACGCTGAGAACTCAGCCTTGGCACCAATGATCATTGGTTTGACGTTGGGTGCATTGATCATGCTTGGTTTGCAAGCAACGGGTGGTTCATTGAACCCAGCTCGTTCATTGGCCCCAGCCGCATTCTTTGCAATGTTCGGTTCATCAACTGCATTGACTCACATCGGTGCCTACATCGTAGGTCCTTTGCTTGGTGGTGCGGTTGCAGCCGTAATTGCTAAGTTTGGTCTTGGTTCAGAAGAAGACTAATTGTTAAATAATAAACCGCCCATGACACGTGAACTGGTCATGGGCGGTTTTTGTATACGGTGGCGCTTAATTTAATTAGAAAAAGATTAGAAATAAGTGTTGACACTTATCATAAAATGCGTATACTTAGAAACATCAAGAAAAGGGAGGACGACGTCATGAAGAACGTGTCTGTTGAAAAATTGAATGTTATGACGTTGGTTGCCCCAATTATTATTGCGATTATTATTATTATTTCGCAGTGATGGTTGGCTTTTTGAGATGCTTGCTAGCCATGAAACTGCTACACAGTTAACATGGCTAGCCAAATTTAATTACTTTGTAAACGAGTAACGGCTAGTATTTTGCGCAGAATACTAGCCGTTTTTTTATATATTTTTGAGCTCAAACTATTACTCGTCCCACCCAAATTATAGGAGCGTGTAGGTTATGAATAAGTTTGTTAAGAATTCAGTATTGATGTCAGTTGCTTTGGTTGCGGTTGCAGGTGCTAGCACACAAGTGGCACATGCGGCCGGTAAGGAATTGAATTGGACGTTGACGGGGGACTTGAAGACAACAGATCCTTCAAACGTAGCGGATATCCCATCACAAAATGCGGTGCAAGTCACTGGTGAAGGATTGTATCGTGTTGGTACAAGCGGACAACCAGAATTGGCGGCCGCGCAGTCAGTAGATGTCTCAGATGACGGGTTAACGTGGACGTTTAAGTTACGTGATAATTTGAAGTGGTCCGATGGATCGCAATTAACGGCGCATGATTTTGTTTATAGTTGGCAACGCACAAACAATCCTAAGACGGCGGCAATCGGGTCGATGTTCTTTAGTGGTATCAAGAATGCGGATGCTATCCAATCAGGGAAAGTTACTGATATGAACCAATTGGGCGTGAAGGCTCTTGATGACACAATGTTGCAAGTCACGTTGGATCGGCCGTTGCCACAATTGAAAGCTGAGTTGGCGATGATGTACTTCTTCCCAGAAAAGGAAAGTTTTGTCACAGCGACTGGTAAGGCGTTCGGAACGACGGCGAAGGATTCATTAGCAAGTGGTCCATATGTCTTGAAGAAGTGGGATGGCTCAAGTTCAACATACCAATATGTTAAAAATCCTTATTACTGGGATGCCGATGCTGTTAAGACGCCAGCAGTAAATGTCACCACAACGGCAGATGCGACGACAAGTTTCAATTTGTATAATGCCGGTAAAGCTGATTTTGCGCAGTTAAATGCTACCCAAGCGCGTAACTCTAAGCACAAGCATGGGTTTACAACGGTTCATACCGCAGCGACAACTTATATGACGATGAACCAAAAGAATCCAGTGTTGAAAAATGTGAAGTTGCGTCAAGCGATGTCTTATGCAGTAAATCGTGAAAAGTTGGCGAAAAACGTGCTGACGGGGGCTGCTGAACCAGCCAAAACCTTTGTGGCAAAGGGATTAACCAAGGATCCAAATACGGGTAAGGATTTTGTCGACACGGCCCACACGAAGTACGTTAGCTATAATAAAGCGGAAGCAGCTAAGTTATGGGCTGCGGGTTTGAAGGAAACGGGTAAGAAGACCGTGAAGTTGACCTTGTTAACAGGTGATACGGATGCGGCTAAGCAAACAGGCCAATATCTACAGTCACAATTGGAAACAAATTTGAAGGGCTTGCAAGTGAGTGTGAAGTCAGTGCCAGCAAAGCAGACTAGTGCGTTGACTAAGGCAGGGAAATTCGATTTGGGCCTCTCGACTTGGAACGCGGATTACACGGACCCAGTCGACATGCTACAAACATTGGTTACGGGGGCTTCATGGAATTTGACGGGTTGGTCTGATCCCAAGTATGACGAGCTATATCGCAAGGCAACGGTCACGGATGCTAATGATAAGGCGGCACGTTACAAGGATTTGGTTGCTGCCGAACAATATGCTGAAAAGCAGGGTGCGGTTGCGCCACTGACATACTCAAAGATCACGGCGTTACAGAATCCGGATGTTAAGGGTGTTTATGTCAATCCAGTCGGGGGAACCTTTGATTGGAAGCACGCTGAAAAGAAATAGGGGGATGATTGGATGACAAAAGATGGCACGCACATTTTATCGCTTGAGAATGGCTATCATTTATGGTCGCGTACAGATGGTACGGGCAAGCCAATTAAATTATTGACGTTGCACGGTGGACCAGGTGCTGGGCATGAACCATATGAGCGTTTTCCAGAATTTTTAAATCCTGATGGTGTTGAAGTTACACAATATGATCAGCTGGGGGCGTGGTATTCAGATCAACCAGATTAATGACAGCTAGCTTGTTCGTGAACTTGATTTAACAAACCGGTAAAAAAGGACTACACTATAAGAGTAGACATACACGCCGGGCCAATCACCTGACGCGCAAATTAAAAATGTGCTGGAGGTATGGATTTATGTCACAGAAGAATAAGTTGAAGAAGTTGTTGGAAAAGAAGGGGATTGAGTCAATTAACGTTGACGGAACACCAACACCTGTTCAAAGTGCTAAGGAGCTCGATTTGATCGAAGCTGCCAAGGCAAACGGCATTATGTAATTGATAATTGAACAAAAATAAAGCCAGACACACATGTGCCTGGCTTTATTTTTGTTCATTTTTAATCGTGCGCAATTCGAGCTTGAGCGGCTGCGGCAATCGCTGATACGATATCGTCAATAAAGGTATTCACGCGGCCACCGGCGTGTTGTTCATCGTTTAAACGACCAACGATACCAGGCTTCAATCGATCGAGGTAGCCGAAGTTTGTCCATGAAATGGTGCCGTAAACGCCAAGGATTGACATCACCAATTGCTCATCAATGCCATACGTACCATGATCACGGTCGATGCGGCCTTGCAATGGTTGTGGCAATTGCCGGGCTTCCGCCAAGTCGTCAATTGCCAGACCAGTCATCACTGCATCTTGTACTTCAGTTTTGTGTAGGACGTGTTGCACTGAGTCAACGGCATCTGCCATTGTGAGGTTAGGAATGATGGCTTTTTGACCGAACAAAACCAATTCGCCGATATCTTCTAAGTTTACCCCGCGTGCATTTAGCATTGCCACGACGTCTTCGTAATAGTCACGTTCTGTGAATAGCATAGTAATTTCTCCCGGAAAAAGTGATAGTTCCATTATAGTTAATAACAAAAGCGAACGGTGTTTCACATGAAACATTCGTTCGCTTAAATTTTACGTTTAATTAAAAGGTTAAGACAACCTTACCAGCGGCTGAGCCTTGACGAGCGGCAGCGTGTGCGTCACGCAAGTTATCCAAGGTAAATGGCATCACTTCACCAACTTTAACATCAATCTTACCAGCGGCCATATCGGCAAATAAAGCTACCAAGTTAGGACGCTTACCCTTAAGGTAGGTGTGCTCAGCATCAATATCGAATGCGCTCATAGCTTCGTCATCGTAACTTGTTAGGTTGCGCAACTTACCACCTTGCTTCAAAATCTTAGCAGATTGAATGGCAACGGCCCCGCCAATTGTGTCCAAAACGGCGTCGAAATCTGATAATTCGTTTTCATAAGCCGTGTGGTAATCAACGGGTGTCACATCACCTAGTGACTTCAAGTAGTCGAAATCGGCAGGCTTAGCCGTTGCATAAACAACCGCACCACGGTTTAAAGCTGCTTGAATGGCAACGGAACCAACGGAACCGGCGCCTCCTTGAATCAAAACCTTTTGGCCAGCTTGAACATCCAAATCATCAGTAACCATTTGGTAGCCGGTGGCGGCCCCGAGTACAGCAGCGACCGCGTGCTCGTCATCTAATTCGGCTGGTACCTTAGCAACTGCAGATTGGCCAACGGGAACTTCTTCGGCGTAGGTTTGGTGGTGGCGCGTTGCAGCGACACGGTCACCGACTTGGAAATCCGTGACTTCTTCGCCGACAGCGATAACTTCGCCGACCACGCTTGATCCGGGAATCAATGGGAGTTTATCAGCTTCCCCAGCGAGTCCTTGGATAAACTTTACATCGTAAGGATCAATTGCAACCGCGTGGTTCTTAACTAGCACCTGCTTCTTCAAAATCTTTGGTGTTGGGGCGTCAATTTCTTCAAGTACATCAACGTCACCAAACTCTTTAATTTGAACTGCCTTCATGATACGAATACCTCCTCGTTTGACCAATCTTGATTTAATGACTTCATTGTAGCTTGTTTTGTTGGGGATGTACAAAATAAGGTGATGAATTTGCTGGTATAGACCATTAATTTTTTTGACGTTCTGACAAAATTAATACAGCTGAAATCGTTTACAATGGCTATGCGCAGGCCTTATTATTAATACATACAAAAGGAACGTAAAGGGGGAAACGATGATGACATTATTTATGAGCGCAATGAGTTTGGGAGCTGCAGTCGCTGCAGGTATTGCTTACATCATCACGTTCCGTTTACGTTTAGAGGATAAGGAAGATTTGGACTCTGACATTGAACAAGTTGATTCAACCGTAGCTACCAAGGTGGCAGTACAACATTAGTTAATGAGACGCGATATCACAAGACGGTCATAAGATCGGTTGTGGTGTCGCGTTTTGATTTGCAACGGTTTTTAAAAAGGCATACACTTATTCTTCGTGAGTTTTAGAAAAGGAAGGTAAGTAGCGTGTCGAAAGAAATTAAAATCGCGTTATTGATGGCAGCAAGTTTGTTTATGGATGTCATGGATGGCACGATTGTAACTACGGCTCTGCCGAAAATGGCCCAAACGTTTAATGTTAGTGCGGCGACGGCGAGTTTGTTGGTTAGTACATATATGATTGCCGTGGCCGTTTTCATTCCATTGAGTGGTTGGTTGGCGCAACGCTATGGTAAAAAGAACATTTGGTTGTGGGCGGTTGTGCTCTTTACGCTAAGTTCCTTTGGTAGTGCAGTAGCGCCCAACTTTACTGTGTTATTGATGATGCGAATCGTGCAAGGAATTGCGGGAGCCATGATGACACCAACGGCCCGGCTAATGGTGTTGGAAAAGACGCCGGCAGATCAACTATTAAAGATGATTAGTTATTTGGTCTGGCCGTCATTGATGGCGCCAGCTGTAGCGCCAGTTATTGGTGGTATGTTCGTGACATACTTTACTTGGCACTGGATTTTCTTGATTAATCTGCCAATTGGCTTGCTCGCTTTCTTGATCGGCGTACGGTTATTGCCACACGATGATCAGCAACAACCACGGCCATTTGACGTGCGCGGGTTTGTTGAATTAGCGTTGGCATCAATGGCTTTGCTGACCGGCGCTGAAATGTTAGCACGCACGGGTGTCGTTGTTTGGTACGGTTTGATTATGGTGATTGTCGGTATTGTGTTGGGCGTAAATGTTTACCAGCACTTGCGCCGAGCTGAACACCCATTATTCTCGGTAGCAACGATGAAGGTACCGACATTCCGGGTGTCGCAAACTGGTGGGACGCTATTCCAAGTGACTATTGCTAGTTTGCCATACGTCTTAACGGTGCTGTTGCAAACGGTCTTTGGTTGGTCAGCGGCCCGCGCAGGATGGTATGTCATCTTTATTTTCATTGGTAACATTGGCATTAAGCCATTTACGAATCCAATTATTCGTCGCCTTGGCTTCCGTGGGGCGTTAATTGCGTCATTTTTGATGTTGATATTGAGTTCATTTGGATTGGCGCTGGTTCGGCCACATACGACGGCGATTGCGATTATGTTCCTGGCGCTTGTTTCGGGTGTGGGGCGGTCGTTGGCCTTTACGTCATATAATGGGCTCCAATTCACGGATGTTGCCCCAATTCATCGAAATGGGGCTAATACCTTAACGGCTGTGACGCAGAGTCTTGGCCAAGGTTTGGGGATTTCATTGATTACGGTGATTATCCACATCTTCCGTCATGGTATGACACTGCAAGGCGCCTATGCATGGGGCTTTGTCGTGCTGGGGATTTTTGCCATTGTACCAATGATTGAAGTGATGTTGCTGCCTAAAAATGCTGGTGAAGCGGCAATTAATTAAGTGTCATAACTAGACCAATTTGAGAAATGGTATACGCCAATTCTTGGATTGGTCTATTTTATTCCCTTTTTAATTTAACGGCATAAAACCTGGTGCTATAGTGATTAACGTTGATAAAAAAGAGTTGAAAGAGAGAAATGGTACATGTCAATTATGTATGCTTTGATTCCCGCTGTATTGTGGGGAGCAATGGGAATTGTAAATGGATGGGCTGGTGGTCGTGTCGCAAACCAAATTTTGGGTGGCGCACTTGGTTCGCTGGTCTTCTCGATTGTAGTTGGCGTGTACGCCTTGTTTGAGGGACCAACTTGGCCCGTTGTCTTCAGTATGGCTGGTTTGACGTACGTCTTATCAGGAATTGCTTGGTCTGCCGGAACGAGTTTCCAATTAGCGGCCTTTAAGAAGATGGGCGTTTCGCAAGCGTCTGGTTTGAATACTGCCGGCCAAATTGCTGTGAACGCGTTGGTTGGTGCAGCAGTCTTTAGTGAGTGGCAAGGTGCTCACCAGTGGACAATTGGATTGTTAGCCATTGTTTCCGTCATTATTGGTGTTTTCTTGATTTCAGGTAAGCCATCACACTTGAATAGGGATGGGGTACGATTAACAATCATTTCTGTTTTTGCTTACATGATTTATTTCATGATTCCAAAGACGGTTGCCTTGTTGCACTTGGTCCACGTTGATACAGGTACGTTGCACAACACGATGGCCTTGTCATTGCCCATCGCCATCGGTCAAACAATCGGGGCTTTGATTTTTGGTATTTTCATCTTCAATGGTGGAAACTTCAAGTTGCCATTATTGACGAAGGAAACGGCAAAGAATGGTTTGGCTGGTATTATGTGGGGAACTGGTGAGGTGATGATTCGTCTTGCTGTCTTGAACCCTGCAGTTGGTCAAGCGAAGGCCTCAACGTTGTCACAGATGGGCATTATCGTCTCAACGTTGGGTGCGATTTTGATCTTGAAGGAACGTAAAACAAAGTCGCAAATCATTGGCATTGCAATTGGCGCCCTCTTCGTTATGTTGGGTGGTATTCTAGTAACGCTTGCTGGTTAAATTGAATTAATGGTAAAAGCCTCAACTGTCAGAAATGTGGTTAAGGCTTTTTTACGCTCTTTATTATTAGCAATGCTGACTGCGGTATAATGGTTGCTAGTACATATTAGACGAGGTTAATCATGAAAAAATTAGCGTGGATAATCAGTGGTCTCCTCTTTTTAAGTGTCATGATTGGATTGGTGGTTTGGTCGCAGACGCAACCTAAGTTACCGGTGGCATCAAAAGCGGATTTGCAGGTTAACTTGCAACCAGGATCCGCGCATGCGGTTGCGTCACAATTAAATACCTACCAACGTCGCGTATTAAAACTGTCGCAGGGGATGGTTACGTCGGCTAATGCAACCGATGATCAGAATCGCATTATATACACCATCCGGACAACTAATGTGTCGACGGAACTCATTAATTTTGGCTTGAAGCATGAGCAAGCAAAGGTTCAGAAGTTAACGGATAAGGTGCTGGGCGCCATGCGGGCTGGTGGGGTAACGCAACCAGGATTAGAGATTCGCATCCTAAATCAGTCTGGTGATGCATTAAAGATATTAAAAATAGAATGAGAAAATCTATTGCATAAACGATGAGATGATGATAAAGTTCTAATCATACAAAAACGCCAAAAGGAGGGCAGACTTATGAATAATCGAATTAGCACAGCTATCATCATGACGACGTCCTCTGACTCAACCGTCCAGTTTAACGGTTGAGGATTTTAGCGTACAAAAATTATTAAGCGCTTAATCGAACACGCAATCGTTAACTGACGAAATTTTCGTCGTGACGATTGCGTGTTTTTGTGTGAGATTGGGTTATTTTGAAAGTAGAGGGTATAGGATATGGCAGGGCAAGAACATCATTTGAAACGGACGATGGGTGTTTGGACGGGTATCTCGATTGTAATCGGAACCGTTATCGGATCGGGAATTTTTTTCAAACAGGGTCAAGTGTTAGAAACGGCTGGTAGCACAACGCTTGGGTTACTCGCTTGGGTTGCTGGTGGGGTCATCACTTTGGCGGCCGGGTTGACGATTTCAGAAATTGGCGCACACATTCCCCAGACCGGTGGTATCTATATTTATATGGATAAGTTGTACGGCAAGTTTTGGGGATTTTTGACCGGCTGGACGCAAGTTGTGGTTTATGCGCCGGCAATTGTGGCCTCTATTGCTGCATATTTTGCGTATCTGTTTGCTAATTTTTTTGGCTTACCAGATAGCGCTGTGATTTGGGTTGGTTTGGGAACGTTAGTCCTTATCACGTTGATGAATTCGTTAGACAATCGGATTGCTTCGATGTTCCAAGTCGCTACGACCAGTATTAAGTTGATTCCCATTGCAGTCTTGATGGTATTTGGTTTGTTTTTCGGTAAGGCTGACGCGTTGGGCCAGACGGTTACTCAACTGTCATCAACAGCAACGGGGAACTTTGGTATGGCTGTTTTGGCAACGTTGTTTGCTTACGATGGGTGGGCAACGTTGACAAACTTGGGGGGTGAATTAAAGAACCCACGGCGTAATATTCCCCGTTCAATTATTTGGGGAATCTTGATTGTTATGTTGGCGTATGTTGGTGTTTCATATGGTGTGTACCGTGCGATGCCTGCCGATCAAATTGTTAAACTTGGCAATAATGTGACCTATGAAGTGGCAAAGTCGGCCTTCGGTGAGCTAGGCGGTCGTCTACTATCGATTGGTATTTTGATTTCAATGGCGGGGACTTTGAATGGTAAGATGTTAGCTTTCCCACGTATGGTGTATGCGATGGCTGAAGATGGCATGTTGCCAAAGTTCTTAGCCCGTTTGAATAAAGCGCAGGCCCCGGTTGGTGCTTTGTGGACCACAGCTGTTTTGGCCGGTGCGTTGATGTTTACGTCAAAGGCAGATTGGCTATCAGATATGGCTGTGTTCGTCATTTGGCTGTTCTATACGGCAACATTCTTTGGTATTTTCATCTTACGTATTCGTAACAAACGGGCCGGTTTGGCACGTGATCCGGAAGTGTTTAGCGTACCGCTATTCCCGTTTGTGCCTTTGGTGGCTATCTTAGGTGCGTTGTTCATCTTGATTAATACGTTGATTTCTAGTTTTACAATGGTCCTCATTTCGTTTGTGTTTGTGGCTGTTGGTATTCCGGTTTATCTATACTATAAAAATAAGCAATAAATCAAAAAAAGCGTCCCCGCATCTGCTGCGAGGACGCTTTTTTTGATTTATTGCTTGTGCTTGTTCGTTGCGAAGAAGAATAGTGACAGCAACACGAGGAAGCCGGCACCGATTGAAACTGAAATACGTGTTTCAGGATTGATGAACATAAAGATGACAATCAAGACCAAAGCGAAGATTGCGAAATAGTTCGTCAATGGGTAGAGTGGCATTTTGAAAGGGTGATCCTTAAGTAATTCCTTGTTTGAACGGCGGAAGCTAAGTTCTGACCAAAGAATAACGAACCAAGGTACCATACCAGGTAACACACTTGAACTATAAACCAGGACAAAGATGTTTGCCGTTGACTTACTATAAAGTGATAGTAACGTGTTCAAAATCAAACCAAGTAAGATACCACCTGAAATGGCCAAAATTGAAACGTATGGGACGTGGTGTGAAGATAACTTTTGGAAAACACCAGACGTCTCCTTGTCGCGTGACAACTTGAATAGCATACGACTTGAACTGTAAATGCCTGAGTTGGCGCCTGACATGGCGGCCGTCAAGACCACGAAATTAATGATTCCAGCGGCGCCGGCAATTCCGACCTTTGAGAACGTTTCAACGAATGGTGAGCCAACGGCTGCCAGTTGGTTCCAAGGGTAAATCGTTACGATAACGAAAATAGCCCCGATGTAGAAAATCAAAATACGCCAAACAACTGACTTAACTGATGAGACGATAGCGTGACGTGGGTTAGCAGCTTCACCAGCTGTGATACCCAACACTTCGATTCCTTGGTATGACCCAACAATAATTGATAGTGAGAAGATGAATCCCTTCACACCACCAGTGAAGAAGCCGCCATGTGACCACAGGTTTGATAGGCCTAGTGCGTGCCAGTGATTACCTAATCCTAAGAAGATGACCATCACACCCAAGACAATCATCAAAATGATCGTGACAACTTTAATCATAGCAAAGTAGAATTCCATCGTGCCGTATGCCTTGGCTGAAGCGAGGTTCGCTAGTGTCAAAGTCGCGATAACGACCACGCCGGAAATCCAACCAGGTAAGTTCGGCCACCAGTAATTGAGATATTGGCTAACCGCGATAACTTCACTGATACCAACGACAATATATTGGAAAACGTTACTCCATTTTGTAAGGTACCCAGCGAGCGGGTGAATGTAATTGGTTGCATAATCAGCAAATGATCCGGTTGTGGGATTGATGAAAATCATCTCACCCAAAGCTCGCATCACTAAGTACAGGAGCAAGCCGACGAAAGCGTAGGCTAATAGGACGGAAGGGCCGGTCCATTTAATTGTTGAAGTTGAACCCATAAATAGGCCAACCCCGATGGTACCGCCCAAGGCAATCATCTGCATTTGATTTGACGTTAGCGACCGTTGTAACTGGCCGTCAGGTAATTTATCTTTGTTCTTTGCCATATTCTTTTTCTCCTAAGCATACAAAAAGACCGTCCAACTAGCCATGCACCGCAATGGGGTGTAGAACTGATTGGACGGCCTGTTAACAATCTTTATTTAACAGTACTTTAAAGAGCCCAACCAGCCAAAATGGTGGTTGAGGTGGTGGTCGTCGTGATGTCAATAATGCTGTTGTGACGGTATTGCTTAATCATAATGATGACCTCCATTTCTTTCTTGTTAGTACTTAATGATTAGAAGTTTATCATTATTAGGAAAGGTACGCAAGTTAAAAAGGCATTCATTATATTTTGCATAGTCGATAATCATTTATGAAAAGTATTTAATAATAATGCGTTAAGTTCCGAAAACTGGGCATTTGTGGTGGTAAATTCAGTTGACAGTAACCGGTTTTGAATGTAGAATTATCACATTATTTTCTAATGATTGAATGAGTAAATCTAGTAGCTAGATGAGTAGTTGAAACGAGGAAACGTTTATGGAACAAAAGGGTTTGTTCGCGCGCATGGCGCGCAAAGAAGATCCGCAAAATTATGCGGATAAGGACGGCCATCTGAAGCCTGTGCTCGGATTGCGTGAAATGATCGCAATGGGAGTCGGAACGGTTGTGGGTGCTGGTATCTTTACGATGCCAGGTATCGTGGCGGCTGATTACGCAGGACCAGCGGTTGTTATTTCATTTATTATTGCAGCAATTATTGCTGGTTTATCAGCCTTGGCTTATTCAGAGTTTGCATCAGCGATGCCATATGCGGGATCAATTTATTCATGGGCTAACGTCATCTATGGTGAATTTGTTGGTTGGCTGGCCGGTTGGGCGGTCCTAGCAGAGTACTTGATTGCCTTGGCATTGATTTCAGCATCGTGGTCATCGTACTTCCAAGGTTTCCTATCAAGCTTTGGTATTGCGTTGCCAAAGGCGTTGACGACATCGTTTTCGCTAGGTAACGGGACGTGGTTCGACTTGTTTGGCGCCTTAGCTTTGTTAGTTGTTGGTCACCTGGTTTCACGTGGTGTGAAGGGTGCCGCCAAGGTTGAAAACTGGTTGGTTATTGGTAAGATTGCGGTTATCGTTTTGTTCATCGTAGTGGGAGCCACTGCCATCCAATTGCAAAATTGGGTGCCATTTGTACCGAAGCACGTGCCTGGAACAAACTTCGGTGGGATGCATGGTGTCATGATGGGAGCTGCGCAAGTCTTCTTCGCATACATTGGTTTCGACACAATTGCTGCCAACTCAGCCGAAGTTAAAAATGCACAAAAGACGATGCCACGTGCAATCGTTGGCACGTTGTTGATTGCAACGGTTTTGTTCGTTGGTGTTGCAGCCGTCTTGACGGGTATGTTCCACTACACGAAGTTTGCGGGTAATGCTGAGCCAGCTGCTTGGGCATTGCGTCAATCAGGTCACTTGTTTACAGCGAACTTGTTGTCAGTTGTGGCATTGGTTGGTATGTTCTCTGGTTTGATTGCCTTGATGATTGGTGGTTCACGTTTGGTTTACTCATTTGGACGTGACGGTTTGATGCCAAAGGCTTTTGCCAAGTTGGATAAGAATGGTTTGCCAAAGAATGGTACATTGGTTTTGACGATTTTGGCCGTCGTGCTGGGTGCCGTTTTCCCAGTTGGGATGTTGGCAAACTTGGTTTCAGCCGGAACGTTGATCGCCTTTATCGTCGCCTCAGTGGGTGTTTTGAAGTTGCGTAAGCGTCAAGATATTGACCACTCAGGTTACAAGATGCCATGGTACCCAGTGTTGCCAATTATTTCAGCATTGGCTTCAATCGGTTTGTTCGTTTCTTTGAACAAGGATGCCTTGATTTTGACCCTTGTTTGGGTCGTTGTAGGTGCGTTGGTATACGTGGCCTATGGCGCAAAGCACAGTACCAAAGATTAATGTTATGAAGTAAACGGGTTTAGCAACGTTGGTTGTTAAACCCGTTTTTATTTGCGGGTATGCTGAAATTAATCGCAATAGACAATGCGGTCTGTGCGATAATGTAAGGATATCTAGAAAGAAGTGTAGGGGAGGGTAGTAGCGTGAAAGAAGTGCTAGTACTGACAACGGGAGGCACGATTGCCTCAACAAAGACGGAGAACGGGTTGGCGCCTGGTTTGGCGGCAGAAGTGTTAGTCAGTTATTTTGAACGTCGACCAGGGGTGAATTTGTCCGTTGAAAACGTGATGAGTAAGGATTCAACCAATATGCAACCGGAAGACTGGGTTGAAATTGCGGAACGAATTCAAGCGCATCACCAGGCGTACGACGCCTTCATTGTGACGCATGGTACGGATACCATGGGCTACTCGGCTGCTGCTCTGTCATATTTGCTGTATGGCTTTGATAAGCCGGTTGTTTTGACGGGATCGCAAGTGCCGCTTGGTATGGCCGAAACAGACGCGGTGCGTAATCTGCATGATTCGTTAACGTTTGCAAGCCAAACGGACCTGCAAGGTGTGTATTTAGTCTTTAATGGTCTTGTTATGGCAGGGACACGGGCGGTGAAGACGAAATCAAAGAGTTATGATGCGTTCGAAAGTATTAATTACCCGTACATTGCTAGCGTATCCGAAGGTAACATGGTGCCATTGTATCAACCCGAACCTGAAACGCCAGTCCTGACACCTAGCATTAATTTGGATACGAAGGTATTTGTGCTTAAGGCATTTCCAGGGCTAACGGTCGATATTTTTGATTATCTGACCGCTAATATGCATGGTGTCATTATTGAAAGTTTTGGCAATGGTGGCCTACCATTCGAACGTCGTAATCTTATACCGGGTGTTGAAAAATTGACGGCAGCTGGTATTCCAGTTATTATTACGACCCAGATTTTAGAAGAGGGACAAGATATTTATCTCTATGAGGTGGGCAAACGAGTTGCGGATGCTGGTGGTATTACAGCTGGTGATATGAACACTGAAGCAATTGTGGCAAAACTAATGTGGGTGCTAGGTCAGACGCGACAGCTTGAGACAGTTCGAACGCTTATGCAAACACCGATCGCGCACGACTTAGATTTTGTATAATACAATTAGTGAGACAAAATTTGCCTGTTACAGGCGTTACAAGCAGAAATGAGGTTGAAATGGCTGATTTGAAGTATGAAATTTTAGAAGAATTGGGGACGCTCTCAACGAGTAAGTCTGGTTGGGAAATGCAATTAAATGTTGTGCAGTGGGGCGCCAATAAGCCAAAGTATGATTTGCGCACGTGGTCACCGGATCATGACAAGATGGGGAAGGGACTAACGCTAACCCGCGAAGAGATTGAAAAGTTGCATGAATTATTGGGACAAGCACTTGCGACAAGTGATGGACAATTTGAGATGCCTGAGGCAGTTGACTCAGAACCAGCGGTTGCCACGCCGACTCCTAAACGGGCTCCAACGTCACAACCGGCTGCACATGATTATCTAGCGGATATGTATTATGCCGATAAAGTAGCGGCTGAATCCGAAGCAGAGGCGGAAGCCGACGCACGACCTAAGTGGGGACGCTTAGGCGATTTATGAAATTAAATTTTTGTTGATTATGCTGACTATTATGCAGATTAATCATCAAAGTATAAAAAATGAAACGTGATTAGACCGGTGTTGCTGGCTAATCACGTTTTTGTTTAACCCGTTTATTGTTAATGGTGACGGTACATTTTTTGCATGATAGTTGTGCAAAAATGCCCTTGTTCCGGGGCTTGTAGTCCGCTAGACTGGGCTATATTAGCGACTTCGGGGGATGGAAATATGCGTTTAGTAGTGTTGGAAATGGATCGTTTAGCCGTAGATAGTGTGGATTGGGGGCGCATGGTGGCGGGAATGTTATCGCAGGGTGTGACAATGGTTGTGATGCCAGATGCTAGTCAGCATGTGTCGGCCGGCTTGCCACAGCAAATTGGCGACGGTATTTTACCGCGTGATGGCGTATCGCAATTGCGCGCAGACAATCCGCTAGTGAGTTTAGAGGCGGCATTTCGTGAATTTGGGGAGCGACCAGTATGGTCTTGGTCAGCGACGACGCGATTGCGTGATGTTGAAAGAGGTGTTGGCATCATACATTTAGGGAAAATTGATGCAGTTTGGCATCGTGCAGTGGGGGAGGGGAGTGAAGCGCACATTTTTGATTTAGGTGCGACGGTGCTAGTGATTCCGCATGTGTCACAGACACGTAAACCGCAGGTGCAAGAAGAGGTGAAGCAACTACAAGATTATCTCCATGGTCAAATTAAACCGATGATGATGTTGCCGCCGTTAGAGTGGATGCCGCGATTGCGATTACGCGGTTGGGTGGGATGCGACGTACTTGCGCAACAAAAAGAAGCGGATGTAGCTGAGTTACGACCAATCGTCATTGATTATGACTGTGATGTATTGATGTTAAAGCGTTGGCGCCTATCAGGTGATACAAATAATGCTGGGGTGTTTGTTTCAATTGCTTAATTAACGCTTATTGCTATATACAAATAACGTGACAATGGATTTGAGATGTCGCAATGCGTCGCCTGGGTAATCGTTGTATAATGTAAGTACACTAAAAATGATTGAGGGATATGACATGAACAAAGCGCCACAACGTGTCCAAGGCATCTTTGATGGTTTGGCAAAAGACTATGACAAGATGAACGATATTATCAGTTTGGGGACACACCGCAGTTGGCGTGCCAAGACGATGGCGTCAATCGATATTCCAAAGAATGGCCAAATTTTAGATGTTGCTGCTGGAACGGGTGACTGGACGATTGCATTGGCTAAAGAATTAGGTGATAAGGGTCATGTGACTGGGTTTGATTTGAGTCCAGAAATGTTGGCTGTCGCCCGCGAAAAAGTTCGCGAAGCTGGCGTGAGTTTTTGGGTAACCCTAACGCAAGGAAATGCCATGGAACTACCATATGAAGATGACACCTTCGATTTGGTAACGATTGGATTTGGTTTGCGTAACTTGCCAGATACTGAAAAGGGGATGCAAGAATTGTATCGCGTGTTGAAGCCGGGAGGTCAGTTGGTTGTCTTGGAAACATCACAACCTGACAATCCGGTTATCAAGCCATTCTGGAAGATGTACTTCAAGGGTGTGATGCCGATGATGGGTAAGGTGTTTGCTCATGATAAGGATTCATATGACTACTTGGAAAAGACGACGGAAGAATTCATGTCATTTACAGCTTTGGCTGACTTGATGCGTGAGACTGGCTTCAAGACGGTTGCCTACCAACGCTTTAATTTTGGAGCGGCTGCAGCGCATTTTGGGATTAAATAACAATGAGAAAAAGCCACTTTGGAAAATTTGTCCAAAGTGGCTTTTCTAATGTGCGGTGGATTAGTTATTCTGCGTTGATTTCAGATCGAACCATCATGAGGATTGTGCCGAGCGCATTTTCGCCGGGCCAATCGCTAGGATTGCTAATGCGTGGGTCGGAAGCTTTTATGCCGGCGCCCCAAATATTATCGCGTGGGGATGCTTCGATTATTAAGGTGTTGTTTGTTCCTGATAGGGATGATCTGAAAAGCGGATTCTGATGTGCTTTGGCAAGCGTGGCGACGTACATAAAGTGATATTTGTGCCTATCCCATGTGTCTTGTTTAAAATTTTGAACTTGGCGACCGAGTTGCTTGATTTCTAACTGTGATAATCCAGGAGATTGTAACTTGTGTATGATGTTCTGATCATTAAATAACTTTGCTTTTGTGTACATGAACAAATGTTCTGAACTTGAAAAACGACGATTATCGAAATATAAGGGTGTTGCCGCCCAGTTCGAAAAGATTCCTGTGTCGGGATCTGTTTCGTGCCAAAAGGTAGTGATTCCGTTTTGTGTGGTTGGGTTGTTGCGTAAGTTTTGATAGTCAGCGAATGAAAATGACATGGCTGTTCCCTCCGAGGGTGATGGTTAAGACTGTCTTGAATTATTATCAGTATAAAATAAGGGACGCAATCTTGTGTTGATTGCGCCCTTTTGGATTTAGTCTAGATTGTAATTAATATCTGGCGTCACGGTTGCACCGAGCACGTTCTTGAAGTGCCAAAGTGCCCAACGGTGACCTTCTTGGGTGAAGCTAGCGACACCATCGGCATGGACGGTAATGTCATAGTTCAAGTTGTAGGCGTCGACCGCTGTGTGCAAAATGCAAATATCGGTGTCAACACCCGTCAAATGAATATCCTTAATATCGCGTGATCGCAAATAATTATCCAAATCAGAATTGGCGAAACTGCTGTAACGATTCTTAGGATAAATCCACACGTTAGCATCGTCCTTGTGCGTAGCGACCCAATCGGCCAGGACGCCATAATAGTCGCGACCTGGTGTGTTAGCGACGTTGTGAGCAGGATACAATTTTGTCTCAGGGTGATAGGGGTCATTTGGCACGTGTAAATCAGTTGGCAAAATGACAGCATCACCGTTAGCTAAAAATTCATCAGCAAGCTCGACCAAACGTGGTGCGAGTGCTTGAGCTGTCTCCCCGGCAGTTAATGGTCCCTCTGGTGCGACGAAATCATTTGTGTAATCAATAATCAACAAAGCCTTCATGGCAATCTCCTCTAGTTGAACTGAAAAATGACGTTTCTGTTTGTTGACTATTATACGTCGCAATTAGCAAATCACCTAGCGTCGAACGGGAATAATCATCGCCGTTAAAGTTGATGAGGAAGTGTGCTTACCGGTTTCGACAACGAATGTATCGATTTGCCAAGTTTGGATTTGACGACCAGCGTGAATTGGCTTGGCGATGGCGCGCGATGTGCCTTCTGTCGCTTGTGCGATGTGGTGCGTGTGAATGTCCAAGCCGACAGGTACTTGCTTGGTGTTATCAAGGCCGTAGTTGGCGCCGAAGCTACCAGCTGTTTCGGCAAGCAGCGCATTGATACCGCCATGAACAATGCCATATGGTTGCTTAACTTCATCGCGGATTGGCATGGTCAAAATGACTTCTTCCGCTGTTAGTTTTTCAGTAGAAATGTTTAAATATTCAATTGCATTCATTGTGATAATCAACCTTTCAATTTAAATGTATGCATTTTGTATGTGTACCAAAATAAAGCGAACACGAACAAAAAGTCACACAAATGGTTAAAGTGGTAAATATAAGTTTAACGAGTTTTTGGAAAAATGGGTAGAAAAAAGCTATAATTTAAGAAGCGTATTTTGAGACCAAGGGAATTGAAACTCGAAATTCAGAAAGTGAGATATATAAATGACTGTAGAATGGACAACCATCAAAGAATACTCAGAAATTTTGTTTGAGCGTTCAGATGCGGTGGCGAAGGTTACGATGAACAATCCAGCCCGTCACAACGCCTTTACACCGGTAATGGTGCAAGAGATGATCGATGCATTTTCAATGGCACGTGATGACGCGTCAATTGGTGTCATCATTTTGACGGGAGCCGGTGATAAGGCATTTTCATCTGGTGGTGATCAATCAGTACGTGGCAACGGTGGTTACGTGGGACCAGACCACATTGCCCGTTTGAACGTGTTGGATTTGCAACACTTGATTCGTATTATTCCAAAGCCAGTCATTGCGATGGTTAAGGGTTGGGCCGTTGGTGGTGGAAACATCTTGCAATTGGTTGCCGACCTAACGATTGCAGCTGACAATGCCATGTTTGGTCAAACTGGGCCAAAGGTTGGCTCGTTTGACGCGGGTTATGGTTCAGGTTACTTGGCCCGTGTTATCGGTCACAAGCGTGCGAAGGAAGTATGGTTCTTGACGAAGTTCTACACAGCTGATGAAGCATACAGCATGAACTGGATTAACCGCGTTGTGCCTTTGGCTGAAGTTGAAGATGCGACGATGGAATGGGCAAACGAAATTTTGAAGAAGTCACCAACTGCTATTCGTTTCATTAAGGCAGCGATGAATGCTGATACGGATGGCTTGGCTGGTTTGCAACAATTCGCGGGTGATGCCACGATGTTGTACTACACGACGGATGAAGGTAAGGAAGGTAAGAATGCCTTCCTTGAGAAGCGTGAGCCAGACTTTACGCAGTTCCCTAAGTTCCCATAAGCGGCATTTTTATAAAGACAAAAGAACAGACGCCCCGCATCAATGACTTTGTGATGTGGGGCTTTCTATTGAAAGGAAGCACAATGGAAAATTGGCTAACCAAGCGCGCGAATTTAACGCCTGACCGGATGGCGATTCGGTTTGGTGATGCAACGCTCACCTTTGCTGAAATGCGCAAGCGGGTGTTGCAGATTGCAGGACAAATCGCGAAACATGTGGATGATAATGAGCGAATTGCCTTAATTACGCCCAATAATTTAACGGGTTACCTCATGATTTTAGCGATTCAACAACTTGATAAGACGGTTGTGCTGTTGAATCGGCGTTTGTCACCCCGCGAAATGGCCTTTCAACTAGCTGATGCTGCGATCACAACGGTTTTGCAAGATGATGCCTTTGTTGGCGAGTTGGCGAATGTTCACCAGCTTAACTTTTCAGAAATTTTAGCAACTGAAGCGGAACCTACCGTGCCGGTTGCGACGTTCGACTTAGATAAAGTAACGTCAATTATGTATACCTCTGGTACCACCGGTAATCCTAAGGGTGTCATGCAAACGTTTGGCAATCACTTCTATTCAGCAGTTGGTTCAGCGCTCAATTTGGGGCTGACGCCAAATGATGTCTGGCTTGCAGCGGTCCCAATCTTCCATATTAGTGGGCTGTCAATTATGATGCGCTCATTGATTTATGGGATGGGTGTTGTGCTATATGAACGCTTTGATGTCGAACGGATTAACCATGAATTGTTAACGGGTCAAGTAACGACCATCTCAGTGGTACCAGTCATGTTGAAACAGTTACTGGCCCAGTTACCGGCAGGATCTGTTTACCATGAACGCTTCCGGACAATGTTGCTGGGGGGCGGACCGACTGATTTAACGACTTTGGAAAAAGCGACAGCTGCCGGCATTGAGATTGTGCAATCATATGGGATGACTGAAACGGCGTCGCAAGTGATTGCGCTGGATGCAAGCAGTGCAACGCGCAAGCTGGGATCAGCAGGGAAACCGCTGTTCCCAGTTGAAGTTCGTATCCAAAAGGTTAACGATGCTGACAAAGTTGGTCGTATTCAAATCAAGTCGCCAACCTTGGCAGTGGGATATCTTAATCGCCCCGATAAGTATGCCGAGGCATTTGTTGATGGCTGGTTTGATACCGGTGACATGGGCTGGTTGGATGACGACGGATTTTTGTACGTTGAAGGGCGTGAAGGCGATATGATTTCGTCGGGGGGTGAAAATGTGTTCCCTGATGAAATTGAATCGGTCTATGGCGAAGCTGACGCGATTGCCCAGATATCGGTCGTCGGCATTCCAGATGATCGTTGGGGCGCTGTCCCAGTCGCTTTTGTGATGTTTAAAGACGAACAAACGATGGATTTTGAGACGTTGCGTAACTTTGGTCGTGATCGATTGGCTCACTATAAAGTGCCGGTGCGATTCTTTGCGACGGAAACTTTCCCCCGAACGGCTAGTGGCAAGATTCAACGCCATAAATTGCGTGATCAATTAACCACAGCGCGTGAAATTAAATAACTAAAGCAGAAGCGATGTAGCGAATTGGTCTATGTCGCTTCTTTTTTGTTCGCTAGACTGTTCGTAACGGACTTACGTATAATGACCGAAGTTGATTTTCGTCCGACAAACAGGGGGTATGGGAGTGCGAATGAAGTTGATGAATGAATGGCCGATGGGACAAATGCCTAAATTAAGGCGTAAAGAGCCGGTAGTGATGTTGGGTGTGACGATGGTGGTATTGGGGATGATGCCGGTGGTTCGAGCGGCAGAACAAGACAAGATCACAATGATATCGTCGCCTGATGTGGCAACTCGTGATCCTAAAAATTGGGATTGGTCTACTGAAAATCTAGTAGCGCAAACTGTGGTGACTACGGTTAGCGGTGCCGTTAATGCTGCTGGGGCGGTTTTGCCAGCTGGCACAAGTTTTGTGCAAGAGGCTGATGCGCGAATTACGAATGGATTTGCGGTGGGACTAACGATTGACAATGCCAATGGTCAATATCAGGCCGGGGACACGATTACGATACCGTTGTACGGTGAGATGATTTCGGATAATGCAGTTAATCGTCAGCGGTATGATTTGGTGCGCGCGCGTGGTGAGTTGCAACATGATCAACAGATAATCGGGACGTATGAAGTTGTGGGTCAAGCGTTACGGCTGACATTACAAACAACCCCGATTGGGCGGGTAGCGTCACATTTAACGATTGCAGGATCGACCGCGGCACCGCTACCGGAAGCACCGATTTGGGCAGCGAAAACCGGGTCCGCTCGCATCGTTTTTGGCCAGACTGAAGCTGTGGGGCATTTTGCGTTTACATCACGGTTTCAGACCGACGCACCAGGCGTCGCAACGCAACATATTTTTACCAAAAGTGACCAGATGGGGGTCGGTAGTTATTACCAAGATGATGGATATATGAATGCCTTATTACGTGGGGATGCCACCAAGGCGGCCCAAATTCGCGAAAATGGCCAGTTTGCGACAAGCGATTTGGTGCAAATTCAACAGGTGAAAATTGCATCAGGTACGGTGTTGTCAGTAAATTCGTCATCGGGTTACTCGACGTACTATGTGGTCGATAAAAATAAAAATGGCCACTACCAAGCAACGGTCATTTCAGCGACCACCCGTCAAATGAATACCGAACCGACTTACGCGCAAACGTTTGTGGCCGTTGATGCGGCCGCGCCAGACGCAATGATTGCGCGTGAGTTGGCGCGAAATGGTCGCGGGGCATATACGACGCGACTAAACGATGATGGCTCGTATACCTTGGCTTATAATATGGGGAATCCATACACCGAGTGGGGCATTGAGAATTTTCATGATGGTTCATTCTCGACATTTTTACAGCAACATCAGGCAACGGGAGCGTTGACGTTAGCCGACCTCCAGCAGCTTGATGCGAATATTAGCCGGGCTGGTGGTGACCATCCATCAGAGGGGACGGGTTCACACGGACACCAGTTCTATCTCCGGTTTGCTGATAATACGACAGTTAATGCGGCTGTTAGTATCCTAAAAACGTATGATGGTAATGGTGACTTGTTGGCGGTCGCAGCGCCGGTGTATGCCCAAACCACGCCAGATGTGGTTGATATTAATGGCCAAGCTCGTTTGAAGGTGTTTCACGTTGATGAATTTGGCCATGAAGTCGCGCCGACGGAAACAACCATTGCTAATCCAGGAACGGCCTATGCGACGACCGCTAAATCCTTGCCGGCTTATCAGATGGTTCGGGTGACAGATAATGCCCACGGACATTACGGCAAAGCGAATGAAACTATCGCGGTTGTGTATGTGTACGATTCGCACGTCGAAGAAACGCCTGCTGAAATAATTGCGGGGGATGACGATGGTGACGGTGATCGCACAGAACACGGCATTCCGCTTGATGATGATGTCACGATGACACCTGCAGTTGAAATTGACAATGAGGATAAACAACCGAAAATAATTGGTCCGGTTGAAACGCCGATGTCAGATATGCCAGTCGAACAGGTGCCACGTCGACAAGTGACACCGCCGTCCGTTCGTGTAACGCCACCAAAACAAGAGGTGGGGAAACGCCAGTTAGTGAAGAAATCTCAACCAGTATCACGATTAGCCGTGCCTGCCAAGTCAATCCCGCGTGAAGTAATATCACGACCTGCGAAACTAGTGGTGCAGGATGCGCATCGTCCCAACAACCTAGTCAATCAGCAGCCAAACTCGTCGCCAAAGTCTGAAGCACCTCTGCCGGAAATGGTAGCGCAGGCGCCAACACCAGAGCTGCCAGCAACAGATTTTACGGCGACGCCATGGCTAACTTTGGCTGGTTTGGGGCTGTTAACCACGGTAGCTACCGTGGGGGTTATTCGACAGAAAAAAGAATGACTTTCATACTTGAATTTCCAAAATTAGGGTCTATAATTATAGTCAATCTAGGAAAGGGGGTGATACGTTTTGTCAGATTATAGCAATCAAACGATTCGTATCGCCCTTGTATAGGAAACAAGGGCGATACGTAATTGTATTTAGCCCGGTAGGCAACTACCGGACGGCCATGCGGATTGCAATTTAAGAAGTATGGTCGGAAAGGCACCAGGTGGCGAACCTGGTGCCTTTTTCCTTTGGTTTCAAAACCTATTCATGAATTTCAAGTGGTAACCCGTCAGGATCAAAAAAGAAGGTCATTTTTTCACCAGTGTAATCGTCGGTACGAATGGGCTCGCTTTGAATGCCTTGGGTAGCTAAATAGGCGACCGTGTCAGGGACACTGGCAACTTTAAAAGCCAAGTGACGCAAACCGCGTGCCTCTGGGAATGATGGTCGAGTTGGAAATTTATCACTGATAAAAATCTCGAGTTCTTGTGTGCCAAGGCGCAGATCCAACTTGATATCGTTTTTCTCTGGTCGCGCGTTTTCGCGGATCACTTGAAAGCCAAGTTTATTAACATAGAAGTTTTTAGTGGCATCGTAGTTTGATGCGTTGATGGCAATGTGGTGAATGGTATCAAATAACATAGTTGTTCCTCCTGTTAATTATTCTACCAAGACTTACGGAATGGAAATGATTATAATGAAGGAGAAACCTTAAATATTTAAGGTTCGGCAAAGTTGCCACTATGCCGATTTTAAGGTTCAGCCACTATATTTAAGTCATTAAATACGAAATGAAAAAATCTTTGGGTGTAGCGAGGTTATTGAGATGGCAGGAAATACGATTAAATTATTGGTAGTTGAAGACGATTATGCATTGAACGATACGGTTCGTGAAACGATTTCAGATCTTGGTGAAGTGACGCAAGTGCATGATGGTGATGAAGGCTGGTACGAGATTGAATCTGGTGTTTATGATGCCGTTGTCTTAGATGTCATGTTACCAGGTCAAGACGGCTTTACCATTTTGAAGAAAGCCAAGGATCTTTACCCAACGTTGCCGATTTTGATGTTGACGGCAAAGGGCGAATTGTCTGATAAGATGCAAGGGTTTAACTTAGGTGCCGACGAATACATTACGAAGCCTTTCTATAAGGAAGAATTATTGGCGCGTTTGAAGACGTTATTGCGTCACGCGGGTGTTTTGGGTCAAGACGGTGCTTTGGAAGTTGGGAATGTGCAAGTCTTCATCGATCAACACCGTGTCCTAGTTAATAATGAAGAAATTAGTCTGCAAGGTCGTGAATTTGGTCTGCTGGTTTACCTCATGCAACACGTTGGCCAGATTGTGACAAAGGATCAAATTTTTGATCGTTTGTGGGGCTTTGACTCAGATACGTCATTGACGGTTGTTGAAGTTTACATGTCAAACCTTCGTAAGAACTTGCGCAACGCGGATGCCCAAGTAAACATTAAGACGTTGCGTAACGTGGGTTACACCCTAAATGCAGCGACGGAAGCTTAATGGTGCCAACTGAAAAACAGTCGAAAATCGCCGTGATGCTTGAAAAAATCAGGGCGTTTTTCGCGAAAATAAAACTACCCAAGTGGTTGCAAAGAATCCGCGCTTCGCTACCACAACAGGTGAAGATGACTATTTTGATGGTTGTTGGTTTTACGATGGTGTTCTCGTTAATTGGGACGTTTACCATTAGCCAGTTCCGGGTCGTGATGTACGGCAATGCGCAGGACCGTGTCGAAAAGGCGTTTACCCCCCAAATGACGCGATCTGGTCAAATTATGCAGAATGCGCAAATTGTAGACTATGCTGATATGTTTAAAGATGCGTTGGCTTTGAAAGAAAACAAGGTTTATTTGAAAGCTTATCGAGGACAATGGTTCTTCTTCTACAGAGTTGGCGATCAAATGGCCTATGTCAATGTTAATACCGAACATGAGATGGTTGATTCGTTCCAGAACCGACTGGTATGGATTTTCGCACTGTCTGAAATTGCGTTGTTATTGATGGCGATTGCGTTAACTCGGGCCAATATGCGACCAATTATGCGCTCGTGGTCGCAACAACGGACGTTCGTGGCTGATGCCGCCCACGAATTTAAAACGCCGATGACGGTTATTCAGAATAACTTGGAACGGATGCTTGAACGGCCAAATGACACGGTGATGGATCAAGTGGAAAACGTCGCGAATGCGTTAACTGAGGTCCGGCATTTGAATAATTTGACCGGTGACTTGCTGACACTGTCACAAGCTGACGCTGATGTGCCGTTGTTTGCGTTTGCCGATGTTGATTTAGCCGCTATTGCGCGTGAGGTCGGCGATATTTATGAATTTAATGCAGAAGAAAAGGGGCAAAAGTTGTCGGTTGATGTGCCAGACACGTTGCCGATGGTCGGGGATGCCCAACGGTTGCGCCAATTATTGGTGATTTTGACTGATAATGCGCAAAAGTATGCTGGTGAAGGCGCCAATGTTGTAATCAGCGCGAGTGCGGCTGGTAATAATATTAAATTGCAAGTTTCCGATACTGGTAAAGGTGTGCCGGATGCCGATAAGCAACATTTGTTTGATCGTTTTTATCGTGTTGATAAAGCGCGTTCCCGCTCAACGGGTGGGCACGGTCTTGGTCTAGCGATTGCCAAATGGGTCGTGCAGGGACACCGTGGTTCGATTGAAGTGCTTGATAATCAACCGCATGGGACAATCTTTAGTATGACGATGCCGAAAAACCAAAAAGTGAAGTAACCAAAAACACGCATCAGGCTTTAGTCTGACGCGTGTTTTTTAGTGATTAAAGTTCATTATCATCATCGTTGAATGATGAGGGTGTCTCAGTTTGTGGACGCCCAATCCCAGTGATACCAGCTAGTGAATCAGTTGGCAAAACGGTCAAGATGAAACTGATGATCCCGAATAGGCCAGTGAAACTAAAGGCGATTGCAAAATGTTGATCTGAGTTGACGTTAGACACAACGCCACCCACAGCACTCAAAATCCAAATGACCCAGGCCAACCAAGTGGCCGTACCGGCGTCACGGTAACGGCGGATTAATAGCGCGATATTTGGCAAAATCATGGCCAAATACAAGATAACGCCAAGAATTAGAACGGCTGTCAAAATGGGTGTGCTGGTGAACATGAAGTGCACCGCGTCACCAAAATTAGCATGATCGATCACCTTGTCATCAATGTCGTGCAAAGATGCATCAGCCACTAGGGAAGCGACCAACAAGATTACCCAAACCGTCCAAATGATGAATTGCCAGAGCGCCATCCACCAGTATTCAGCGCGGGTTGATTGCCCCGTAAAGTTGACGTACCCACGCCAGAAATTTTTAAATGCTTGCCACATTGTCACCATCTCAAAATACCTCCTCATACTTTGTAGGTTCATTTTGTCATAAAAATGAAACAATTCATATAAAAAAGCACCGATTTAACGGTGCCTTAATGATTTTAGATAAGTGGTTGTGGGTGGGCGTCGAAAATTTCAACGTCATCTTGGCGACCAACAACGACGGTGTCAACAATGTTTAGGAACAAACCGTGTTCCACGACACCAACCATGCTTGTTAATTCGCGCCCTAATGTGAAGGGGTCCGTAATGTCAGCGGGGTGTAAATCAATCAAGAAGTTAGCTGAGTCAGTCCGGACGGGATTGCCATTTTGATCCAAACGCCATGAAGGCTTGTAGCCCTTAGCATCCAAACGCTTGAATAGTTGGTCTGATCCGTATGGGATGACTTCGACAGGTAGGTAGTGGGTTAGTTTTGGGGCTAACTTACCTTCGTCGACGACCCAAATGTTACGCGTTGAATTAACGGCGACAATTTTTTCCCACAGCAGGGCCGCTCCGCCACCCTTAATGGCAGCAAAATCAGGGTCGATTTCGTCAGCCCCGTCGATTGTTAAATCAATGTGGTCAACGTCATCGATGTTGTGCATCGAGATACCAAGCTTTGCGGCAGTACGACGTGTCTTGTCAGAAGTTGGGACACCGATGATGTTCAAACCTTCTTCTGAAACGCGCTTGCCAAGTGCTTCGATGACGTATGCAATGGTTGAACCAGATCCGATACCGACGACCATGCCATCCTCGACAAATTCTGCCGCCCGGTAACCAGCCATTTTCTTAAGTTCGTTTGTGTCTTTCATGGGGCCAACTTCCATTTCATTAGAATTGTTACTTCTATTATCGCTTATTTAGGCGGCAGAAGGCAAATGAGTTCTCGTTGAAAAATGGTAAGTGCAATCTGGTAAACTGGAATGACGATGAAAAAAGAAAGTGGGATACATCATGATTGACATGTGGGACGAAGATAAAATTCATGATTTTAGAATGACACTCTTGAATTGGTACGATGAAGCGGGCCGGGCAGATTTGCCATGGCGTGAAAACCATGATCCATACCGGGTGTGGGTGTCAGAAATTATGCTGCAACAAACGCAAGTGCAGACGGTTATTCCATATTTCAATCGCTTTATGTCAATGTTCCCGACACTTAACGACTTAGCTAGCGCACCGGAACAGGCATTGCTAAAGGCTTGGGAAGGGTTGGGGTATTACTCACGCGTACGCAATATGCAAAAAGCCGCTATCCAAGTGCGTGATGATTACCAAGGCGTGTGGCCAGATAATATGGCCACTTTGGAAAAACTGACAGGGATTGGGCCGTACACAGCGGCAGCGATTGCTAGTATCGCGTTTAATGAAGCGGTGCCCGCTATTGATGGGAATGCGTTCCGTGTGTTTGCGCGTTTATTCAAAATTGATGCGGACATCGCCCAACCTAAGACGCGCAAAGTGTTCTTTGAACTAGGATTGCAACTGATTGATCCGGCACGGCCAGGTGATTTTAATCAAGCAATTATGGATTTGGGGTCATCATATATGAGTGCGAAAAATTTTGATTCGGAACATTCGCCAGTCAAGAAATTTAACGCCGCATATGCTGATGGGACGGAAGAGTTTTATCCGGTCAAAACAAAGGCGCCCAAGCCTAAGCCGATTACGTATTTTGCGCTGGCAGTTAAGTCGCCAGCTGGCTATTTGTGGGAACAACGACCAGCCGATGGGTTGCTGGCGAATTTCTGGACGATGCCCCTCTATGCGTTGACCGATTTCGTTAACGATCCAGATGCTGACTGGACCATCGAAGAAATGATTGCGGCTACTGAACAACGTTTGTTGACGGATTACGGCGTTAAAGCAACGCTCACGAAGTTGGCTGGCCGACCAGTAACGCACGTGTATACCCACCAAAAATGGACGGTCACTGTGCTGACGGCGGAAGTAACTGAACAAGATTTGACGCGGGGAACTTGGCGTCCAAAGACAGTCTTAGCTGCTGATCCACAACCAAAAATCCAAGAGAAGATTTGGGCAAAAATATAAGTAAATATTGCAAAAATATACACAAGCAAAATGTGGTAATATGGTTATACAATTTAGACGGGGCGCGTGAGGAATAACCTGACGTTTGAAAGGAAATAACCATGGCACAAAAAATTATGCTTGATATGGATCCAGGAATTGATGATGCAGCTGCGATTGCGATCGCTTTAACTGATCCGCAGTTTGATGTTCAATTGTTGTCGACAGTGGCCGGTAACGTCGGCGTAGAGAAGACAGCATTAAATGCGTTGAAACTTGTTGAATTTTTCGGTGTGCAAAAGCAGGTGCCAGTGGCGGCTGGTGCGAAAATGCCACTGCTGAAGCCGTACGAGGACGCATCATATGTGCACGGTGAATCGGGCATGCCTGGTTGGGATTTCCCAGCGGTGACGACCCAACCGGTAGCCCAACATGCCGTTGAGGCGATGCGCGAAACCTTGATGCAAAGCACCGACCAGTTGACGTTGGTTATCACAGGGGCTTTCACGAACGTTGCCTTGTTATTCCGCATGTACCCAGAGGTTAAAGCGAAGATTGATCGCTTAGTTGTGATGGGTGGTTCGCTCACTGGTGGCAATATGTCCAGCGTGGCAGAATTTAATATTTATACAGATCCGCACGCTGCGAAAATTGTCTTTGAGGCTGGCTTGCCAATTGTGATGATTGGCCTTGATGTGACGATGAAGGCGTTGCTGTCATATGACAACATCGCCAAGCTGTCAGACGTGAATGAATCCGGGGCGATGCTGCAAGCGTTGTTGCAACATTATGCAGACAACGAAGCTACTGGTAAGCCAATGCACGACGTGAATACGTTGTTCTATCTAGCTCACCCAGAAGCCTTTACGCTAACGGACTATTGGGTTGATGTCATCACTGAGGGTCCGGCCTTGGGCGCAACGGTTGCCGATGTGTTGGGGTCACACCATGACACAACCAATGTGGCGGTAGCGACGGATATTGATGTACCAGCCTTTAACGCCTGGTTTATGTCAGAGGTCGCAACGTTTATGAAGTAATCCAAAAGGTCATCGCTAACCGTGCGGTGACCTTTTTAACATCCTGTTTCACGTGAAACAATTACACCGTTAAAACCCGTGCAACTATTGAATAGACGGGCATTTTGCGGTATTCTTTTATTATTGGAATCAGTTTGGAGAATGATAATGAATCCCGAAGAATTTGCGGCGGCATTACGCGAGCACAATGTTGAACTGAATGCACAACAACTAGCGCAATATCAGCAATACTACGAGCGTTTAGTTGCGGTGAATGAGCACATGAACTTGACGGCTATCACGGAACGCGATGAAGTCTACATGAAGCACTTTTATGACTCATTAACACTGGCCTGGGCATACCCAGCCTTGCAAACTGAAGAATTGCACATGATTGACGTTGGTGCTGGTGCGGGCTTCCCATCATTGCCATTGAAGATTGCGTTTCCACAATTGCAAATCACGATTATTGATGCGTTGAACAAGCGGATTAATTTCTTGCGT
This sequence comes from Weissella sp. MSCH1, assembly GCF_045799135.1. Classification (NCBI taxonomy): domain Bacteria; kingdom Bacillati; phylum Bacillota; class Bacilli; order Lactobacillales; family Lactobacillaceae; genus Weissella; species Weissella sp. MSCH1. Next base: position 95,251 of record NZ_JBJMBA010000046.1, on the reverse strand, counting down.
GATTTGGTTAAGGAATTGGGCTTGGAAGGTGTCACGGTAGAACACGCCCGTGCAGAAGAGTTTGGTAACAAGAACGCACCAGCTCGTGAGCAATATGATGTGGCGACGGCCCGTGCGTTGGCGCGCCTAAATATTTTGGGCGAATTGACATTGCCATTCGTTAAAGTTGGTGGGGTTCTGCTGGCCATGAAGGGTAGTGCCGCTGATGAAGAGTTGCAAGAGGCTAAGAAGGCCATCACGACATTGGGTGCCAAAATTGGTGATCAAATCGATGTGAGCTTGCCAAACGGCGACCCACGTTCAGTTATTGTGATTGAAAAGGTGAAAAATACACCAAAGAAGTATCCACGCAAGCCGGGTGATCCGGTGCGTAAGCCGTTGTAGGAAGGGGAAATCAATGGGACACGTTATTGCATTAGCTAACCAAAAAGGTGGTGTTGGTAAAACAACGACCACGGTCAATTTGGGAGCGGCCTTGGCGAGTTTGGGTAAATCGGTGCTGATTATCGACACGGATGCCCAAGGAAACGCAACGTCTGGATCAGGCGTCCAAAAGTCAAGCATTGAGCAAGATGTCTATGATGTCTTGGTTCACGATGTGCCATTGGCTGATGTTATTTTGTCAACTTCGCACGAAGGCATGGACATCGTGCCAGCAACGATTCGTTTGGCTGGTGCCGAACTAGAATTGGCTCCGGCGATGGCTCGTGAATTACGTTTGAAAAACGCACTGTCAGGTGTTCGTGAAAAGTATGACTACGTGCTGATTGATAATCCACCTTCACTTGGATTGGTAACAATCAACACATTCTCAGCAGCGGATTCAATTTTGATTCCTGTGCAAGCTGAGTATTATGCGCTCGAAGGACTTGGCCAGTTGATGAACAATATGAAGTTGGTCAAGCAACACTTCAACCCGGATTTGGAAGTTGAAGGGGTGCTGATGACCATGGTTGACCCACGAACGAATTTGTCGGCCGACGTTATTGCGAATGTGCGTGAGTACTTTGGCAGTGATGTGTACGATACCGTGATTCCACGTAATGTCCGTCTGTCAGAGGCGCCATCACGCGGGTTGGCTATTATTGATTACGACCCTAAGTCAAAGGGTTCTGAAGTATACATGGACTTGGCAAAGGAGGTCTTGGCTGCTCATGGCGAACGCTAAGAAGTCAGGTTTGGGAGGCCTTGGTGGTAACGGTGGCGGTCTAGGCGCCCTGTTTGATTCACAAGGTCTTGATACAACCATCGCCACGAACGACTCTGTTCGTGACCTAGCTATCGATAAGATTGTGGCAAATCCGTTCCAACCGCGACATGTTTTTGATCAAGACGCTTTGCAAGATTTAGCGGCTTCAATCAAGGAAAATGGTGTGTTGCAACCGGTAATTGTCCGCCACAATCCAAAAGACAATGCGCAATATGAATTGTTGGCGGGTGAGCGTCGTTGGCGTGCGTCACAATTGGCCGGTATGACTGAAGTACCAGCGATTGTACGTAAGTTAGATGACGATCAGATGTTGCAAGCGGCCATTTTGGAAAACTTGCAACGTGAAGACTTGACGCCCCTTGAAGAGGCCCAAGCGTACCGCGATATGATGGATGCGTTGAAGTTAACGCAAGAACAAGTGGCCAAGCGCTTGGGAAAGGCCCGGTCAGCCGTGGCTAATTTCCTACGCTTGTTGAACTTGCCTGATGAAGTGAAGGACCTCCTGAATGCAGGCGAGCTTTCAATGGGGCAAGCTCGGACGCTACTTGGTTTGCGTAACAAGCGTCGCATTGTGCCAGTGGCCAAGCGCGCCATCGCTGAAGGCATGACCGTGCGTCAATTGGAGCAACTGGTTAATAAGTTGAATGAACAGTCAGATCCAACCAGCAAGGGCGCTGAGGAACCATCAGCATACTTGAAGGCGACGACCGCTGCTCTGGAAGATAAGTTTGGTACCAAGGTCAATGTGACGCGTAATCGCAAGGGCGCTGGTAAAATTGAAATTGCATACTTGTCAGATGATGATTTGAACCGCATCTTTGATGTATTGGGCATTTCATTCGATGAGGACTAAGTGGGGGTTGGATAAATGTACAACTTGCATGATATCGTTGAAATGAAGAAGCCACACGCGTGTGGCGCAAATGAGTGGGAAATTATGCGCGTTGGTGCGGACATTAAGTTGACGTGCCAAGGTTGCGGTCACCAAGTCATGATGACACGCCACGATTTTGATAAGCGCTTGAAGCGTATTTTGCGCAAGGCGTCAGAACAACAAGATTAATTTAGAGAGATAGGTATATAAAAAATGGCTCTTACAGCAGGAATCGTTGGTTTGCCAAACGTTGGTAAGTCAACTTTGTTTAACGCAATCACCAAGGCAGGTGCCGAAATGGCTAACTACCCATTCGCCACGATTGAACCAAACGTGGGAATGGTCGAAGTGCCTGATGATCGTTTGGCTCGTATTCAAGAATTGGTGCCAGCTGACAAGATCGTACCAACGACCTTTGAATTTACTGACATTGCCGGAATCGTTAAGGGTGCCTCAAAGGGTGAAGGTTTGGGTAACAAGTTCTTGGAGAACATCCGTCAAGTGAACGCCATTGTTCACGTGGTTCGTGCGTTCGATGATGATGACATTACTCACGTTAGCGGTAAGGTTGACCCAATCGACGATATCAACACCATTAATTTGGAATTGATTTTGGCCGATTTGGAATCTGTTGATAAGCGTTATGCGACGGTTGAAAAGAAGGCCAAGCAAGCTAAGGATAAGGACGCTGCGGCAGAATTTGAGGTCTTGGCTAAGTTGAAGCCTGTTTTGGAAGAGGGTAAGCCAGCCCGTTCAATTGACTGGAACGAAGACGAGCAAAAGATTGTGCGTGGGTTGTTCTTGTTGACGTCAAAGCCCGTCTTGTACGTGGCAAACGTGGCGGAAGACGATATGGCTGATCCAGAAGCATCAAAGTACTTCCAACAAATCAAGGAATTTGCGGCTGCTGAAAATGCTGATGTCATCGGTATTTCAGCCCGTGCTGAAGAAGAGTTGGCCGGTATGGATGATGAAGACAAGGCCGAATTGATGGAATTGCAAGGCATTACGGAACCAGGTTTGAACCGTTTGATTCGTTCAGCCTACCACTTGTTGGACTTGCGGACGTTCTTTACCGCTGGTGGTAAGGAGACGCGTGCTTGGACGTTCCGTGCCGGTATGAAGGCACCACAAGTTGCCGGAGTTATTCACTCTGACTTCGAGCGTGGCTTTATCCGTGCTGAAACGGTCGCTTTTGCTGATTTGGACGAATATGGTTCAATGAAGGCTGTTAAGGAAGCTGGCCGTCGCCGTTCAGAAGGTAAGGAATACGTTGTACAAGACGGTGATATCATCGAATTCTTGTTCAACGTTTAATTGGGGGACTACATGACAGAATCACAAGAAACGCAAGCTCAACCAGCGTTGCCAACGCGTGCCGATTTGGCAACATCTGGTTTGACGAAGCGTAATCAAGAATTTATTTGGCAAATGGTGCAACTCGTTGATGGGGATGCATCAAAGGCCGGTTTGATTGCCGAAGTTGGGGCAAAGTTGTTGGACGGTCAAAAGACGGGTGCCACAGCGAAGCAATTGTTTAACACGCCAGCTGAATCATTGGGCTTCAAGGCGAAGCAAGCGGCCGAGACGCCAGCCCGTGGTTATGCCACGTACGGCTTCTGGCCATTGATGGTTGACAATGCCATTGCCTTCTTTATGATGTTTAGCTTTATGTTTGGCTTGACGTTGATGTTCAGCAAGGCTAACCAAGCCGGTAGCGCTGGGGCAGCAGGTATCACATCACTTGTTTTGACGTCATTGTTGGGTGGTGTCTTCTTCGCTGCCGTAACGATGACCCTTGCACCAAGCAAGGATGGCGTACAGACACCACTTTGGAAGAAGATTGTGGTTTCTGTTGGTGCGTTTGTCCTTTGGTTCTTGGCATACATGGGCTTCGCCTACTTGCCATCAATCATCAACCCATTGTTGCCAGGTTGGGTCTACTTGATCCTTGCGGTATTAGCCTTTATCGGCTTCCGCTTCTGGCGCGTTAAGACGGGTATTCAAGGTGGGTTCTTGGGTAGTGCAACACGTCCACGTCAAGACACGAAGTAAGCACAGAAATCAGTGAGGGATTAGCCATGAAGATTTTGATTGTTGACGATGATCACGAAATTGCTGAATTGCTTGAAATCTACGTGAAGAACGAAGGTTACGAGCCAGTGATTGCCAGTGATGGTAGGGAAGCGATGACAAAGATTCGCACGAACCCTGATATTGGTTTGATTATTTTGGATATCATGATGCCTGATATGAACGGTACGGAAGTGTTGAAGGAAGTTCGTAAGGACAACCCCGTGCCAATCTTGATGTTGTCTGCTAAGTCAGGTGCGATGGACAAGATTCAAGGGTTGATTACGGGAGCGGATGACTACGTAACGAAGCCATTCAACCCACTTGAAGTAATGGCCCGTGTTCGTGCATTGTTGCGTCGTGCCCAAAACGGTATGGCACAAGCAACGCCAGAAGTCTTGGACATTGGACCTTTGACGATTAACAAGGATAGCCATGAAGTTAAGACGGCTGACGGTGTTGAGGTTAACTTGACGGCGTTGGAGTTCGGTATCTTGTATTTGTTGGCCTCACACCCAAATCGTGTGTTCAGCGCTGACGACATTTTCGAACGTGTTTGGCAACAAGAATCAGTTGTGTCTGCTAAGACAGTTATGGTGCACGTTTCACACTTGCGCGATAAGTTGGAAGCGGCAACTGGTGGTAACCAAGTGGTTCAAACCGTTTGGGGTGTTGGTTACAAGATTGAAGTTTTGTAAGGTATAGATTTGCATCTATGCAATAGAAAGTGAGAAGTAGGGATGAAACTTAGTGTACTGGATTGGCTCCTGTGGGTGGTCAAGGCAGTCGTTTCGGCCCTGCTTTTTGTATTTATGGGCATTGGGGGCATCTTAGTCACCCGTTCAGCCTGGACAAGTGCCAACTGGTTGCTTGAATTACAAGCGGCTTGGGCACAGCAACAACCACTTGTCATTATCGTTGGCTTAGTGGTCGTTGTGTTGTGGCTGTTGTTGATTCGCCATTTCTACGAAGCAGTATTGCTTAACCGCTTAATCGAAGCGGTGAGTGATTTGGCACCACGTGTTCGTGATACAGAAAGTGAAGGATTGCCGGAAAAGCGTTGGGGACGTCGGTTGCGGCCCCTCGTAACGAATGTGAATGGCGTTTTTGATGCCGCACAAGCTGCAATGGCTGAAGAACGTGAGATTGAGCGTTCAAAGGACGAAATGATTACGAATGTGTCGCACGATTTGCGGACACCATTAACATCAATTTTGGGGTACTTAGGCCTGATTATTAATGATGAAGATGAAAAGTTAGCACGCAAGGATTTGGTGAAATATGCTAACACGGCCTTTTCGAAGGCGGGCCAAATGAAGTCTTTGGTTGAAGATCTGTTTGATTACACACAGGTCCACCAGGTTGATTTCAAGTTGCGTTGGGCGCCGTTGGATTTAGCGGCCATGTTGCAACAATTGGCAGTTAACTACGAGTTAGAAGCTAAGAATAAGCACGTTGTTGTCTCAGCGGTTACCAATCCGGATACGATTGAAATGGTTGGGGATCCTGACCGTTTGGCACGTGTCTTTATGAATTTGATTAATAACGCTTTGAAGTATGGCGATGGCGCAACATTTGTGCGGTTGACAGCCAAGACTAACAAAAGCGAAAATTATGTAGAAGTTCGCGTGCAAAATAACGGTGAAAAAATTCCAGCCGATTCAATCAAGCGGTTGTTTGATCGCTTTTATCGGGTGGAAAGTTCACGGAATACCAAGACGGGTGGGACCGGCCTTGGGTTAGCAATCGTGAATGGCGTTGTCGAGGCACATGGGGGGACGGTGCGAGTTGAGTCAGATGATGATTTGACAAGTTTCATTGTCCAATTGCCTTTACAACCAGAACTAGGAAACGAGGCCTAAGAGATATGACAAAGCGTGTGTGGGCAGGCTTGCTGGCGGGAATTCTATTAGTGACAGGGATTGCTACGTCGGCATCAGCTGCAACGGTGACGCCCAAAGTGGACGCGCAAAGTGCAGTGGTGGCCGATGTGCAGACTGGCCAGGTGTTAGCAGATAAAAATGGTAATGAGCGGATGCCGATTGCCTCAATTTCAAAATTATTGACGGTTTATTTGGTTGAACAAGCCATTAAAGAGGGGCGTCTGTCGATGCAGTCACAAATTAAAGTGCCAGCTTCGATTGTCGCTATTAGTAACGAGCCAGCTTTGGCTAATGTGCCTCTTAGCACGGACCGTACCTATACGATTCAAGAGTTGATGGAAATGGCGTTGATTAAATCAGCGAATGCAGCGGCGTTAGCGTTGGGCTATGCCGTGTCTGGTACGGATACGGGTGTTAACCAACAAATTCAAGATTTGCTAACCAGATGGGGCATCAAGGATACAACCATTGTATCTGGTGCCGGTTTGACGAATGGTGATATGGGTGCGTTAACGAATCCTAAGCTGGGGGCAGATGTTGAGAACGAACTGTCGGCCCGTGAATTGGCGATTGTTGGTCGTCATTTGGTGACTGATTACCCTGAAATCCAACAGATTACGAGTATGCAAACGGCGGAGGTTCCAAGTGGGGATACCGGAACTGAAACAATTGAAAACTCAGATAAATTGTTAGCTGATGGCCAAGGATATAAGTTTACCGGTCTTAAAACAGGCTATGCCTTGTCGGTTCACAGCACGTTTATTGGGTTAACAACCTTGGAAGGTCGCCAAGTGGTGACGGTAGTGCTTGGTAGTGACCACACATTCTCACAAACGGTGGCGATGTTGAATGCGGTGAAGTCAGCGATGACAGTTAAGACCTTGGCTAAGGGAACGGTTATTCAACGTGTGCAAGTTGAAGAAGCTCGCGATGGGGAAGAGCGTTTCCCAATCGTTACGAAGACGGCAGTCTCAATGTTCGTGCCAACCGCATTACGTGACGGCAAACTCAACATGACGATTCGGTCAAATAACGATATGATTGCGCCAATTGCGAAGGGGCATGTTGTTGATCACCAAGAAACGGTTTTCGTTGATGGGGGCACAACAGCCGAACGTAACGCAGCGAATGACTATTTAGCAAGTCCGCCTAAGGTAGATTTGATCATGACCCGTGATGTTGCACAAGCATCACAAGTTGTACAATGGTACCGCGATGCGAAGCGCGTCATTATGAGCCTATTTGAATAAATACCAAAAAAGCACAACGCCTAATGCAGGTGTTGTGCTTTTTGAATTTGGTTAACATATGTCGTGCTGCTGCACGAGCAACAGGTTGTTCTCTGTTGGTTTTGCCTATCAAAGTGCTGAGAAGGGGAAACATGAATGGACGTGTAACCCTATTCAATGATAATCAAACAAATAGAGACTATCTTGGCTGCTGGCATGGGGGTGGGGAAGTGACGTAGCGATTGTAGCAGGGTAACTCACAAGTTCGGCCGACCGCCGGTTAGATAAGGCGATACGGCCCCTGACCCTTAGCATAATTATTTGGGTGCTAGCCGGTGCTCGCGCCGGCGGAGTTGCCCGGATGCAATCTTTGTCGGAGGCGCTTCCCCACCCCCATGCCTCGTCGCAACGCGACGACCCCACAACCCAACTCGCAAAACCAGAAGACTACTTCTTAGTAGGCACTTCCTTGATTGGGTTGCGTTCACGCATGAGGGCCAGTAACTTCTCAGCTTCCATTTTGTGGAAGACGACGTTGGCAGCGTCGCGCATTAGCTGAAGATCAATGTTGTCAGGATCAAATTCAACTGGCACAGGCCCTTGTAAACGCGCCATCAACGCATCAACGAACGCGTTGTACGCCTTCTTAGGGTAATCACCAATCGTCACTTGATCGATGGCTGCACGGATTTCTTCCAGTGAGAAGACGGGCTTCATCAATGAAATAATCAAGATATCCGCAATTTGCATCGTTTGGTACTTCTTTTTAACGGGTGCCAAGATGACCTTTTGCTTAACATAATTGTTAATCATCGTTGACGTGACAGCCGGCATGTTTAAAGGTGCCAAGACTTCATTTACATATTCAACGACCTGATCCATGTACAAGTCAAATGTTGGCAAGTCCTCCCAGTGTGGGAATTCGACTTCCTTTAGGCCTTCGCGCCATGATAGATATTCGTTCATTTGGCAGATTGTCCTTCCGTGGTATACTTTATATGAATTAATTTTACCACATCTAGAGTGAGGAACTATATATAATGTTTGAATCTACTAAGTCACGCGTTGTTACTGAAGAACTTGCTAAGCGACTACCTGAGGAAGCGCAGACTGCAGTTTGGGGAATGTTTGATACGATGATGAACTACAAGGCCATCATGTTCCCTGAAGTTGAGATTTGGTTTGCGGATGACTACACAGATAGTATCGTGGGTGTGATGTTCGTCCAACACGATGGTGATTTCCAACAAGAGATGGAAATGCCTTACTCTGGTGACCACTCATGGTTGGGCAAAGGATTGATTGTCTCAATCCGTGATGAAGATAATATCGTCATGGACGTGTCAGCACGCGTCTTGGCATACGAAGCAGCTGTTGCGGAAGAAGAAGCTAACAGCGACGCCGAGTAATAAAAAACACGCTTAACGGCGTGTTTTTTTAATTTTGAAACTATTCCATGCATCACAGCGTCTAATAAGTGTTGAAAGTTAGGGGGAACGTAACATGCGTGAAGAATTAATCGCAACGCTGAAAGAAAATCAAACGGCGTTGTACCGCGTTGCGTTAGGCTACGTTCACACGGAAGCAGAGGCGCTGGATATCGTGCAAATCAGTGCTGAAAAAGCGTTACGTCAAGTTAGACAGGTGAAGGAGAAACAATATCTCAAGACCTGGCTGTTTCGAATTTTGATTAATACAGCCATCGATGCACAACGTAAACAAGCTCGCCGTCATGAAATTGGTGACGAGGTCTTAACGTTTATGCCAGCTTTGGCGGGAGTTGCACCAGAAACCCGCTTAGCACTTGAACAAGCGGTGAGTGATTTGTCTGATAAAGAACAGGCGATTATTCGGTTGCATTTTTTTGAAGATCAAACCTTTGGGGAAATTGCGCTGACATTGCAGTTGTCTGAAAATACGGTCAAAACAACGTATTATCGCAGTCTGAAGAAATTGGAAGCCTTGATGGACGGGGGAATTTAACATGACTTTAGCAGATTTGAAGATGCAGTATACACAACAGGACATTCCAACTGAAAAGTTGACGGCTGTTATCAACCAAGCGATTGTAGCAACTGAACCAAAGCGCAAGCGCTTGAACTGGTGGCAATCATCAGTGATTGGTGTCGGTGCTGTAGCAGCAGTTTTTACGCTGGCGCTTAACACATCGTATTCATTCGCGAATGCATCAGAACGGGTGCCAGTTGTGCGTGATGCCGTGAAAGTTTTATTGTTCCGCGAGTACAAGCATGTCGACAAGACGTCGTATGCGGATATTAAGGTACCCTTGTTGACGAACCTACGTGACCGGCAATTATCTGATAAGTTAAATACGGCCTATGCAGAAGAGGGTCGCGCATTATACGAGTCGTTCATGAATAAGACCAATGATACGCCCAAGTCGATGACACAAACCTATGCTGAAAAGGTGAACAATGAGCAGCTGCTTGTGCTGGAACGTCGTCAGGATATCTCGTCGGCCGATACCGCTACGAAGCTGCGTTACACAACAATTGATAAGCAAAATGGGCTGGTCGTAACACTGCCGATGCTATTTAAGGCGAACGCCTATCAGGCAATTTTGAAAAATTATGTCAATGAACAAATCGCAGCGTCGAAGCAGTATGACACACCGGTCGCAGCGATTGGACCTAAGCAGACGTTCTATATTAATAACAAGGGTGAACTCGTGTTGGTTTTCCAGCGTGGTGAAATTGCGCCGATGTATGTTGGTGCAGTTGCGATGACCATTCCAACTGATGAGATTGATAGCCAATTGATATCACATGCTTACGTGAAGTAATTAAATCTAATTGAATTATAATATAACCGCTGTTTTGTGTATGAACAGCGGTTTCTTTGTGTTATGCTAATTAGATTATGACAGAAAAAGGAGGGCGGAAAGTTGCAAGATTTCATGCAGTTGGATCGTAATTTGAAGCTGCGATCATTAACTGTTTTTCTAACAGTCTTACTGGGTAGCTCAATTGGGCCAAACGTAACGGTTTATTACGTTGAATATTTTGGGGCCTTCATTACCGGTTTTTTGCTGATTGCTGTTTCGGTAGCTGGTTTTATTGCCGGGCTGTACGGCGGTCACTTAGCCGACGTTTTGGGGCGAAAAAAGACCATCTTGATTGGCTCGGCCATGATTATTGGTGGCTATGCGCTAGCTATGCTGATGAATTCGCCGTGGTATACCAATCCGTACATCACCTTTGTTGGGTTCCTGACTGCTTCGGTTGGGGCGTCGTTCGCTGACCCGGCTGAGCAAGCGATGATGATTGACTCGTCAACATTGAAAAATCGTAAGTTTGTCTTTGCGTTGATTTATTGGATCATTAACATTGGTGTGATGATTGGGGCAGCCGTTGGGGGTTGGTTCTTCCGCGATTACCTCTTTGAATTGTTAATGGGATCAATGATTGTCGGCATTATTAATGCAGCGATTATCAAGTGGGGGATGTCGGAAACGCTGGATATGACCACCGTTAAGACGAATTCGTCAGTCTGGAGTGCTATCAAGTCATACGGGCATGTGCTGACGGATAAGCGTTACTTGCTATTCATGTTCGGAACGATTTTCTCGGTCGTGGTTTATTCACAACCAGATTTCTATTTGGCAGCGCACTTGGCAGAATCGTTCCGCGACTACACGCTGTTTGGCATTCATTTCTATGGTCAACGGATGCTGTCGTTTATGCTGGTGATTAATACGGTCTTAATCGTCTTAACGATGTCAGCATTTAATCATATGACAAATCGCTGGCCGCTAATCCGTGGTTATATGATTGGAACATTCTTGCAAGGCCTCGGGTTTGCCATGGCCTTCTTGCTCCGTGACTTTTGGCCACTGGCCTTTACGGCGGTTGTCTTCACAGTTGGTGAAATGATTAATGTGCCATCAAGTCAGACGTTGCGTGCGGATATGATGAACCCTGAGAAGCTCGGGGCTTACTCAGGCGCCTTTGCTGCGACGCGGCCGCTGGGAAATATTGTCGCCGGTGTGATGGTGTCAGCCTCACACTTTGTTGGCAATATCGGTGCTGCTGTCATGTTGATGGTTGGGGTGCTAATTGCGATTTATTCAGTTGCCACTGCTGCCAAAATGAAAGCGTCATTTTAATAGTTGATTATATGAGAATAGCCGCAGGATCATGATGTTACATGATCCTGCGGCTATTTAATTTGTTAGTTGGCTTTGTCTTTCTTATGATTATCGACTTTTGATGTCTTAGTATCGGCAGCTTCACTTTTAGCTTCAGCTTTGTCCGCAGCCTGTTGTGAGGATAGGGCCTTCGACAGATCGGTTGCGTTATCATTCGCTGCATCTACGGCGCTCTTAGCAGAGTCTTGTGCGGCCTTGGCTGCATCATTTGCTGTTTTAACAGCAGCTTCTGCAGAAGAACGTGCCTTGGTGAGTTCGGAAGACTTCTTATCAAGCGCAACTTGTAGCGAAGAGGCTTTGTCCGCTGACTCATCGGCGTTCTTAAGTGCCGTCACGTAATCTTCGCCACTTTTGGCGGCTTTGTTTAACAGATCAACGCCGCCGTTCGTTGCCAATACCAGGCTATACAGGTTTAAAGCTGATTGCCAATTGTTGTGGCGAATTTCTTTGTCCGCTCGCTTAAGGTAGTTAAGTTGCTCAAGGGCGGTGCGGTTTTCGACGGAAACGCGAACACTGCGCGCTGCAGAATAGTAGATAGCAGCATCTGACCAGTTGTGGGCCGCGACGGCATTACGCGCATTACGCATATTGCCTTGATAGCTTTTGTTTTCATTGAATGCATCAACACCCCAGTAGATCCCGGCTGCAGTTGCAGCGAGGGCGATTAGGGTGATGACAGTCCACTTAAGTTTCATGTGACCTCCTTAAAGATAGAACGCTTACCATTGTACAGGAAAAATAGTGCGAAAAACAGGACAAACATGAAATTAACCGCATTAATCAGGCTGTAAACTAAAAAATATAACAAAAAAGCCGACAAGCAAATGCTCATCGACTTCGTTAGCTGGGATAGCTGGATTCGAACCAGCGATACACGGTACCAAAAACCGATGCCTTACCACTTGGCCATATCCCAATAATAAATGGGGGCTATAGGATTCGAACCTATGAACCCGAAGGAATGGATTTACAGTCCACCGCGTTTGACCAGACTTCGCTAAACCCCCATCATATAAACGCTTTAGCGATATGTATCGCCTCAACGAATATATACTATACAGAATATTTATTTAGATGTCAACACTATTTCTTGAACTTTGTTTTGCCAAGCATCAAAGAAGTTATCAGCGGTCCATTCTTGCAAGCGTCGGCGGTTATAACCAACGCTGGGGTTGTAGTAAATAACCCCATTTTTTTCACGTGGTGGCACGGTGACGTGAATGTGACCGTAAAAGACATGACGCACATTGTCATAACTTTCGAGTAGTTCGCCAGTGCGTGGAGACCCTAAGACGCCGTTCACAGTTGCCCAGCGTCGATCGCCGATTGGGAAAATTAATTCATCACCAATTGGTGCAAAGTGGGTCATGAAAATGACTTGCTTACCGGCGGCCTGCGCGTCATCGAGGAGTACCTTCATTTGGGCTAACCCTAAATCCATGCGCTCCGGATCAGTCATTGGTTGTTCAATAATCCGGTCGTAGTAAAAACCACGGCGGAAGGCAGCAACATCTGCCGGGTCAATGCCTCGAGCAAATAAGTAATCATACCAACCATTGTGGCCGATAATCCGCCAATCCGTGCCAGGGATGTCGACGTACTTATTATGAAGGTAAAAATCATTAACGGGTGATTCGAGCTCGGCAAAATCCGTGCCGCGACCCATGTCGTGATTACCAGCAATAAACAAGACTTTGGTCTGGTCGCCCAGGTTTTCTTGTAAATCACTCACATATGCCATTGATTTCTTAAAATCGTTAAATAGGTCACCAGCAATTAGGTAATAATTAACGTTCATTTCTAGAATTTTTTGTGTTTGTTTCGCTAAAATTTCGGCGGGCTCTTGCTTATTTATGTCCAAGTGATTGTCACTTGTAACAGCGATTTTAACCATGATATCGCCTTTCTTTCCTGATATATCAATTCATTGTACCAAACGCGAAACTATCCTTGTAGGAAAAAGTAAAATCAATTTCTGATACCTTCTTGTGGAAATGAAGAAATTCAAGTAAACTTAATAAGTATTTTCTAATGAATTAGTTATGTTAAAACAAATAAATATAAATTCGTAAGGAGCTTTTCTATGGAATCAGAAAAGAAATTCCTGGGACAACCACGTGGTCTACAAACATTGTTTATGACCGAAATGTGGGAGCGTTTCAGTTACTATGGTATGAAGGCCATCTTGCTTTACTACATGTGGCATTTGATTGCGACAGGTGATTTGAACGTCACAAAGGCAACGGCAGCTTCAATCATGGCCATCTATGCGTCAATGGTTTACCTATCAGGTGTTGTCGGTGGTTTCATCGCTGACCGTTTGCTAGGGCAACGTCGCACGGTCTTCTGGGGTGGTGTGTTGATCATGTTTGGTCACATCGCCTTGTCATTGCCATTCGGCGCCCCAGCCATGTTCGCATCAATGATTTTGATTGTGTTGGGAACTGGTTTGTTGAAGCCTAACGTTTCATCATTGGTTGGGTCACTTTATAAAGATGGTGATTCAGCCCGTGATGCTGGGTTCTCAATCTTCGTCTTCGGAATCAACTTGGGTTCATTTATCGCCCCATTGCTAGTTGGTTGGACGCAAGAGCAAGCCGGCTTCCACATCGCCTTCTCATTGGCTGCTATTGGTATGTTCTTCGGATTGTTGCAATTCCACTTTGGTGGCAAGCACTTGCACGAAGATTCAATGTACGCCCCAGATCCATTGCAACCGCAAGAAGTGAAGCCTTTGGTCACGAAGATTGTCCTTGGTGTCATCGCCTTTGCGTTGGTTGTCTTGTTGATGGTTTTGATGGGCTGGACGAGCTTGCAGAACTTCGTTAACCTGTTGACGATTGTCGCTATTTTGTTGCCAATCGGTTACTTCACGTTGATGATTACGTCAGCTAAGGTTAACAAGGAAGAGCGTTCACGCGTTGTCTCATACATTCCATTGTTCTTGGCGGCTGTGTTGTTCTGGGCCATTGAAGAACAAGGATCAATCGTTTTGGCAACTTTTGCTGCCGAACGTGTTGATACGTCATGGTTCCCAGCGTCATGGTTCCAATCATTGAACCCATTGTTCATCATGCTATACACGCCATTCTTTGCCTGGTTGTGGGTTAAGTGGCAAAAGAACCAACCATCTTCACCAATGAAGTTTGCGATTGGTTTGATGTTCGCCGGTGCGTCATTCTTGTTGATGGCCTTGCCTGGTGCAATGTTTGGTACGGCTGGTAAGGTGTCACCACTTTGGTTGGTTGGCTCATGGGCCTTGGTTATCATCGGTGAAATGTTGATTTCACCAGTTGGTTTGTCAGTTACAACGAAGCTAGCGCCTAAGGCATTCATGTCACAAATGATGTCAATGTGGTTCTTGGCTTCATCAGCTGGTTCAGCGTTGAACGCCCAGTTGGTAACGTTGTACAACCCTAAGAACGAAGTAGCTTACTTCGCTTGGTTCGGAATCGCCTCAGTTGTACTTGGTGTAGTCTTGGTATTCTTGGTACCACGCATCAAGCGCTTGATGGCCGGTGTTAAATAGTAAATGAAAAGAGCAGTTGATGATTTTCCATCAGCTGCTCTTTTTCTGTTGGAAAAGTAAGTAAAAGCGCCTATAATCAATTCTTGTCGAAAAAAATAAGAATTAGGTGGAAGAGAATGACAGAAGAGAAGTCATACAAGAAGTGGTTAGCCTTGGCAGCCATGTCTTTGGGCGTCTTTATGGCCTTGTTGGACGTTACGGTTGTGAATGTGGCATTGCCAACGATGGCGGTTGATTTTAAGACAACGTTTAATAATCTGCAATGGGTCCTAAATGCGTACACAATCGTGTTTGCGGTCATGTTGCTGATTGTGTCGAAGCTTGGTGATATGTTTGGTCGTAAGAAGATATTTATCGCCAGCATGTTCGTTTTCGTCATTGCCTCAGCGGTTAACGGGATGGCAACGTCACTAACAGTGCTCGACATTGGGCGCGGGGTCCAAGCGATTGGAGGCTCAGGCTTGATGTCATTGGCAATGGCATTGGTTGCTTCAAACTTTGAAGGTCGCGAGCGCGGTACAGCGCTAGGAATCCTAGGTTCTGTCATTGGTTTGTCGACGGCGTCAGGCCCCTTGGTGGGTGGTTACCTAGTTGAAGCCTTTGGTTGGCCATCAATCTTCTATATTAATGTGCCCGTCGGTATCATCGCGGTTATCATGACGTGGATTAACGTTAAAGAAACGCCAAGCTATGGTAAGGGTCAAAAGATTGATTTCGTAGGTATGCTCTTGTCAGCGGCAGCCTTGTTCTCAGCTGTGTATGGTTTGATTCAAAAGGAAAGCCACGTGCACTGGGCGTGGACTGACGCCCGTATCGCCGGTTGGTTGATTGCAGGTATCGTCTTGGCAGTTATCTTCGTGTTGGTTGAGTTGCGTGTGAAGACGCCAATGATGAACTTGAAGATGTTTAAGAGCGTTAACTTTGTGGGTGCTGTAATCGTTGCCTTTACGTTGGGAGCTGGTGTGTATGCCATCAACGCCTATCTAACGGGGTTGATGCAAAATTACATGGGCTACACGGCATTCCAAACTGGTTTGCGTCAGCTAGTGATTTCAATTTGGTCACTGATTTTGGGACCGGTAACCGGTATCTTGGGTAACAAGTTCTCAAAGAAGTGGATGATTTCAGGCGCTTTGTTGCTTGGTGGAATTGGCTTCTTGTTGCTGGCCAACGCCATGACGACGAAGCTAACGTTTAGCCAATTGGTACCAGCAATGGTCTTGATGGGATTGACGAATGCGATCGTTAACCCGATGTTGAATACGGCTGGGCTTGAAGGTGTTGCCCCATATGAAATGGGGATGGCAGCTGGGTTGCTTAATGTTTTCCGCCAATTCGGTGTATCGTTCGGTGTCGTGATGCTTGGTTTGACCCAGACGAATCACTATGAAGACTACTTGAATGCGCACCTTGGAACGGTCAAGATGCCTGAAGCGGCAGCGACTGGCTTGCACAAGGCCTTGGTTGAAGCTGGGCCATTTTCTGGCCACGCGGTTGCCTTTAGCGATCGCCTGACTAAGGCACCGTTCGCGTATGACTTCCAACAAGTCGTACTACATGGTTATGATAAGGGCATGATTGCAGTGGGGATTACCGCTGCAATTACGGTCTTTATTGGTGCAATTGGTGCCGCGCTCTTTATGCGTGACCGTAAAAATGCTTAATTAAATACAATTAATTTTTAAACACCCGATTGTCTGTTTGCTTACAGAAATCGGGTGTTTTTTGACTAAATTATCTAAAAAATGACGGGAAATTAAAAAATGTTAATTGTGTAAGCGGTTTCAAACGGGTAGCGTAGTAGGTGTTGAGTGGCAAATTTTTTGATTAGGGGAGCTATTATGTCAATTTTAATCGCATTAGTGCCGGCATTAGCGTGGGGTTCTGTTGGAATCGTTACGACTAAAGCCGGTGGAACTGCGGCGCAAGGAATTATGGGGATGACCATTGGGGCCATCATACTTGGTTTTGGTACCTTGGCCTTCTTCGTTATTCCGAATGCCGGGATGGATTATGCATTTAATTCACGGATTTGGATTGTTGGATTTATTTCAGGTTTGATTTGGGCGGTTGGCCAGGTTGGCCAACTGATTGGCTTTAAGAAACTAGGGGTGTCGATTGGAAATCCGCTTTCGACATCCGGGCAAATCGTTGGGAACGCTTTGATGGCCGCGGCAGTGCTTGGTGAATGGCACACGGGTCGGATGTGGTTCTTCGGGGTCTTGTCAATTGCGCTGGTAACAGGTGGTGCTTTGTTGACGACCGTTCGCGATAAGAACGCGCCAGCGGAAACGAACCCAGAGCGTGACTTCAAGGGTGGTGTTTCAGCGGTTATCGTGTCAACACTAGCCTTTATGATGTACTTTGTGTTGCCTAACTTGCTTAACAAGTGGGGCTACATCTCAGATGCCGTTCACAACCAAAATAATGGATTGGACTATATGACAGCGATTGTGGCACCACAATCAGTTGGTCAAATTCTAGGTGCTTTGTTGATTGTAGCGTTCTACTTTAAGGAAACGAACAACATCATGAAGTCTGGAACGGCACGTCAAGTCATTACTGGTTTGGTATGGGCATTGGGAAATGTCTTTATGTTCATCTCAACTGGAAATCCAGACGTTGGGCAAGCAACGGCGACGACATTGTCACAAACCGGTATTATTGTTGGAACCTTTGGCGCCATCTTTATTCTTGGTGAGCATAAGACAAAGCGTCAAATGGGGTACATTTTGCTTGGAACGGTGTTGGTAATTGTTGGTGCAATTTTGATTTCAAAGTTGTCAGTGTTATAGGAGGAATAAATCATGTCACTTTTGGGGGCTATTGAAGCAGGTGGTACGAAGTTTGTTGTTGCGGTTGCGGACGTTAATGACCCGGATACGGTCATTGCACGTGAGAGTTTTCCAACCTTAGATGGTGCGGGAACGCTTGCACAAGTCATCGCATTCTTTGATCAATACGAGGATATTGCGGCAATCGGGATTGCGGCCTTTGGACCAATTGATATTAACCCAGACAGTCGTACTTATGGTTATGTGTTGGATACGCCTAAGCGTGGTTGGTCAGGTTATGATTTCTTGGGTGCTATGAAGGCTTGGCGTGACATCCCTTACTTCTGGACGACAGATGTGAACGGTGCAGGCTGGTCAGAATACGTTTCTGGGGCGGCTTCAGATGTTGAAAACGTGGTATATCTGACAGTTGGAACTGGGGTAGGTGCTGGTATTATCCAACACGGTCACTTGTTGAGTGGTAACTCACACCCTGAAGCTGGGCACATTATGATGCGCAAGCACCCACAAGATAACTATGCAGGGCATTGCCCATTCCACGGGGATGCGTGCTTAGAAGGTTTGGCTGCCGGCCCAGCGATTGAAGATCGTTGGCACGAATCAGCTAAGTCATTGCCAGATGATCACTTGGCCTGGGAAATCGAGGCCTACTACTTGGCCCAAGCGGCTGTGACATACACCGTCACGTTGCGCCCAGACCGCATTGTTTTCGGTGGTGGTGTGCCACACCGTGAAGTCTTGTTGCCAATGGTGCGCAAGGCGTTTGCAGAACAATTAGCTGATTACTTGCCAGTTGATGATTTGGATAAGTACATTGTTACCGTGGGAAACGGTGACAATGCGGGAGTTCTTGGTTGCTTCTACTTGGCTAAGAGTTTGCTAGCAGCATAATAAATAGCAGAAAAAAGACTAGGGTAACCTGGTCTTTTTCTATTTGCATCATATATTTTGCAATAATAATGATTTAATTTCAAAAAAGGGGTTGCCAACTTGTGGGATACTTGGTAATATATATCTTGTTGTTGCGGGGGTTTAGCGAAGTCTGGTCAAACGCGGTGGACTGTAAATCCATTCCTTCGGGTTCATAGGTTCGAATCCTATAGCCCCCATCGCATCATTGGGATATGGCCAAGTGGTAAGGCATCGGTTTTTGGTACCGTGTATCGCTGGTTCGAATCCAGCTATCCCAGCTGATGAAAGTCGGTGAGCGAATACGCTTGCCGGCTTTTTTGTTGCTTTTAAAACGACTGTCAAAAATTGTTGACACAAAAAGTAAGCAGCGTTATTATAATATTCGTTGAAAAATGATTGGGATATGGCCAAGTGGTAAGGCATCGGTTTTTGGTACCGTGTATCGCTGGTTCGAATCCAGCTATCCCAGCTACTGAGGGCGGTGTGCAGCAATGCACGCCGCCTTTTTTGTTAAATAACCGTAAATCCCCGCTAAGTCGAGTATGTTAAACTAATAGCTAGAGTAAAGGGATATAGATAAGGATATGGGTATGCTAAGCAATTATGATTTGAAGATGCGCGCACGGTCGCGTGTTAAAGGACCGGCCTTTGGCATTTCGCTGAAAATATCATTGATTTTGATTTTATGGCAAATTGTCTCAACGTTCTGGGACGGCCAACGAACACCAAATCCAAGTTCTTTGGGCTTTGGTGAGTCGGTTCAGTATTTGTTCGGGATGTTCACAACAAGCATGGTGAGTGAAATTATCTTTGGTGTCTTTGGGCTAGGCACGGTGTGGGCCTTTGTTGAATGGCGTCGGTCGCAAGAAGCGCCAGCGAACCCCGTACAAGCGAGTTTGAAGTTCTGGGGCCGTGAGACGTTGGTTGACGTCGTTGTATTGTATGGCCTACGTTTCTTGTTCACAGTATTGTGGACCTTCTTGTTGATTGTGCCGGGAATTATTAAGTCATTTGCATACTCGCAAGCGGGCTTGATTTTCGCAGAAGACGTTAAAAATGGTGCTAAAATCACGAGCTTGTCAGAATATTTGACACGCTCACAAGACTTGATGCAAGGCTACAAGGGACGCTTTTTCTGGCTACAATTGAGCTTTATCGGTTGGTGGATTTTGGTTGCGCTGACCTTTGGGATTGCCGCAATCTACGTAATTCCGTATTACAATGCAACGATGGCGGAATTCTACATAGAGGTGGTTCGCGAACGTCGTTATGGTGCGCGTCGCCCAGCCGGTGACACCGAAATGCCAGCTGACGAGAATGATGAACTATAATAGATAGCAACGAAAGGTTAGGGTTTACTCTAGCCTTTTATTATTGAGATTAAAGCGAGATTGAGACAATGAAGACGTTAGATGTACGAGGGTTGTATGAGCAACTCTATAATCAAATGGGGCCCCAACGCTGGTGGCCGGCTGAACGCTGGATGGAAACAATTGTCGGCAGTATTTTAATTCAAAATGCGTCAGCCAAGACTGTCGATCCAGTCATTGAGAAGGTTGGACGTGAAACGGGCTTTGATCCACAAGTCC
Source organism: Weissella sp. MSCH1 (assembly GCF_045799135.1). Classification (NCBI taxonomy): domain Bacteria; kingdom Bacillati; phylum Bacillota; class Bacilli; order Lactobacillales; family Lactobacillaceae; genus Weissella; species Weissella sp. MSCH1. The sequence goes on along the minus strand of NZ_JBJMBA010000046.1, from coordinate 74,989 downwards.
TGATTGGCTTATCGCAAGAAGGGCTGGAACAACTCATTTTTGAAGCGGGCCTTTATCGTAGCAAGGCAAAGTATTTGCGAGCGTCATTAGAATTCTTTGGTCAATATGATTTTGACTTGGCGCCATTGCAAGCGTTGGAAACTGCTGAACTACGCAAACGCATTCGTGCTGTGAATGGGATTGGTAATGAGACAGCGGATGTGTGGTTGGTATACATATTTGGTCGAGCCCAATTTATTGCGGATTCCTATTCACGCCGATTAATGAATTTCTTGGGTGGCCCTGAGAAGTTGACTTATGAAAAGGTCCAAAAAGTCGTGATGAATAATTCTGATTTCACACCAGATGAAGCGCGTGAGTTTCATGCGTTGATTGACGAATTCGGTAAGTTATACCTGCGTAATCGCGACCAATTCTTAACGAGTTGGCTTCGGGATGCCAATTTTAATGAACATATTTTGAATCAATTTTAGTAAAGGAGCTCTTGATGGCTAAGAAAGTCGCTGCCTATAAGAAAATCCGACCACCGCGTGTGCGGGTTGGTCGTAATAATGATGCTGGTTATGCCATTCGGGTCGATGTGACGGATACACGGGCAGACATTTATCAGCCTTACACTCACCCGAAAGCGGATCAAAAGGTTCAAATCGACTTTCTCGACCATCAAGAAGTGGCCAGTCGGCGGATTTGGCAACAATTTATCCAGCAAAATGCGGCCCGGGTAACGGAACCGGATGTTGATTTGGTGAGCGTGCAATCTGCCCGACAGTCGGGGAGTGTGTATGTGAGTTTTGTGCAACATGAAAAGCCAGCCTACCAGACCCTCCGTATTGCGCACCATTTAGGGCCAAATTGGCAAAAACTGCCCGTTATTCAAACACGATTCTTGCAACAAGCGACTGAAGTTGGTGATTGGGTACGCAAAGTGGTGGCGGGTCAATCATTCGTGCCGTTTACGTTTGAAATGTACACTTGGTTACGTTGGTGGTCGCAACCTGGTCTGACACAAACCCTCGAAAAACACGGTAAGCATTGGCTTGTTGCCAAGGGGGATCAGCACGACGGTGTATCGGCTGAACAAGTTAATGTCGCGTTGCAGTTACAGCACGGTGCGCTATTAGTACCACGTGGCGCACAAATGGTTGTTAGCGACACGGGGATTGCGGTGATGAATTACTTTGCCCGTTACTATGAAGCGCAGTTTGCGAAGGCGTACGGCGCTGATAGCGTTTGGCAAGCTGGTACGCTGCTTGAGTCAGCCTCAGCGGACACTTTAGGACAGTTTAGTACTGCCAAGGTGAAAAAGCGTCAGGCGGTGAAGATTCCGAATCGCATACCGAAAGATTATCGTGGGGATCGTTGGGGATGACAAACGCTGAACTACAACAACTCGTTGAAAAATTGTCGTTGGCTGATTTTGGCCGGCCGTTCCAACACCAAGCGACCTTTAACCGGCGTCTGCGGACAACCGGTGGTCGCTATGTGCTACAAACGCACAATTTGGAAATTAACCCCTTGATGATTGAAGAGTTTAACGAAGCAACGTTGATTGGTGTCATTAAGCATGAGTTAGTGCACTACCATAACCACATCCAAGGGCTACCTTATCAACATAAGGATCGTTATTTTCAAAGTGAGTTACAACGGATTGCTGGTTTGAAATATGCGCCGGCTACGTCGAAAGCCAAAGTACGCCAACAACCGAAACATTTATGGGTGTATACCTGCAAAAATGGTCATGAAATTTACCGCCAACGCCGGATTAACGAATTTCGGTATGTCTGCGGGATTTGCGGCGCCCCAATTCGACTCACTGGTGAACTAAAACGTGACGTCTAACTGCTGCAAAAAGTTTCAAGCCTAAAGGAAACCCTAAAAGCCAGCAATATCGCTTGCTTGTAGCTAGATAGTAACGTTATTATAGAATTTAGTTTTAATAAGTGAACTGAATGTAGGAAGAGAAGAAAAATGGGGCAAAATTCTGCAGGAAAGCGACGGTATATTACAGGTTTTGACGGCTTACGCGCCATCGCTGTAATCGGGGTTATCGTATTTCACCTTTGGCCGAACCGCCTAACGGGCGGTTGGTTAGGGGTGCCGTTGTTTTTTGTGTTATCCGGATATCTAATTACGGATTTGTTAATCCAAGAATATGATCGCAACGGGCGAATTGACTTGATTGGGTTTTATCGACGCCGAATCAAACGACTATACCCAGCATTGGTGGTAATGTTATTTGCCACGGCAACGATGATTGGGCTATTCGCACGCGATTTACTTTATAATTTACGCGCAATTATTAGCAGCAATATGCTGTACATATATAATATTTGGGCGACGAAGCACGGTGAGTCATATTTTGACTCATGGGGTGGTGCTTCGCCATTTACCCACTTATGGTCATTATCAATTGAAGGGCAATTCTACTTCATTTGGCCAATTATCGTCTTTATCGTGTTGGCATTGCGTATTAAGCGAACGAAGGTATCGATTGCAATTTTGGTTGTTGCAACGCTATCAGCGATTTGGATGGGGATTATGTATGACCCTGCTAATATTAATCGCGCTTATTACGGGACGGACACGCGTATTTTCGCGGTACTGTTTGGAACGGCCTTAGCGTTTACGTGGCCCTCAAATCGGATGAAAATGACGTTGTCACCACGTGTAAAACGCAACTTGGATATGTTGGGGATTGGTAGTTTGGTACTAACGATTATTGGGTTCTTTTGGCTTAATGGTCAGTGGTCAGCAACTTACATGGGCTTGATGTTTGTCTTTACGGCAGTCATTGCGGGCTTGATTGCGATTACGTCGCACCCGGCATCCTTCCTGAGCCACGCCTTGGATAACAAGGTGCTGAATTATCTAGGAACGCGTTCATATAGTATCTATTTGTATCAGTTACCAGTCTTTGTATTCTTCGACAAGTTTACGCATCATAATGATTCATTCATCGTGAACTTATTGAAGATTGCGGTCGTCTTGGGAATTGCGGAATTGAGTTATCGCTACGTCGAAAATGTTTTCCGTCGTTTCAAGAAGCCAGCTATGCAACCAGGCGTAACGCTGAAGGCGCGTTTCTTTGCGAGTCGCCAAGCCAAAATTATGGCGACTGTCGCAGCAGTGTTCTTATTGGGAACGGTTAATGCAGTGGCTGCCAAGCAATCAGCCAAGCCACGCCCTGAAACGCAATTGCAAAAGCGTCTCCACGCCAATGCATCGGAGATTAGTGCGAAAAATAAGCGTGCACTTGAGGCTGCAAAGGCATCAAATGCGAAGAAGAAGTCAGCTAAGAAGAGTTCAGCGGCAGCTAAGGCGGTTGACCCGGCCTTGTTAAGTAAGTACGGTCTAACTAAGGATCAACTTGGCAAGATTAGCGGTAACGCGGTCACGGCAGTTGGTGACTCAGTCATGGTTGACGTCGCGCCAGACTTGCAAGAATTAATGCCGAACACGGTCGCAGATGCCGCAGTTGGTCGTCAGGCCTACTCGGTACCGGGTATCTTGCAATCATATGCTGGTCGTGGGGTCTTGGCGCCGAACGTCGTCATTTCGATTGGTACGAACGGTACGATTGGTGAAGATGTCTTTAAGCAAATCATGAATACAGTCGGTGACCGCCAAGTTTACTGGGTTAACGGTTATGCAGATCGTTCATGGATTGCGACAAACAACCAATTCCTAACTAGCCAAGCAAGTCAGTATCCAAATCTGCACATTGTGGATTGGTATGATGCTGTTAAGGACCACGGCGATTGGCTGGGCGACGATCATGTCCACCCAAATCCAAATGGTTCGGTACAATACGCAGCTGAGATTGCTAAGGCAATGGCTGATAGTAAGAAATAATCAAGAAAACGTCTGTAGCGATACAGGCGTTTTTTGCTGTTGTCAAAAAAGTAAGTCCATGTTATTCTTAACTGGTTAATTAACCGGTAAAGGAATGTGGTGACATGGCAACAGAGGAATATGCAGAACAGTTAGATCAGTTTTTAAATGATGTCCGAGTAATGGCAGAAAACCAACGTGAAATCTTGTTGGGTGAGTCAAATTCGGCAATTACAACAACGCAAGGTCACGTCTTGATGCTGCTTGCTCAGAATGGCCCACAAACGAATTCAGAGTTAGCCCGTGCGTTGGGTGTATCTGGCGCAGCGATTACGAAGGCGATGAAAGGCCTGATTGGTGAAGAAGAACCAATGGTGAATGCAATCCCGGACCCCGATGATGGGCGTGTGAGTCGCTGGTCATTAACGGGACTCGGCATCTCGATGGCTTCGGCCCACGCACAACGCCACCGTGAGACATTAGCAGAATATCAAAATGTCTTTGCGGTCTTTACTGAATCTGATCAAACTGCGATTAGCCATTTTTTGACGCTGGTCGCTGATCGGTTGCATGGGGACACAGACAACTAATAATTACTGGGATGGAGGCCGTTAAGGTAACTTCAAGCTTACGTCATTATGGTGAAATGGCGAGTTAATTGACTTGAGAGGAAGTGAGTTGGTTGATGGATAACCGACTTCACGGAGGAAATAGACATGAAGAAACAGAACCGTCGCTGGGTATTGGCAATCCCGGCCGTTGCCGTTGTTGCGATGATTGGTGGCGTGATTTATCAAGCCGCTACGAAGAATGCCACTGATCGTCAGTCCGGCAAAATCAAAGTTGTCGCAAGTTTAGATAGTTATGGTGAAATCGCAAAAGCGGTTTTAGGTAACCAAGGTTCTGTGACCAGTGTGATGGATGATCCAGATATGGATCCACACGAATTTGAGCCGACAACATCAGATACTAAGCTCTATCAACAAGCCAACGTCATCATCTCGAATGGTGGTGGCTTTGATAATTGGAGTCTGAACTTTGCTAAGCAAAATAAAGATGCCAAAGCTGTGTCATTAGCTAAGTTGTATCACTATACCGATGGTGGTCATGACTATGAAACGGATCACGAACATGATGACGACGCAATTGGTAACGAACACTTCTGGTATAAGACGGATGCGGCTGAGCGGCTGTCAAAGCAGTTGGTTAAGACATACGCGCAGTTGGAGCCAAGTAAAAAAGCTTACTTCCAAGCCAACGCGGATAAATACATGGCCAGCTTAACTGACTTGCAAGCCATGCAAAAGCAAGTAAAGGCTGATTTAAAAGGCAAGGCCGTGATGGCAACTGAGCCAGTGTTTGATAATACGTTGATTGATTTGGGGGCCACGGTCTTGAACCAATCATTCTCAAAGGCGGTTGATGAGCACCAAGATCCGACGCCAGCAGACATTCGCGCTTGGAATAGTGCGATTGATGATGGCAAGGTGGCGGTGGTGATTTACAATCCACAATCAACGGGCAAGTTAGCCAAACAAGCTATGCAGTATGCTAAGGATCATGACGTGCCGGTTGTGCAAGCGACTGAAACACGACCAAAGGGTGATACGTATGCAGAGTGGCAATATAAGCAATTGAAAGCATTGTACGAGGCATTAAAGTAATGACAATTTTAACTGGTTTGGGTGTAGGCATTCAGTTTGGGGAGCGGTGGTTATACCAAGATGTCGCATTTAAACTTGAAAAAGGTCGCGTGCTCGCACTGATTGGGGATAATGGTGTGGGTAAAACGACGTTACTACGTGCCATCTTAGGCCAGTTAGAGCTAACCGCCGGTGAATTAGACTGGCAAATTGACGCCAAAACCCGCATGATTAGCTACGTACCGCAGTATCGCCCAGATATGCAGGCGTTTCCGCTAAAAGTAACTGATTTTGTGTCGTTGAGTTTCGACAAAGGGATTTTGCCCTGGTTGAAGACAACTGAAAAAGAACGTCTCCAGCATGTGCTAGCCGATACGCACTTAACAAAAATCGCGAATGCGCGGATTGACACGGCATCGGGTGGCGAACGCCAACGTGCGTATTTAGCACAAGCGTTGGTACAAAACCCAAATGTGCTCATCTTGGACGAAGCCACGGCCAATTTGGATAATGTGGCGAAGTATGAATTGATGAATGTGGTGCGTGATTATCGTGACCATCACGATTTGACGACCATCATGGTCAGTCACGACTTGGATATTATCAGTAAATATGCGGATGACTATCTGTTGTTGACGCCAAATGGAAGTGAGTTTGGTCCGATTGACCAACTGGATATGACAAAATTGAAAGTAGGTAATCAAGATCATGCTTAATTATCCATTTATGCAAAACGCCTTTGTGGCGGGGACGTTGATTGCCATTGTCAGTGGCTTTGTTGGGTCGTTTGTGGTTGCGCGCCGGATGTCATTTTTAACCCACACGTTGAGTGAAATTGGGTTTGCTGGGGCGTCATTCGCGCTCTATATGAGCTGGTCGCCGTTAGTGGGGATGCTCCTGTTTTCAGTTGGGGCCTCGATGACCGTTGGTGAAATGGGCGTCAAAGAAAGTCGCTCTGAATCGCTAATTTCAGCGGTGAGTGCGATTGCGATTGGACTAGGAATTGCCTTCCTGGCCTTATCAAAGAAGAACGCCACCGCTGCGACGGGGATTCTGTTTGGTTCGATTTTCAGCATCAGCCGTACGGATGTGGTTGAAGTGGTCGTGCTAGCTATCTTGGTTTTGTTAATCGGGTTAGCAATGTTTCGGCCGCTGCGCCACTTTGCCTTCGACTACAGCACGGCACTGTTTAGTTTGAAGCACATCCGCTTTATTGAAGTGGCATTTTTGGCCTTGATGGCAACAACGGTGGCGGTTTCGGCCCAAGTGGTTGGGTCATTATTGATTTTCATCTTGATGATTTTACCGGCCAGCTCAGCAATGCGCTGGGGTCGGACCGTTTGGCAAATTATTGGCCTCGCCATTTTGTTTGCCGTGGTTGGGGTCTGGGCGGCGCTGGTATTGTCATACACGTTTAACCTACCCGTCTCATTTTTCATTGCCATTATTGAAGCCGGCATTTATTTTGTCAGCTTGATTGGTAAGAAATAAGCCGGAATATCTAAAGATAGTGAGCCGACGGGCGAATCCCATGATGACGTTATAGTAAGGATTCGGCCTGTCGGAGACCGTTTAAAAGCCACCAATCCGCCGATTTTAAATCGGTAGATTGGTGGCTTTTGTGTCTGAGACAGAGACTTTTTGTCCTGAACCCTTTTATTTTTAGTCGTTTTCGTTAACCAACCAGTCGATGATATTGATGACGGGGATGCCGTCGATATCAGGATTGCCAAAATAATTTTGTGTAATCAACAGTTTCTCATAATTATCTCGAATGTGAAGGAGATTGTCGGTTTCGCAGGTTGAGTTTTCCGGAATTTGATAAGTTACCTGAATGTATGTGACTTGACCGTTTCGTCTAGCGTTTTGGACGTTCAATCCTGGGGGCCTCCTGTGAACTAAAATATACTTTAACTTAACGCGAAAACTTCTGTAATCTAAAGTATATTTTAGATTAAGGGCAAAATCTCGATAATCTAAAACATACTTTAGATTATCGATTTTTTGCAATGTGCCAATAAAAATTCTAATCCGGAAAACCCACCACCAAAAATGTTCACATTTTCTGTATAATGGAAAATGACATTAAATTGAAGAAAAGGAAACGTAAACAAATATGCTAACTGTTTCAAATGTATCAGTATCATTTACTGGTAAGAAGCTATACGATGACGTTAACTTGAAGTTCACGCCTGGTAACACATACGGTGTTATTGGTGCCAACGGAGCAGGTAAGTCAACGTTCTTGAAGGTCTTGGAAGGCAAGTTGCAACCAACGACTGGAACGGTCTCAATGGAGGCTAACGAACGTATGTCATCATTGGTGCAAGACCACTTTGCCTATGACGCATTCACGGTCTTGGACACTGTTATGCAAGGACACAAGGAATTGTATGACGTGAAGAACCAAATGGACGAAATCTACACGCACGACCCATTTACCGATGAAGACGGTATCAAGGTTGGTGAGTTGTCAGCTCGTTTCGAAGAATTGGACGGTTGGTCAGCCGAAACTGAAGCGGCGCAATTGTTGCAAGGCTTGGGAATTTCAGAAGATCAACACTACATGATGATGTCTGACTTGCCCGAAGTAACGAAGGTTAAGGTCTTGTTGGCCCAAGCGTTGTTTGGTAACCCAGACATCTTGATCCTCGACGAGCCTACCAACGGTTTGGACACGAAGACGATTGCTTGGTTGGAAGACTTCTTGGCTGACTACCAAAACATCGTGATCGTGGTTTCCCACGACCGTCACTTCTTGAACGCCGTTTCAACGATGATTTTGGACGTTGACTTCGGTAAGATCAAGTTGTTCGTTGGTAACTACGACTTCTGGAAGGAATCTTCAGAATTGGCGCAACGTTTGCAATCACAAGCAAATGCCAAGAAGGAAGAGCAAATCAAGGAATTGCAAGACTTTATCGCCCGTTTCTCAGCAAACGCCTCAAAGTCAAAGCAAGCCACTTCACGTAAGAAGCAATTGGAGAAGATCACGCTTGATGATATCCAACCTTCAACGCGTAAGTACCCATACATCAACTTTGAAATTCAACGTGAAATCGGAAACGATATGTTGCGCGTTGAAAACTTGTCAAAGACAGTTGATGGGGTGAAGTTGTTGGACAACGTGTCATTCACGGTGCGTCCTAACGAAAAGGCCCTTGTGATGGCTGAAAACGACGTTGCCGCAACGGCATTGTTGGACATCATCGCCGGTAACGACGAACCTGATGAAGGTACGGTTACTTGGGGTGTCACGACGTCTCACGATTACTTGGCTAAGGACATGAACGTTAACTTCCCTAAGCCAGAAATGCCAATCTTGGACTACTTGCGTGACTTTGCTTCTAAGGAAGAAAGTGACAACACGTTCTTGCGTGGATTGTTGGGACGTATGTTGTTTAAGGGTGAAGACGCTGAAAAGACGTTGGATGTTTTGTCTGGAGGAGAAAAGGTCCGCGTTATGTTGTCTAAGTTGATGTTGACGAAGCCAAACGTATTGGTTTTGGACGACCCAACGAACCACTTGGACTTGGAGTCAATCACGTCATTGAACGATGGTTTGATCAACTTCAAGGGTGGTATCATCTTCACGTCTCACGACCACACGTTTGCGCAAACGATTGCGGATCACATTATCGTGGTTTCAGATCAAGGTGCCATCGATCGTGCCGAGACGACTTACGACGAGTTTATGGCGCACCCAGAAGTGCAAAAGCAACTTGCCGAAAAGAACATTACATTGTAATTGATGATAAAAGAGACGGACTGCTATGGCGGTACGTCTCTTTTTCATTACAAACTTGCACTAATTTCATGAATTTTCACACTTTACACAAAAAGTCTCTATACTATGAATTAATAAGGTTAAAAGAACGAGGGGGATGTCTGTAGTCATGCAAGATTTGACGAAGGGGAACCCAGCAAAGTTGATTATGATGTTTACCATTCCGTTGGTGATTGGGTATTTGGTACAACAGTTATACAACATCTCCGACACATTGGTTGTTGGACAAACGCTGGGGGTAAAGTCACTGGCCGCCGTGGGTGCGACGGGTAGTATTCAGTTTTTGGTAATGGGATTTGTGCAAGGGTTTAGTTCGGGGATGTCGATTATCACCGCCCAACGTTTTGGGGCCCACAATATGAATGGTGTCCGCCAATCGTATGCAACAAGTATTATTGCCGGGATTATCATGTCAGTTATTTTGACGGCCTTGAGCTTGGCGTTTATTAATCCGTTGTTGCGCTTAATGCAAACACCTGCCGACATTTTTGTCGAAGCGCGCGTGTTTATTGCAATCATCTTGGCTGGTACGATTGGGACGATGGGCTATAATATTATCTCAAACGCGATGCGTGCGGTTGGTGATAGTAAGGCGCCATTGTACTATTTGATTGTCGGGATGATTTTCAATATCACAGTTGAATTGATTTTGATTCTGAAGTTCGGCTGGGGCGTCGAAGGAGCAGCCTTTGCGACGGTGATGGCGCAATTTGTGTCAATTGCTGCTTCGCACTGGCACATTAGTCGTTATACTGACACGTTGCACCTGACTTGGGCGGATTTCAAGTTGCCAAAGGGTGAATTGCGTCAGCATATGTTGGCCGGCGTGCCAATGGGCTTCCAACAATCAATTATTGCTATCGGGTCAGTCACGTTAGCAGCTGCTGTGAATACATTGGGAACGGATGCCGTTGCTGCCAATACAGCGGCTTCTAAGGTCGATCAAATCATCATCATGGTGGTGATGTCATTTGGTGTGACGATGGCCACGTATACCGCGCAAAACTTTGGTGCTGGTCAATATAGCCGTATTCTGCAGGGCGTGAAGGTGGCGTTGGCCATGGGGATGATTGTCGGGACGATTCTGGGAGTCTTAGAAATCGCCTTCGGTCGCGATTTGGTCACGTTGTTCGTTGGCCAGGGCCAACATGAAGTGATGGATTTGGCGCAATTGTACTTCTGGGCAAACGGACCGCTCTACGCTATCTTGGCAACGCTATTTGTCCTCCGTTACACATTGCAAGGTTTGGGTGACGTTAAGACACCAACCCTTGCCGGTGTCGGTGAAATGGTCGTCCGTTCAGTCGCCGCCTTTTCATTGGTCGTTTGGTTTGGTTTCTTCGGGGCCAGCCTAGCCAACCCGTTAGCTTGGATTGGATCACTGGTTTTCTTGGTCCCAGCCTGGATTAAGGTTGTTCGCCAATTAAAGCAAAAAATCGCAACAGAACAAGTTGCACCTGAAGCGATACCAGAATTAGATTAAGCAAACTAAATTAAAGAGGTCAGAACTTACACGGTTCTGACCTCTTTTTCATGCGTATGAAAATCAAACTAACAAAGAATATCTTGGCTGCCAGCATGGTGGTGGGGGATTAACGTAGCGATTTCAGCTGGGTAACTCACAAGTTCGGCCGACCGCCGGTTAGATAAGGCGCCAGGAACCCGACCCTTATCCCAATTATTTGGGAGCTAGCCGGTGCTCGCGCCGGCGGAGTTGCCCAGATGGAATCTTTGTCGAAGTTAATTCCCCACCACCATGCTTCGTCGCAAAGCGACGACTCCACAAAATGATTAAGAAGGCCGCTTAAAATGATCGGCCAACGAATCCTCCAACCGTGTCTCTAAACGACGCCCCCATTTGCTCCAAACTAGAATAAACCAGGCGATAATTAAGCCAATGGTTAAGACCAAGGAACAAATCTCAGCCGCCATCTTGGGCATCCCAATACTTTCAAGAACCAGCAAAACCAACAGAAAGATAAATGGCCCTGCGACAACTAAGCTTAGGGTCATGGCTAGGGTGTCTTCCCTAGACTTGCGAATGGCAACGGGTTCCTCTTGACCCGCAATGACCAGGTCAATTAATTCATCCTTAGTTGCGATTTCCAAATCCTTGCGCTCGTAAGCTGAAAAGGTTTGTTCGAAGGCCATTGCTTCTTCGATGTGATCGCCAATTCCATAGGGGGCAATCGTTTCAGCAAATGCCGTGCGACTCAGGTTAAATAATTGTTCGAGACCGAAGTCTTGTGTGCCGTCTTCAAAATAGAATGTTAACGTTGTTGCTTGTTTATTAACCAGATAGTACATAACCGAAACCCTCCTATATAAGAATGACTCACGTTAATGTACATCAATTATCCTATTGTTACAGAATTGTTTCAAATAATCTGCTCATAAGGCGTTTGCTTTGACAGCGGAAACAAAAAGAGCTACCGATAGTAGCTCTTTTTGTGTTAATTCACGTGATAGTTAGATGAATCGCGAATGATAATGTCACTATCATAGCGGACGTTTTCCACGGGATGGCCCTTGATTAACTCAAGGAGCATCCGCCCGGCATCACGCCCCATCTTACCTTGTGGGTGACGCGCGGTTGTTAGACTTGGCGTCATGTAGTGAGACATCGCATAATCGTCAAATCCAACAATCGCAATATCCTCCGGTACCCGCAAACCAAGTGATTTCACCAAATCAATCGTTTGAATGGCCAAGGCATCGTTGTACAAAGCCAAGGCGGTTGGTCGATCAGCAGCTTCCAGGTGCGTTTCAATCTTATTCAAGATTTGCGCATTGCTAGCCTCGTCGTTTGATTGATACATGATGATGTTACTGTGCAACGCAATCGCAGGGTGTTGCTGGTACGCCTTGTAGAAACCTTGCATACGGTGCGCGCCCTGGACGTCATCAACCTTGAACACGCCCAAAATGCGTTCGTGGCCTTGTGCGATTAAGTGATTAATCAAATCAGCTTCTGAATTGGTATCGTCCACCTCCAAGTAGGGGAAGTCGAAATGTTCATAAGTAGAATTGATAAAGACGGTCGGAATGCCAAGTTCGCGAATTTGATCATATAAATCTTTATTGGCGTTTGGCAAAGCGGACATGGTTGGTTCGATAATCAACCCGTTTACGCCTGTTTCAATCATGCGCATCAGGCTTTGGCGCTCACGTTCATACGTATTGTGCGTATTACTAATGAAGAGCGAGTAGCCTTCATCTGAAATCACGCGGTCGATGCCGCTGATAATCTCAGGGAAGATATAGTCGGCTAGGTGGGTTGTAATCACCCCGATGACCTTATTGTCAGAAGTTGTTGCCGGCGCTTTATTCCAATCATCAACATACATACCACCACCTTGAACGCGGTAGAGGAAATGTTCTTGTTCTAAATCACTGGTTGCACGACGGACGGTATAACGACTGACGCCATATTGTTCGGTTAAGTTAGCTTCGGTTGGTAATTTGTCGCCAATGGCGTATTTACCAGAAAGTATATCATCTCGAAGCCCTTTCTTAACGATATCGTATTTCGTATCCATATTAGACCCAATCTCTCTGTCGTGTTTATTTATGATATTCATTATACAAGTAATTGTCCGGTTGTGTTAGACAAAACCGTGAATTGTTATGAAAAACAGACATAAATAAGCAATAATCAATTATTGTCCGTACAAATGTAAACGTATCCGAAATAGTGGACAACAATCACTAGCGTATGGTTTATTCTGGTACAAAATAGGCCTTAAATTATACGCAACGCCTATAAATAGGCGTTTCCCTAACTAAAAAACCGTATTTTTAATTTGTGATAAATGTATCAAAGTTTAAGAAAATGTGAATTGAACGTGAACTGAATGCTTTTGGGGTTGTAGGTTGTCCGTACAAGTGTTTTAATAATACTCGTAAAAGAAAGAAAACGCTTTCAAGAAATTTTAGGAGTTTAACAGATATGACAGTTCGCTACGAAAACCCAGTGATCATCCAACGTGCTGATCCATATATCTACAAGCACACGGATGGTTATTACTACTTTGTTGCTTCGGTTCCGGCTTACAACTTAATTGAGTTGCGCCGTGCGAAGACGATTGATGGTTTGGCTCACGCGATGCCACGCACAATCTGGCGTAAGCACGATTCAGGTACCGGCGCACAAAGCGAATTGATTTGGGCACCAGAGTTACACTACACGGATGGTAAGTGGTATGTGTACTATGCTGCTTCACACACAACGGCATTTGATGAAAACGGCATGTTCCAACACCGCATGTTTGCCATCGAGTGCGACGCAGAAGACCCAATGGAAACAGAAGACAACTGGGTTGAAAAGGGACAAATTGAAACGCACCTTGATTCATTTGCCCTGGATGCAACGTCATTTGAATTAAACGACAAGTTGTACTACGTTTGGGCGCAAAAGGACCCTGAAATTAAGGGTAACTCAAACTTGTACATCGCTGAAATGGAAAACCCATGGACGTTGAAGACGGCGCCGGTTATGTTGTCAAAGCCAGAATTTGATTGGGAAACTAAGATTTTCTGGGTGAATGAAGGACCAGCCATCTTGAAGCGTAACGGCAAGGTATTCTTGACGTTCTCTGGTTCGGCCACTGATGAAAACTACGCTATGGGGATGTTGTGGATCGAAGATGACAAGGATGTCTTGGATGCTGCAAACTGGCACAAGTTGGACCACCCTGTTTTCCAATCAGATATGGAAAATGGTTTGTACGGTCCAGGTCACAACTCATTTACGGTTGCTGAAGATGGTGAAACTGATTTGTTGGTTTACCACGTCCGCAACTACTTGGATATCAAGGGTGATCCTTTGTACGATCCGAACCGCCACACGATGGTACAGCCATTTGAGTGGGACGATAACGGCTTCCCGGTATTTGGCAAGCCACAACCATTTACTTTTAACTAACGAATGAAAAACTCAGGGGGATTATCATGAGTCAAGTTGTTAAGGAAAGCAAGCATTTCTGGGGATTTGCGGCTTCGCACTTTAGTTACTTCTTTATTTGGGCAATTACATATGGATTCTTGACGCTTTGGTTGGGCCAACAAGCTGGTCTATCAGGCGCACAATCCGGGGTGGTCTTCTCATTGATGGCGGGTATGTCTTTGCTGTTCCAGCCGTTGTTCGGTATCATTTCCGACAAGTTGGTCTTTAAAAAGACACTGTTGATTACGATTGCGGTTGCCGGAATCTTCATTGGACCTTACTTCCAATGGGCCTTCATGCCAATTTTGGCCATTAGCCCAGTTTTAGCTTCAATTGTAACGGGTATTGTATTGGCTTTCATCTTGAACGGTGGTGTGTCAGTTATTGAGCAGTACGTACAACGTGCCTCATTGGCGAACAAGTTCGAGTTTGGTCACTCACGTATGGGTGGATCAGTTGCCGGAGCCGTATCAGCTTTGGTAGCCGGTCGTTTGTTCTTGTGGCAACCAAACGCTATCTGGTGGGCCTGCTCGGCGTCAGCGGTTTTGTTGACGATGTTGTTGTTGTTGTTCTCAACGAAGATTAACTTCTCAAATGCCGCTGCTGCAATGGGTAGCTCAAACGAAAAGTTGACGAAGAAGGATATCTTCTCAATCTTTAAGTTGCGTAACTTCTGGATTTTGGCTTTGTTCTACATGGGAGCCTCAGCTTTGTTCGACGTGTTCGACCAACAATTTATCGTCTTCTTCAAGACGTTCTTTGAGACTGACTCACAAGGAACAATCATGTACTCATACATGAACTCAGCGCAAACAGTCATTGAATTGTGCTTGATGATTCCAATGCCGTTCATCATCAACAAGATTGGTGCCCGTAACGGTTTGTTGATTTACGGATTCTTGACGTTCGTACGTATCTTCGGATCAGCTATGGCACCATCATGGGAGTGGATTGTCTTCTTCCGTTTGCTAGCTGGTTTCGAAATGCCATTGTTGTTGGTTTCAATCATGAAGTACATCTCAGGTGCCTTCGACATCCGTTTGTACGCAACGGTTTACGCCTTGGCATCTAACTTTGCTAAGCAAATCTCAGTCTTTATCTTCTCAACAGTTGCCGGATCAATGTACGACAAGGTTGGTTACCAATCAACGTACTTGATGATGTCAGCCGTGGTTATGGTCATCACGTTGGTAGCCGTATTCTTCTTGGAACGCGAGAAGAAGGTTAACCCAGTCGAAGAGGCAGCGGGTGGCCCAGTGGAGCAGGTAACTGAATCCCAGGCGTAACGCCGATTAACCCTTAAAAATTGTGAGAGATTTTTAGGCTAATAATTCCAAAATTATCCCAGTAAGTCCCGCGAGGCTTGCTGGGATTTTTTGTTTGAGCGGAATTTTGGATCTACGCCAAATGGCGAAATACATACCTATTTGTAATAGTAAACGCTCATAAAGTGCCTTTGGAAACCAAAAATTTAAAGTGCAACTACAGCAACTTGTTATTTTTGGTGAAGTCAATTTGTTTCAAAATCTTCTTCCTAGTTGTCTTATTCACGTTCTGAGGAGTGGTTACTAAACCACGGAAATAGTTGCGGATTGACCGTATGTAAAAAGCCGCCGCAAACTAGTACAATGCGGTGGCTTTGATTAATGTCCGTTCAATTGGTTCAGATAAGAAATTGCTTCAGCCTTATTTAAGAAGCGTTTACGTATATGCTTGCCATCGATAGTTTTATCAACAGTATAACGATTGCGTGGCTTCTCGTAGGTCAGGCCAACGACTTGTTTAATATCATCATCTACAGTGTATTCGCGGGTCTTAGCTTCGATACGGGCTTTACGTGCAGCTAGTTGATTTGGGTTGTTCCGTTTTTCTGACTCTGCAGCGCGGCGCTGACGAGTGAACTCTTTTTCTAATTCTTGGCCTGTATTGTTATTGGCATAAATTGAGTCGATAACAAACATAGGTCGTCCGAACTGTTTAACAATCTTATGCCAGTTCGCTTGAGCAGCTGGAATATGATGGTGTCCGTGGACCACGCCAACGATGTTGTACTTCGTGAATATCTTGGCCAGTTGATTGTTGGACAAAGCATACTTATCACTGAACGATTTGCTCTTTTTTGACAGCATGCTCAATTCATTGAAGATGGGGGCGTGACTAACTACAACTGTTGGTGTGGTGGCGTCATCTCCCAGGATACGAATCAATTCATCTGCAATCCATTGCTGCTCAGTCGCCTGATTTGAAAAACGAATTGGGACCGTCAAACCGGCATAACGTACGCCGGCGTACGTTATGCTTTCATTGTTCAACACCTTTAACTGTGGAAATCTAGACTGAACGTCATCGGCAATATAGGCATAGATGTCGTTTTCGCCAGCGGGAAGTAGTGGCCATGCGTCATTTCCAAGATTCGCAACCAACAATTGGAACCATTGATAGTCACGATACTTTGCCAACGTGTCGTCTTTCGACACAATCGTGCCAGCTAACACATCGGTCATATCGTGATTTCCAATAACGTATATCCCTTTGATATTTTTGTCAGATACGCGACCATCAGACGCGTCGCCGGCAATGATGTTGAAGTTATCATTGCTGAATGGTAACGAAGTCAGATTCTTATTTACTACACCGGCGTGGATGTCGGATACAACGTTGATTTTATTGTTATTTGACGTTGGCAACACAATTTTGTAGTACGGATCAATAAGTTTAGGGTTTACTGAGTGTGCCGTATAGTTTTGACGTGCTTTAGACAATTCTGCGCCAACAACAGACTTTAACAAAATTTGCGTGTCGGGATCGTCGTATTGACCTTCGTTTATATTAGATACAGCGCGCGAGTTAAACCCAGCTGCTGTTCCTGCAGGCAATAATTCTGACACGCGGGTCAGGCCTGTATCTGCAGATACATATAAATTCTCAAGATTTCTCCCTTCAGACAACGACATTACATCCGAACCATCGGTAGAAATCTGAAGATCATCAGTAACCTGGGCGATAAACTTCATGTATTCCGAGATGTAGCCCATAATACCTGTGAACCGATTGCTGTCGTACAGGAACTTACCAGCAAGATTAGCAGATAATGGACCGGTTGAGTCATGTTGCATCAGGCGCCCAAGGACTTGAATTTCAAATAATGGATGTTCGAATATTTTATGGTACTCAGTAGTTATGTGTGCTTCGTGTTTAGCAACGAACTCATCGACGTCAGGTCCATAAGGATACATAACGCCGGCTTGCTGCATTAAAGCTTTGCCAATGTATGTTTTGATGTTATCTTCGTGGCTTTCTAAATATCGTCGAGTTTTCTCTGGGTTCAACATTGAGTAACGCGCGGCGCGCTCGATATAGTATCGGGCCGTGTCATAGGGAATCGCAGAGAACACCAAATCATTGGCAACGATGCTGAATGTGTTCTCTTTAATGTTGTTCTCCAATGCGAAGTATCGATTCGCATATACCACCTTATTTACAGGTCGGTGTCTGTTCTGTGGGTATTGTTTTATTTGCTCCTCAATCAATCGGGGCAAGTTGTTGTTTTCGTTAGTCATATCACTAGCCTCTCTGCGAAACAGTGTACCACTTCCAGGTGTAGCAGTGCATAGATGGTTTTGCAGACATATCTATATTTAAATATATACGTAGAAGAAAAATCCCCAGATCACGATTAAGTGAAATGGGGATTTTGTGTAGTATCAGGATGTTCTCTGCCGTGTTTGATTATATCCATGACAATCAAACAAACAGAGAATAACTTGGCTGCTGGCATAGGGGTGCGGGGTTAGCGTAGCGATTGCAGGTAGGTAACTCACAAGTTCGGCCGACCGCCGGTTAGACAAGGCGAAACGGAACCAGACCCTTAACCCAATTATTTGGGAGCTAGCCGGTGCTCGCGCCGGCGGAGTTGCCTAGATGCAATCTTTGTCGAAGCTAATCCCGCACCCCTATGCCTCGTCGCAACGCGACGACACGCTATAAACGTAACCACACACCGTTTAAACTACCAACAACCAACATTTGTACGCAAAATTAAAACAACCGCTACATTTGTCCGGAATTAAAGAAACGCCCGCGAATAGGCGTTTTAACCGACTTTATCCGGACAACTAACGTGAATTAACTGTGATTTATATGTCCCAATTGTGAATTGTTCGAATTTGTTCTTGATTTGTACGGACAAGTGATTTAATATAATTCATGTAAACGATTACAAAACGCAAAATGATTCTCGTTTGAGGGGAAACGGAATAATGAATAAAGAACAAATTCAAAACGAAATTATGAACGGTCAAGCCGCTTTGGGAATTGAGTTCGGCTCAACTCGTATCAAGGCTGTCTTGGTTGCGACAGACTTCTCAACAATCGCTGTTGGAAGTCATGAATGGGAAAACAAGCTTGAAAATGGCGTGTGGACTTACTCACTAGAAGATATCTGGTCAGGTGTCCAAGATGCTTACCGTGATATGGCGGATCAAGTCAACATCGAATATGGCACGGTTATCCGTAACTTGTCATCAATTGGTTTTGCAGCGATGATGCACGGTTACATGGCCTTTGATAAGGGCGGTAACTTGTTGGTGCCTTTCCGAACTTGGCGTAACGCCATCACGGGTCAGGCCGCTAGCCAATTGACAGAGTTGTTCGACTTTAACATTCCACAGCGTTGGAGCATCGCTCACTTGTTCCAAGCCATCTTGAACCAAGAGGCGCACGTGAAGGATATCGACTTCATGACCACGTTGGCTGGTTACGTGCACTGGCAAGTAACTGGTGAAAAGGTATTGGGTGTCGGGGATGCCTCAGGGGTCTTCCCAATCGATTCAAACACGGTCGATTACGACGAGGGTATGTTGAACAAGTTCAACGAGTTGAAGTCAGTCCAACAATATCACTGGACGTTACGTGACATCTTGCCAACGGTTAAGTCAGCTGGTGAAGAAGCTGGTCGCTTAACGGATGAGGGTGCTAAGTTGCTGGATCCAAGCGGTTTGCTGGTTGGTGGTGCGGTTGCCGCAGCGCCTGAAGGAGACGCTGGTACAGGCATGGTTGCCACGAACTCAGTTAAGCAACGTACGGCTAACGTGTCAGCTGGTACATCAGCCTTTGCGATGATCGTCTTGGAAAAGGCTTTGTCACAAGCCCACGAAGACATCGATATGGTGACGACGCCTGATGGTTCAGCAGTTGCCATGGTTCACGCCAATAACAGCTCATCAGAAATTAATGCTTGGGCTCGGATGTTTAAGCAATTCGCGCAAGCTATTGGCGTTGAACTCAGCGCCAATGACTTGTACGGTGCCTTGTTCCGTTCCGTTTTGGATGCCCGCCCAGACGCGGGTGGCTTGCTAAGCTACGGTTACCACTCAGGTGAAAACATCACGGGGGTTAACGAAGGTCGTCCATTGTTTGTCCGCACGCCAAATGCGGAATTCAACCTGCCTAACTTGATGCGCATGCACCTATATTCAGCATTCGGTGCCGTAAAGATCGGGTTGGACATCTTGAAGCAAGAAGACGTTGTGATGGACTCAGTTGTTGCCCAAGGTGGTATTTTCAACACACCAGTCGTTGGTCAAAAGATTTTGGCCGCAGTCATGGACGCCCCGGTGACGTTGATGACGAACGCTGGTGAAGGTGGCCCTTGGGGAATGGCAATCTTGTCACAATATGTGACGATGCGTGAAGCTGGTGAGTCATTGGCGGACTTCTTGGAAAACCGCGTCTTCGCGAACCAAGACAGCACAACGATGGCTCCTGATCCAGTTGACGTCGCTGGTTTTGAAGAATTTATGGTCCGCTACAAGGACGGCATCGCGATCGAAAAGGCCGCCATTGATGCCATCTCAGACGAACCGGTAGTTGCAACAGTAGAGGAGGATGAAATTCATGTTGGAGAACTTGAAGCAGCGCGTGTATGAGGCAAACATGGCTTTGCCAAAGCACGATTTGATTAAGTTTACTTGGGGAAATGTTTCAGAAATTGATCGCGAAAGTGGTTTGTTCGTGATTAAGCCTTCTGGGGTTGATTATGATGATTTGACGCCAGATGA
Organism: Weissella sp. MSCH1; assembly: GCF_045799135.1. NCBI lineage: Bacteria > Bacillati > Bacillota > Bacilli > Lactobacillales > Lactobacillaceae > Weissella > Weissella sp. MSCH1. Next base: position 54,724 of record NZ_JBJMBA010000046.1, on the reverse strand, counting down.
CATGGTTGTCGTTGATTTGGACGGGAATGTCGTTGAAGGAGAGTTGAACCCTTCAAGCGATACGGACACACACCGTGTCTTGTATAAGGAATTCCCTGACATCGGCGGCATTGTGCACACGCATTCACCATGGGCTGTTTCATTTGCGCAAGCTGGCGTGGATATTCCAGCAGCTGGTACAACACACGCGGATACGTTCTACGGTGATATTCCAGCCACGTCATTAATGACGGAAGCTGAAATCAATGGGGCTTACGAGTTGGAGACGGGAAATGTCATTGTGAAGACATTTGAAGACCGTTTCATCGACCCTAACGAAGTGCCAGCGGTTCTGGTACAAGATCACGGCCCATTTGTTTGGGGACCAAATGCCGAGAAGGCGGTTTATAACTCAGTTGTGTTGGAGGAAGTTGCACAAATGGCCTACCACACCATGATGTTGAACCCACACAACGTGCACATGTCACAAACGTTGTTGGACAAGCACTACTTGCGTAAGCACGGTGCCAACGCTTACTACGGTCAAAAGAAGACAGAAGTTACTAACTAACATTCGGGAAATTACTTAAGGGGAATAATGATTATGTTTAACACTAACAACTACAAGTTCTGGTTTATCACGGGTTCACAATTCTTGTACGGACCTGAGACGTTGCAAGAAGTTGAATCAAACGCGAAGAAGATTGTCGATGGCTTGAATGAATCAGGTGTCTTGCCATACCCAGTTGAATTCAAGTTGGTGGCAACGACATCAGAAAACATTGCAGCTGCCATGAAGGAAGCTAACTTCGACGATTCAGTTGCCGGTGTCATTACGTGGATGCACACGTTCTCACCAGCTAAGAACTGGATCCGTGGTACGCAATTGTTGCAAAAGCCATTGTTGCACTTGGCAACGCAATTCTTGAACAACCTGCCTTACGACACGATTGACTTCGACTACATGAACACGAACCAATCAGCCCACGGTGACCGCGAATATGCCTTCATCAATGCTCGTTTGGGTATCAACAACAAGATCATCTCAGGTCACTGGGCTGACCAAGAAGTGCAAGAAGCCGTTGCCAACTGGATGGACGTAGCAGTTGCCTACAACGAATCATTCAAGATTAAGGTTGTGACATTCGGTGATAAGATGCGCAACGTGGCCGTTACTGACGGTGACAAGGTTGAAGCACAAATCAAGTTCGGTTGGACGGTTGATTACTGGGCTGTTGGTGATTTGGTTGAGGCGGTTAATGCCGTTAACCCTGATGACATTGATGCTAAGTACGCTGAATTGGAAAAGGAATACGACTTCGTTATCGGCGACAACACACCAGAAAAGTTTGAGCACAACGTGAAGTACCAATTGCGTGAGTACTTCGGTATCAAGCACTTCATGGACAAGAACGGCTACACGGCCTTCACGACCAACTTCGAAGACTTATTCGGTTTGGAGCAATTGCCAGGTTTGGCAGCACAATTGTTGATGGCTGAAGGTTACGGATTTGCTGGTGAAGGTGACTGGAAGACGGCTGCCTTGGTACGTTTGATGAAGATCATGGCTCACAACGAGTCAACGGTCTTCATGGAAGACTACACATTGGACTTCCGTAAGGGTCACGAAGCTATCTTGGGTTCACACATGTTGGAAGTTGACCCAACGATTGCCTCAGACAAGCCACGTGTTGAAGTTCACCCATTGGGAATCGGTGGTAAGGACGATCCTGCCCGTTTGGTCTTCACTGGTATGGAAGGTGACGGTATTGACGCCACGATGGCTGACTACGGTAACGAGTTCAAGTTGATGTCATACGATGTTACTGGTAACAAGCCAGAAGCTGAAATGCCTCACTTGCCAGTGGCCAATCAATTGTGGACGCCTAAGCAAGGCTTGAACAAGGGTGCTGTTGGTTGGATGTCAGTTGGTGGTGGTCACCACACGGTCTTGTCATTCAAGATTACAGCCGAGCAATTGCAAGACTTGTCAAACATGTTCAAGTTGACTTACGTTGACATCAAGGACTAATGAATTAAACACAAACCTAAAACGTTTTAACTTAACAAATTAACGAACACTCTCAAAATACATCTCGAAAATAACTTAAAAATCTCAAAAGCAAAAGCGACGTCCCCAAAGGCGTCGCTTTTGTGTGTAGGTGGGAACCAACTGACCGGGGTCGTAGCCTCCGGCAAAGCTCAAAATCGGCAACCGAATGGCGCGGACGCCATTCAGCGGGGCAAATAATTCCCCCTAAGTCCTCAAGGCCTGTGTGGACTTTACTGAATGACGCCGGCCATGCGGCATGTTGCCGAGTTTTGAGCGCTCCGGCTACAACCCCGGTCAGTTGTGGCAGCCAAGATGTGTTTAGCGGCCATGTATAAGTCATAGAAAAGTTATATTTGTGCGGACAAAATCGGGTAAAATGAATAGCGGAGGGATTTAACATGTCTGATTTAACAACAAAGGTAACCCTTGCTGATGGCCATGAGATGCCGTTGCAAGGGCTTGGATTATATAAGGTCACAAGCCAAGCGGAGCTAACGGGTGTCGTACAGTCAGCTTGGGAGAGCGGCTACCGTTTATTTGATACGGCACAGATGTACAAGAACGAGGGGATGTTGGGGGCTGCAATTAAAGAGCTCTCATTGCCACGTGACGAGATGTTTGTGACGACAAAGGTCGCAGAAGCTAATCAAGGTTACGATGCAACGTTGGCCTCTGTGGAAGCCTCATTGCGCGAACTAGATATGGACTACGTTGACTTGCTATTGGTTCACTGGCCATTGCACCAACACTTCTTTGAGACGTGGCGTGCTTTTGAACGGTTGAAGGATGAAGGGTTAGTGAAGTCAATCGGCACGTCAAATTACGGCATGGTCCACTTGCAATATTTGGCAACTAAGGCCAATGAGCAGCCAGTGGTTAACCAGGTCGAGAACCACCCTCATTTGACGCAGGACGCCTTGTTGCAGTATCACCAAGATAATCACATTGTGACGCAAGCATGGGCGCCATTGGGCCGCGGATCGGTTTTGGCAGAACCTGTGATTGTTGAAATTGCAGCGAAGTACCAAAAGTCACCCGCGCAAATCGTTTTGCGCTGGCACGTCCAACGTGGCACAAGTATTATTCCAAAGTCATCACGTCCTGAACGTGTAGTTGAAAACGGTAATGTTTATGACTTCGCACTAACTGACGAAGAAATGGCACTGATTACTGGCTTGAACAAGTTCGAGCGTATCAGCCAAGAACCAGAACAAGTCTACGAGCGTGGGGCGCAGTATCCACACTAAAGTTTTGAAGACAGATGGAATCCCGAGCCTGATGGTTACGGGATTTTTCTGATTCATTGGAGACGGAGGAGCGAATCATGGTGTAGTAGTTGCAGAATATTATTCAAAAAATAGTCATTCTTTTAAAATCATATGTTGATAATCTGATTATCAAATGAAGTTAAATAGTGGGACTTGGAGAAGAATAATGAGCGTTTTAGAGTACATTAAAAGCGATTTGTATAGGTACACAGGCCGTGTATCTGCCGGTAAATTTATAAGAGAGTATATCTTTAACAGATCTTTTAACGTTCAGGTTTGGTTTAGGCTAATGTCTGTTAAAGGCCCAATTGGCTTTGTTGCTAAAGTTGTTTCGTATATCAAGCAACGACAGACGGGAATTCATTTGGGATTGAAAACAAATATTGGACACGGATTGTATATTGGTCACGCGGGCCCAATTATTATTAATCCAGGTACAACGATTGGTAGTAACGTAAATTTGTCTCAATATACATCGATTGGTTCTAATTCTGATGCTTATGCAACAATTGGTGACAATGTGTACATCGGACCGAATGTGTCGGTGGTTGAGGGCGTGACAATCGGAAATAATGTCACTGTTGGTGCCGGAAGTGTTGTGGTTAAAGATTTAGAAGAGAATGCGACGGCAGCGGGTAATTATGCAAAAGTTTTGAATTACAATAATCCAGGTCGATACATTAATAATGTTTGGTCATAAAATTATCTATTGCGGATTAAATCAAAATATAACTGGTTTAGGCAGACTCTCTGAGGGTCTGCCTTTTTCGTGCTCAATTTCAAGTTAAACGAAGCAAATAGAGAACATCTCGGCTGCCGGCGTGGTGGGTGGGGTGTGACGTAGTGATTATAAGGGGTGAACTCACAAGTTCGGCCGACCGCCGGTTAGATAAGGCGAGCGGACCCTAACCCTTAGCACAATTGGTTGGGAGCTAGCCGGTGCTCGTGCCGGCGGAGTTTGCCCCTTATAATCTTTGGCGAAGTCACGCCCCACCCACCATGCCTCGGCGCGAAGCGGCGACTTGCAATGGACAATAAACCGACCCGCCAAAAACAAATCCAACGACTTTGCGACATTTTGCGCCCCTCGTTTCGTTAGTATAGGTGTCAGCAAATAACGCTGATAACTCAGAACGAGTCGAAGTGGCCACAGGTACTCAAAATCAAAATGCGGAGGACAGCAAAAATGTCAGAAAACCAAGTAATGGAAGTTGTTAAGGTACGTTTCACGGGAAATCACCCCGCCAACGACAAGATGATCACTCGAACGTTCTACGTCAAGCCAGGGACGGCGGAGGCGCAACTGCGTCAACTCGCCAAGGTTGTCGAGGTCTTGGGTGTGGAACCAGCTGTAACGGAAATCAAGGTCGTCGCCGCCAAGAACGTGCCGGTTGTTGCGTAATTCAAAACGAGGAGGAATTTAACATGAAGACATTAGATTTGGTATTTGCAGCTAAGAACACGGACAAGCCAGGGGCTAAGGCGCACTGGAAGTTGAAGGACGTTGATGAGAATTTGGCACCGGCCGCGGTTGAGCAAGCCATGCGTGACTTGGCCAGTTTTGACTTCCTAGTCGACGCTAAGGGTGTGCAACGCTTTGGTGACCCAATCGGGGCAGCCTATGTCGTAACCACTAAGAATCCGCTATTCTAGACGAATTTCAAACGGTCATCCAGAAATGGATGACTGTTTTTTGAGCATTTGCGACTAAATATAGCAGAATAAGTGAATTCGCTTGCAAGCGCTTTCAAAATGAGTATTATAGTTGATGTAGAGGTTGGTTGTATCGATAAATTAACTTATTTATTTTATATTAGTTCAGGAGAACGGAAACATGACAAATGAGAAAAAGTCACTTTCAACAAGTCTGATTTATTTCTTTGGTGCCTTGGGTGGATTGCTTTTCGGTTATGACACAGGTGTTATTTCAGGAGCTATTCTTTTCATCGAGAAGCAATTGCATTTGGGTTCATGGCAACAAGGATGGGTAGTGTCAGCGGTTTTGCTGGGAGCTATCATTGGAGCAGCAATTATTGGACCTTCATCAGATAAGTACGGTCGTCGTAAGTTGTTGATGGTCTCATCACTTATCTTTATCGTTGGTGCGTTGGGATCAGCCGTCGCTCATAACTTTGAGTTGTTGGTTGCCTCACGTATCGTTTTGGGAATCGCCGTCGGTGGTGCATCAGCGTTGATCCCAACTTATCTGTCAGAATTGGCACCCGCTGACAAGCGTGGTGGAATCGGAACCATGTTCCAATTGATGATTATGACAGGTATCTTGTTGGCCTACATTTCTAACTACGCATTGTCAGGCTTTGACCTTGGTTGGCGTTGGATGTTGGGATTGGCCGCTGTACCATCAATTTTGATGTTCTTTGGTGGTATCACATTGCCAGAGTCACCACGTTACTTGGTTCGTAAGGGTCAAGAAGACGAAGCTTTGGCTGTTTTGACAAAGTTGCAAGACAACTCAGAAGCCGCTAAGGATGAATTGGCTGACATTAAGTTGCAAGCCTCAATGGCTAACGGTGGTTTCAAGGAATTGTTTGGTTTGATGGCTCGTCCTGTCTTGGTCATGGCCATGGGATTGGCAATCTTCCAACAAGTCATGGGATGTAACACGGTTTTGTACTATGCCCCAACCATCTTTACTGATGTTGGATTTGGTGTCAGTGCCGCTTTGATTGCCCACATTGGAATTGGTGTCTTTAACGTTATCGTGACATGGGTTGCCATGAAGATGATGGACAAGGTTGACCGCAAGAAGATGTTAATCTGGGGTGCCTGGGGAATGGGTATTTCACTCTTCATCATGTCATTCTCAATGCACTTCTCAGGTCAATCACAAGCCGCAGCCTACATCTGCGCAATTGCGTTGACGATTTACATTGCGTTCTTCTCAGCAACTTGGGGACCTGTTATGTGGGTGGTGATCGGTGAGTCATTCCCATTGAACATTCGTGGTTTGGGTAACTCATTCGGAGCCGTTGTTAACTGGGGTGCCAACGCCATTGTTTCATTGACGTTCCCACCATTGTTGAACTACTTCGGTACGGGTTCATTGTTCATCGGTTATGCCGTGCTATGTATCGCAGCCATCTGGTTCGTCAAGCACTTCACGATTGAGACGCGTAACCAAACGTTGGAGCAAATCGAAGCTGACTTGCGTTCACGTGCCCACGCAAAGGGGTGGCGTGAAGACGAAGCAAACATTACAGAACACATTGCACGCTAAGTGTTGTGCAAAGAGAGAGCTTAAGGCCCGCTATTCAATTAGCGGGTCTTTTTCTGTATACAACAAACTTTTTTGAAACCTGTAATCGTTGTAATACCGGCATTTGCGCCTGTTTTCGTCTGTGATAAATATACAAAAACAAAGAAAGTTATTGCATAAAATTACACGACTTGGTAATATCTATTCATCGAGTACGAAACAAAGGAGTAGCAAGATGGCGATTATGACGATTAAGAATTTACACAAAGCGTATGGGGATAAAACCATCTTGCGCAGTATCAACGCAACGGTTGAAGAAGGTGATGTGATTGCCTTGCTCGGACCTTCTGGAACAGGTAAGTCAACCTTGCTACGTGGGTTGAACATGTTAGACCGACCAACGTCTGGTGAAGTTATTTTTGAAGGGCAAGATATTACGCAAGCCTCAGAAAGTGAATTGGATAAGATTCGCCAGGATATGGGGATGGTATTCCAGAGCTTTAATCTGTTCCCAAATATGTCGGTAATTGAGAATGTCAAAATCGCTTTGGTTAAGGTCAAGGGTGTGGCTGATGCTGAAGCAACACAGACGGCTGAAAAGTTTTTGGCGAAGGTTGGCTTAGCTGACAAAGCGACAGCATATCCAGCATCCTTGTCTGGTGGGCAACAACAGCGTGTGGCGATTGCCCGTGCGTTGGCGATGAACCCAAAGATTATGTTGTTTGACGAACCAACCTCAGCGTTGGATCCAGAAATGGTTGGCGAAGTATTGAAGACGATGCGTGAATTAGCACAGGAAGGCATGACGATGTTGGTCGTTACGCACGAAATGGGCTTTGCACGTGAAGTGGCATCAAAGATTTGGTTTATGGCCGATGGTGACATGGCCCAATATGATGACCCAGAGGCGTTCTTTGAGCACCCAGATTCAGAACGGGCGCAAAGCTTCTTAGCGAAGATGTTGTAAAAAATGAGGGTTATTATATGCAAAAATGGGTAACGAAAATCATGGCCGCGGTCATGACAATGATGATGTTGGTTGGCATGGTCGCACCAGCGAGTGCGGCGCAAACCGATCCTGTCCTATCGAAAATTGAAAAAAGTGGCAAGCTGGTTGTTGGTACGTCAGCTGATTATGCGCCATACGAGTTCCACACGACCGTTAATGGTAAGGATAAGATTGTCGGGTTCGACATTTCGGTTGCCAATGAAATCGCCAAGCGTTTGGGCGTGAAGTTGGTGATTCAAGAAATGAGTTTCGATGCGTTGTTGGGAGCCGTAAAGACAGGTAAGGTTGATATGGTTGTGGCCGGGATGACGGCAACGCCTGAACGTGAGCAAGAAGCAGCGTTTTCAGAACCATACTTCGTTGATAAGAACGTGGTGATGACGCTGAAGAAGGACGCCAACAAGTTGAAGAATTTAAACGACTTGAAGAAGGCCACGTTGGCTGCGCAATTGTCATCAATTCAAGAAGATGCTGCTAAGCAAGTGGACGCGAAGAAGGTTGTGTCATTAAAGAAGGTTAACGATGCCGTGACGCAATTGACACAAGGTAAGGTTGACGGTGTTGTTGTACCGGACACGACGGCTGCTAGCTACATGGGTGACAGTACGCAATTCGCCGTTGCAAAGGCCGCTTTGCCAGGTGAAACGAATGGTTCTTCAGTCGTGATGGCTAAGAATGCGACGGTGCTGCAAAGTAAGGTTAATAACATCTTGGAAAAGCATGTTATTGGTGCCCCATTGGACAAATGGCGTGATGAAGCGGTTGCATTGATGAACCACAAGGAATCATTCTTTGAAAAGTACTACCCTTACTTTGTTAAGGGAACGATTAACACGGTTGGCTTGGCTGTGATCGGCGTGTTCTTCGGAATTGTTTTGGGTATTTTGTTGGCGTTGATGAAGCTTTCAAGTGTTAAGCCGTTAAAGTGGTTCGCAGTCGCATACATCGAAGCTGTTCGTGGTGTGCCATTGTTGATTCAAGTATTCATTGTGTACTTCGGTACGCAAGTTATTGGCTTGAACGTTTCAAGTTTCATGGCCGGTGCCATTGCAATGTTCTTGAACTCCGCCGCATATGTTGCCGAAATTATTCGTTCAGGAATTCAAGCTGTACCCGCTGGGCAAACAGAAGCGGCACGTTCGCTAGGCTTCACGAAGCTGCAAACCATGCGTTACATGGTGTTACCACAAGCGATCAAGAATATCTTGCCAGCCTTGGGTAATGAATTTGTGACGGTTATCAAGGAAGGTTCAGTGGTTTCCGTTATCGGTGTTGGTGAATTGACATTCCAGACGTCCGTCGTCCAAGGTGCGTCATTCAAGCCATTCATTCCGTTGATTATTTCAGCAGCAATTTACTTCATTTTGACATTTGGTATTAGTCGTTTGTTGGGTCGCTTCGAGAAGAAGATGCAACAATCAGATCGTAAGTTAATCTAGCAATAATAAGCACCGAGCTTTCTGATTTGAAGGCGTGGTGCTTTTGTATACTTAACATGTAGCGAAGCTCCACAATGGCCTTTGTACTAAGAAAACTGAACTATAGAAGTTAGTCACAATGTTCACGGGTTAAAGTTTCCATCGTGGCATTTCTCTGCGGTTTTTAAAATTTATATACACACAAAATACACATTAAGTGATACAATGGAGAGGACTTAGTATAGGTCGCAATAAAAACATTAGCCGTAAATCAAACAAAGAGTTTGTGGCTGTTGAGAAGGGTTGTTTGCATGAAAGTTCTCACACATAAAGAACTAAAGCGATTGCTAGAGAAGCATGGCTGGTATCCTGATCCGAATGGTACGGGAAAAGGATCACATACCATGTATGTGAATGATGATTTCGCAAACAAAATTAATTTGCAAAATCATTCAGGTAATGTGCCACGTGGATTGTTGACTCGCATTTTGAAGGATGCTCGTTTAAAGGAGGTAAACGGTAAGTACGTAGAATATTAAATTTAAGGATACAGTGATACATAGTTAAACAGTCAATGGGTGAAAATGACTGGGAACCCATGAGAAACGCCAACACCTTTTTTAAAGTTTTAAAATTGCAAACTATACAATTAAGTAATTATGGGAGGAGATAATGATGAGTACTAATAGTGAGCGTGTGTACGATGTAATTGTTCATATGGATGAAGATGGTACTTGGGCGGAAGTGCCAGCAATGCAAGGGCTTTATGCACAAGGAGAAGGATTCTATGGTGCAGTAGCCAGTGTGCAAGAAGCTGTAGAAAATTATTTACAAACTTCAGATGAAGTGTCTATTAATGAAAATGTTGAAAGAGAAGAATTGGAAAGAAACTTGGGTCCGAATGAACATTTAGCAACGATTGTATTCGATATGGCCAAATTTAAAAAAAGAAATTCTAAAGCCGTTAGAAAAAATGTGACAGTACCGGGGTATTTAGTGGAAATAGCTAAAGAGAATGGTGATAGTCTTTCGGAAATTTTGGCGCACGCATTGGAACAAAAATATAGATTGATTTAAAAAATCTAGATTCTTCAATTCTTGAAAACTTAAAACACCACAGTTCCTTTTTCAGGGAATTGTGGTGTTTTTCGATTTACAATGAAACTTAATTAACGGGAGGTGACAAATGATGAAGAAAGTAGCGGTTTTGTCGGATGTGCATGGTAATGTGACGGCGCTTGAGGCAGCCATTGCAGATGCGCAAGCGGCGGGGGCAGATGAATACTGGTTCTTAGGGGACCTGTTCATGCCAGGGCCAGGCGCACACGATATTGTCGAGCTGTTGCGTCAGATTAATGTTACAGTCTGGCTACGTGGTAATTGGGATGATTTCCTATTTGCAGCATTGGAACGGACGGTTGACTATAACAAGCCAACGCGTGTTTACACGGCACGCTTGGCAGCTTACGTGATGCAAAACATGCCGCGTGAGGACTATGACTTCATCATGGCGTTGCCGGTTGCGGATACCCACAACGTAGAGGACTTAACCTTTACGCTATCGCACAATTTACCGCAGAAGAATTCTGGTCATGAATTGTTACCAATGAGCGATCAATATTATTTTGATGCCTTATTCATGGGACGTGATGCGGATGTGGCGATTTATGGACACACACACCAAATGATTTACCGCACGGCATCAGATGGACGCGCCATTTTGAACCCGGGTTCAGTCGGTAGTCCGTTCTCATTGAAACGCAAGATGCGGCAGAACCGCGATGCCCGTTACCTGATGTTGACGGTCGATGGCACCCACTTCGCCTCAGATTTCCGTTCGATTCCGTATAATCAAGCGACTGAAATGCAATTGGCGACGGAACGTAACCTCCCTTATCTGGAGTTGTACCAAAACTTGGTTTATGAAGGCTTGGGTTACGTCCACGATGCTGGGACTGTTGGGGACGTGAACCGTCGCTTTGGTTATGTGCAAGAAACCAAAGACTTACTTAGCGAGTTACGACAGGTATATCACTAGGCATCTGCGGTATAATTGAAGTACTGAATATTGACGATAGGAGGGCGTGCCAAATGGATGTGACGCGCTATACAGATTTTGAACAATTAGTCCGCATGTTAAATGACGCGGAAATCGTGCCAATCGTGTCGGGTGGCTTTGCTCTCGAAATTTTGTCGGGGTACGACTTAGATAGTAAGATTGCCCCATTAATTATTGAAGATGACTTTTTGGATGATGAACCATTAATTGATTCCATCATGAGTGCGGCCAAATTTGAACGGCTTGATGTGCCTGAATTGGTGTACAGCAATTTTGATAATACGTTATCAGTGGCTTATATGCCTCAAAGTGCAGTAGAACCGTTGATTGGCCACAAATTACCAGGCCAATTTATCTTTACACACACTGAACCAGAGTTCCGCGTGTTGACGACTTATGACCTATATAATTTATTTGGTCATTTGATTGGTGATCCGGATCGTAGTGAGAAACTACGTCATGGTGATGCACAAAAGTTGCGTTTCATGAAGCAATTGGGTTACATTTTTGACCGTTTCCCAATGCGCCAGATGAATGCAACGCACCCATTGATTGACGTGCATTTTGAGTTCCTGACGGACAAGGACTTTGATAAGGTTGATCAGGTGATTCGCAAAGCGTTCGATGATGCGAATTACAGTACCGGCGAGGAAGAAAAGTTGGTCCGACGGTTGCGTGCAGGCCAACCATTCGGTAAGCGACCAATTGAAATCGTGGCGAAGCGTGGGGATGAAGTCTTGGGTTACGTGATGGTTTCGGGTGCGACTGTGTCTGATAATCGCACGGGTTCATCGATTGGTGTTGTCGGCCCAGTTGTCGGCGACCCGTTGTACCGGGGCCGTGGGATTGGTTGGCGTTTGACGCAGAACGCCGAAATCGCTGCGCGTTACGACGGTTACGGTGTCTTGGCGGCAATTGGCTGCCGGGCTACTGGAACCAATTCGGCTATATCCGATCATCAGAGTTTGGGGTTACGCCAGCGTTTGAAATTACGCCTGAATTCTTCATGGTGAAGGAACTTTATCCATCTGCTTTGTTACGGACGAATGGTATTCTTCGTTTCCCTGATGAATGGCAATACGATCAAGAATAGTTTTAGATGAGAGGCTGACAGTGATGTTGGTCTCTTTTTTCGCATAATCCACAAGTTTTCAAGACAATTGGACAATATTTATTCGGTACGATAACAGTACGATGAATAAAGACTAAGTTGAGGTGAACATGATGGAACCACTATTAACAGGATTAGCCCTTGAAAAAGATATGATGGCCGCGCCTAAGGAAACAGTCAGCAAGAAGTATGGTTGGGACTGTGGCGTCGTTAACCGCCAAGCAATTGTTGATGAAACGGTGTCAGTGCTGGAGCGAATGGATGAGTTGGCTGCATTAATTGATGTCCGTGACAATGACTTGTACGAAGCCGACCGCGCCCGTATCTTGGCATTAGCAACGAGCCTAGAATTGGGTGACACGGTTGCTGAATTGTCAGCGCGTTTGACGGAATTTCGTATGCGCTTGATGTTTGCACCGTTGAAGTTCTATGAAGGCAATCGTGAGATGTTGAAGTTGGTCGCCGAAAACATTGTTGATTCATATGATGTTGCGTCAGAGGATCCGGTGATTGAAACGGCTTTGCAAGGCTTGCGCGAACAAACGAGTGAAGAACCAACGGCTGAAGACTATGAAAAGATGATTAAGTCATTCATTCGCTTTGTGCCAAAGTTCCGTGAGTCGAACGTGATGATGTTGGGACAATTGATTCAATCAATGCACCGTGAAGCTGAAGTGTTTGGTTTCAGTAATGACCCAGAAATCGTGACGTTCTTCCAACAACTCGATATCGTGGTGGCGGGTGCGATTCGCCCTGATGAATTCATGGCCATCACTGAAATGTTGAATGATTTTGAGCCAACGATTACGTCGCGCGTGGTTGAATTGGCGCCACTTGAAACATTGCACCAGTTCACGATCAACGTGATTGCTGGTGTGCAACAAGCCCGCCAAGAGGGTATGTCATTCGGCGCAGAAGCGGACGAAAAACTGGACAAGGCGTCAGATAAGCTAAATCATGGTATGCTAGAGCGTGAGCAGTACCGTATGATCCTACGAGGCATTCGAGAATTACACGTACAAGCTTAATCTAAGGAAAAGCGAGTCCTTGCCATGGTGCAAACTATTGTGAGTCTAGTCGGTCTATTTGTGGCTGCATCGTTAATTGTGGTTGGTAAGGACATTCGGCGACCAATTCTAACGATTGCCGGTGTCCTCGTGGCTGTTGCGGCAGTGTTATATTGGTTGCATTAAGCGAAAACATAATCGATATATTAAGTCCTAAAACAGCAATGGCCCGAGTCATTGCTGTTTTTTGCTAAAAATAGAGAATATCTCGGCTGCCGGCATGGTGGGTGGGGTGTGACGTAGCGATTATAAAGGGTGAACTCACAAGTTCGGCCGACCGCCGGTTAGATAAGGCGAACGGACCCTAACCCTTAGCCCAATTAGTTGGGAGCTAGCCGGTGCTCGCGCCGGCGGAGTTTACCCTTTATAATCTTTGTCGAAGGCACACCCCCACCCGCCATGCCTCGTCGCAACGCGACGACACCGGACATCAAAATTATTGTTAGTGGTGATATAATCGTCTTAAAATTTGGGGTTTAAATGGGGAATACATATGGAATGGATCTGGACAACGCAGGAACAGAATCGCATCTCAGTCTTTCGATATATGGTGCGCAATCGCTTCACCAGGCTAACGGACTTGATGGCTGAATTTCAGTTTTCACGCTACATGGTGATTTCGATCATCGAACAGCTGAATGAAGATATTGCCGTCTTGACGGGCGAGACAGATATCCTAGTGATTGAGAAAGGTAACGTCATTATCTTTGATGCGCCACTAAATGTCTTGCCAGTTGATGAATTGAAACATTATTACCTCTCACAATCGACACGGGCGCAGATTATTATGCACCTAGTCGCTGAAGATTTTGACTCTTGGGAAGACCTGGCATTTGAGTTGAACGTATCAACGCCAACCGTTTATAAAGAGCGTGCTATCGTTGTTGAACACCTGACTGAACAAGGCATTACCTTGAATAAAACCTATCAATTGGTTGGACAGGAAGAAAATATCCGTTTTCTACGGTTTACATTATTAACTATTTACAACGGGCAACGGACGGAAGAAATTCCTGACCGCGTGAAACGGGTTGCAAATTATTATATTGATAGCTTTATTACACCCGAATTTGGTGATTTGCGTGAATCGCAACGTTGTATCATTTGGCATATGGCGGCGATTTGGACGGTTCGATTTACACACCAACATTTTGTTACCGCAGCGTATACCGACCAATATTTAGTACCGACGCCTGAGATGTCACCTCAAAGTCAACGTGTCATCCAGGCGGTTAAACAATTGATGGGGCGCAGTGGTTTGCTGTCAGCGGAAGCTTTAGACAACGAAGCCCGGGTTATTGTCCTAATTTTACACAGCTTGGGACTTTTCGCCACGACGCAGACCCATCAAGACGTGACTGACCATGTGATGCAATGGTGGCAAGATTTCGATGATAGTGTGCAAGCGAGTTATCAGTGCATCTTTTATCGGCCGCTACATGGCATAGAGTCACGACGGCTCACGTACACAGTTGGCGATGGGTTAATGCGCTTCTTGATGTACCCGTATGGGGTTGGCGATGGCACGTATGATATGCAACATTTCGCTGAGTTTTCGAACCGCTATCCGTTATCGACCGAATTAGGTACGGAAATTGTGCAGCGGTTTGCGGTCCAGCAACAGGTGAGTGCTGAAAAATTGAAGACGGTTCTGTTAACGGACTTGGTAGCCGGCATTGCGACAACGAGCACGTTCTTCATCGATGTGCCGAAAGTGCATGTTGCACTTGATTTTGGTAATCATGTGAATGTCGAGCGGTTGCTCCTTGATCAATTTGGGGCGGTCACACGAACGACCATTCAAATTTCGAATCGGCGCACGGCGGACACTGATATTTTGCTGACTGATGTGCCCCGTGATAGCCAGGGGCATGAGGCTGTTTATATTTGGCGTGGTATTGAGTCACGGGCTTATATTGACCAGCTTTTGGATGAAATTAATCGCATTGGCATGGAAAAGTTCAATGCGTGGCGCCGAAAACAAGTGAATCTAACTGAATGAGAAAAGCCTCATGACAACGCTTGCAAATGTTGTCATGAGGCTTTTTTGGTACATGTACAGTCTGATAAAACGGACGACTTTATATTTTTTCGTTGTTTTTTTAAAAGGCATTTTATTAACCAAGTTATCTAAACGTGGCAGGATAGAACTCGTTTACTTTTGGTTTACGAAAAAGGAGGTTCCCGAATGACTTCGAGAAAAAATTTAATCACACGTAGCCGCTTGGCAATTTTTGGCTTCACCACCGCACTTATTTTATTCATTTGGTTGGCAGGGCTAACCTCCGGTGTTGTCCAAATTGCAACTGTGCTACTCGTGATTTTAGGCATTGCGACGGGGTTACTGTTGCCGAGCCTCCTCACAACTTGGTTAGCCATGCTCTTTTTAGTGATTAGCGTCATGGTATTGCTATTAGGCACTTTCGTGATGGATGTGACCGCCAAGCTTTTTCTGATTGTCGCGTTTCCGGGGGCCATTTTCTTGACGAGTAGCTTACGGGCCATCGTCGGGAGCTTTGGATGGTTAACGGAAAATCAGCACAATATTGCCGCGTTTACGAAAAATTACCACCCGGGCTTAAATCTGCAACGCTCGTATAATGCGCGCAAAATTTTTGAAAAGGCCGTGACTCGCTTCAACGGCGAACCTGGCTTAGCCGATATGTCACTTGATGTAACCGGCATTCAATGGGCGCATAGCGAACAGTACCAGCAGTTTAATCCAGAACAATACAACGATGTGTTAGCACAAGCCGCCAATGTCCTGAAAGAGCGCCGTTTGCCATCAGAATTCCTCTACATTTTAGATGATGACATGTTGCTGATTGTGTCGTTTAGATTACCGCGTGAAACGTATGACTATTTGACGGCTGTGACGAAGATTGATTTAGCCTCGATTCGAGTCGGCGATTTCCGCCCGCAGTTCCAGTGGGGCCACAAATTTATAACGACTGAGAATATGCAGGACTATCAAACACTAGATGACGCCATTAAGCATATCCGTCGTGATATGGAAACAGATTTAGTGACAGAGTATATGAAGAAAGGGACGTTAGATGATTAATGTATTTTACTGGTTAGCCATGTTTGTTAGTGGCGCCTTCTTAGTATTAGCTTTGGTGTTATTTGTGATGCAGTGGACGATTTATTCACGCGTTGAAGCAACCATGTGCAAGTTGTGGGAGCAGCGGGGTACCAACTAATGGTGCATCAAGTGTTATTAATCATCACGTTGTTATCAATTTGGCTATCTCTCACAATGGCGATGGTCACGTTGTTCGGTGCCGTCCATTTTTGGTTGAAGAATAGTACCAAAGAGGTGGCAATTACCCCATTGCCCCGGTATCCGACGATTTCAATTGTGGTGCCAGCCCACAACGAAGATGTTGTCATTGCTCAGACGATGGCAGCCTTATTGAACTTAAATTACCCGGCTGACAAAGTGGAGTTACTGCTTTATTCAGATAACTCCGAGGATCATACCGCTGACGAAATGCGACGTGTTCAGCAATTGCCGGAGTACCGTGATCGCAATATTGTGATTGTGGAACGAACGGGTAAAGGTGGTAAGGCGGGTGTCCTCAATGATTCATTAGAAATTGCGACGGGTGAATATATCGCCGTGTATGACGCGGATGCGATGCCCGAGCGGAATGCTTTGTATTTCTTGGTGCGCAAAGCCCTTGAAGATCCGGAACGCCACGTGGCAGTCTTTGGTCGCAACAAGACCCGTAATGCGGAACAAAACTTGTTAACCCGCTTTATTAATCAGGAAATTGTCGTGACGCAACGGGTGCAACACATTGCGATCTGGCATCTATTCAAGATTGGGCGAATTCCAGGTACGAATTTTATCATTCGCAAAGATTACGTCACCGAAATCGGAGGGTGGCGTGATGGTGCGTTAACCGAAGATACCGATATCTCATTCAAAATTATGCAAAGTGGCAAGTTGATTGCCTTGGCCTACAATTCAGAGGCGTTCCAACAAGAACCCGAACACATTAAGGACTACTATTACCAGCGCCTGCGTTGGGCAAAAGGTAACTATCAGGTCGTAATCAATAACATCAAACATTTGTTTGATCGGAGTAACTGGCGCGTCAAAATTGAAACGTTTTACTACGCCGCAACCTTCTTCTGGTTCAATGCCGCGATTTTGTTATCAGATATTCTCTTTGTGGTAAACGTTGCGTTCTATATTGCCGGTCTGTTTAACCCAGCCATTACGATTCCCTTTACATTCGGCACGAATAATGTGCTCCTAGCGCAAGTGTTGTTGGTGAACTGGGTATTAATGATTTTGCTGTATATGCTCCAGATTAACATTGCCATGGCCACGCAGTTTGGTCAGGCAACGACGAAACAAATCTGGCTGTCGTTCCTGTCGTATTTCACTTATACCCAACTGTTTATGGCCGTGTCTGTTCACGCGGTGTTGCAGGTAATGGGTGATGCGTTGTTCCACCGTAACGGTAATGTTTGGGTGAAAACAAAGCGCTTTAACGATTAGCGAGGAGACCATGGTTTTAAATAAAAAAATTTGGGTGGCCGTTGGCTTTATTATTGTGGCTTTCGCATCAATCTTGATGTACGCCCGTTTACATAATGAACAATCAGTCGCCGCCAATACGTATCAAACGTGGCAAAAGACGTTCGTGACGCGGCAATCAGCCCAAGCGACGTATGTAAATGCAGGCGTTGACGGAAAAAAGATGGCAATGTCAGAAGCCCAAGGTTTGGGCATGCTGATTACAGCGCAAGCCGGTCGCAAAGGGTGGGCGAGTCAGACAGACTTCGATCATTTGTTGGCCTACTACCAACAAAATCGGTTGGTTGTGGCTAATCAGCAAACACACTTAATGAATTGGCGTCAGCGCGAGGTTAAGGATGCGTGGCGAACCGACGCCCATAGTGCCACGGACGGAGATTTGTATATCGCGTATGCCTTACAGGTGGCCGCATCAGTTTGGCCAAAGCAGGCAACAACTTATAACACATTGGCCAAAGCAATCGCAGCGGATATTCTGCGTTACGAGTACAATGACCAGCAACAACTGTTAACCGTTGGTGATTGGGCAACAGCCGATACGGCAGCTTACCGGGTGATGCGGACGTCGGACGTGATGCCAAGTGTGTTCGCATCGTTGGCCAAGTTAACGAATGATCAACGGTGGGGACAAGTTTCTGACAGCATGTTGACTAAGTTGGCAACGCTAAGTAAGCAACATAAAACGGGCTTAGTCCCTGACTTTGCGGTTGTCACCAAGCAAGGTGTTCGGGCGGCTAACCCCAAGGAAGTTGCCACCAAGCAAGATGGTCAGTATAGCTATAATGCGGCACGCGTACCGATGATGTTGGCCGATAGTTCTGATCAACGTGCCGTGCAAATTAACCGCCGGCTGATGCACTTCTTTGCGCAACAAACGCAACTATTAGCAGGCTATACCGTAACGGGTAAGGCGTTGCATAAGTATGAATCAAATGTCTTTAGCGCTCCAATTTTTTACGTGGCAAAATCAGATTCTGACCGCTATGGCACACTCTATAAAACTGGCGCGACAATTTATAACCGCTCAGTTGCGCAACAGCCTTACTATGACGCAACGCTCACAGCATTAGTTGCTGTAGGAGGATTCAAAAATGATTAAAGTAATGACTGTCTTTGGGACGCGACCAGAGGGAATCAAGATGGCCCCCGTGGTGAAGGCTTTAGAAGCTGACGAACAGGTGACCCCGGTAACGGTGGTGACAGGTCAACACCGTGAAATGCTACAGCAGGTGCTAGATATTTTCGATGTGACCCCTGACTATGACTTGGCTATCATGGAACCGAACCAGAGCTTAGCGAAGATTACGAGTAAAGTGCTGATGGGGATGGATGATATTTTGACCACGGAGCAACCAGATATTGTGTTGGTCCATGGTGATACGAGTACCACGTTGGCCACAAGTATGAGTGCCTTCTTCCACCAAATTCCAGTTGGTCACGTTGAAGCGGGGTTGCGGACGTGGCAAAAGTACTCACCATTCCCAGAAGAAATGAACCGCCAGCTGACGGATCGGATTGCGGATGTCTACTTTGCGCCAACGCCACTGAGCGCGAATAACTTGGCACGTGAAGGCGGCGATGCCGACCGTATCTATACAACGGGTAATACGGCGATTGATGCATTGCAGTATACCTTGCAACAAGACTATCATCACGAGGTATTGCAACAGGTTGACCCCGATCACAAGATGATTTTGTTGACGATGCACCGCCGTGAAAACCAAGGCGTGCCGATGGCAAATGTTTTCCGCGCGGTTCGTGATATTGTGGCGGAGAACCCCGATGTTGAAGTGGTGTATCCGGTGCACTTGAGTCCAGCGGTGCAAAAAACAGCGCGTGAAATTTTGGCCGACGTTGACCGGGTACACTTGATTGATCCGCTTGACGTGGTGGACTTCCATAACCTGGCTGCCCGTAGTTACCTTATCATGACGGATTCGGGTGGCGTGCAAGAAGAAGCGCCGTCATTGAATGTGCCTGTGTTGGTCTTGCGTGATACGACTGAACGGCCTGAAGGGGTCGACGCTGGGACGTTGCGTTTGACGGGGACTGATTATGGCACTGTCAAGACGACCGTCGAAGAACTGTTACATAACGAAGCGGCCTATCAAGAGATGGCTGATAATTTGAATCCGTATGGGGATGGTCACACGGCTGACCGCATCACCCGGATTATTAAAGACTTCATTCAATGACCAGAAAAGCCGCCCATTCAGCGAACGGACGGTTTTTCTGTATGTTTGGTGGCTGAGGCTGTTAGTGTGCGCGAATAAAGCGTATATTATATAGTTATCGGTTATAGATTGGAGAGCTGAAAATGGCAAAGAAAGAACGCATTAAGAAGATTTTAGTCGAACAAATCTTGGATAAAGCTAAGATTCCATATGAAAGTATTGTTTTTGCGGGCGGTATGAATCGCGACCAAGCGGAATTAGATAAATATGACCTCACGGATCATGATATTTATAAGACGTTAGCGTTGACGGGTAATGTCACCGGACCTGTCATCGGGATTGTGCCAATGGATGCTCACTTAGATGAAAAGAAGTTTGCGGTGGTATCTGGTAATAAGAAAGTTACGATGATTCCAACCAAGGATTTGCAAAAGACGACAGGCTACATTCACGGTGCCAATAACCCAGTGGGGATTTGGCAAAACAAGAAGTTCCCCATTTACTTTGATAATATCGCCAAGGAAGCTGGCACGATTACCTTGTCAGCTGGTGAAGTTGGCCGTTCAATTCGTGTTGATGCTGAGCAATTGGCAGAATTTGTGCACGCCAAATTTGCGGATATCCGCACGGACGCTTAAGTATGAGTTGGACCATTATCTGGCAGTCGTGGGTGTTCATTGTCGGCATCTTTTTTGTCTTACCACTTGTGGGTAGTGCATTGATTTCAGTGATTACCACCCGAACCAACCAACATCTAATGCGGGCATTTGGGCTGAATGCACCCCTGATTTTTGGCTGGCTTGGCGTCATGGTGCATGAAATATCGCACGCAGTGGTGGCGTTAATTTTTGGCCATCATGTGGATAAGATTCAGTTACTTCAGAATCCGTTTAAAGACGGTAATGAAAATCGGATGGGGTATGTGTCACATGCCTGGAGTCCTAATAATAAATACCAGCAAGCCGGTAACTTTTTTATCGGCATTGCACCAATCTTTGGTATCGCAGCAGCGAGTTGGGGTGTTACCAAATTGGTGTGGCCCCAGTTATTGTTGAGTTACCACACGGGTGAAAGTGTGATGACGAATACTGCCTGGTGGCAAGTTGCGGTTTGGGCATATTTGATTTTGAATTTGAGTCTCGCTTTGAATTTAAGTGGGGCAGACTGGCAAAACACCAAGAGTGGTGTGATTTGGTATTTGATTTTTTTGACCATCGTCGGGGTGATTACGGGGCTAACGATGTCAGACGCCTTTATGATTTGGGAGACGGTTGGTCGCCCAGTCGCCTACTTCTTCGGTGGCCTATTGGGTGGTAGTTTTGTGTTGTATTTGCTAACGGCGTTAATTGGTCGTCGTTAACCAAGCGGGGGAGTAATATTTTGACAGTAGTAGAAGAACAACAGTTAGTGGCAATGACGTCGTTCATGCAGGCCGTGTTAGGTGGGGATGACACCGGTCATGACACGAGCCATATCGATCGCGTCGTTGCGTTAACAAAGCATATTTTGGCGACAGAACCAACCGCTGATGCGTTTATTGCGATTGCAGCGGCAACGCTACATGATACGTATGATGACAAATTATTTAAAGATGTCACAAGCGCCAAGCGAGCGGTTGGCGCAATGTTAGCGGATAATGGGGTTAATGAGGCGCAGCAGGCTGAAATTTTCCAAATTATTGATAATATGTCGTGGAGTAAGCAACGTTTTGGCAAGCCAGATCCGTTGTCATTAGCCGGACAAATCGTTCAGGATGCCGATCGCTTAGATGCAATTGGGGCAGTGGCGACAGCCCGTGCCATCCAATATGGTTCGGTAAAGCGCCGGACCTTGTACGACCCAGCGATTAAGCCACAGATTTTTACATCCAAGGCTGATTACCGGGCGGCAAATGACGAAACGACGATGAATCATTTTTATGAGAAGTTGTTCTTACTAAAAGATTATTTGAATACACGAGAGGGAAAGCGAATTGGGACGATTCGTGATCGTGCGATGCATGATTTCGTTGCCCAATTCGAGGCTGAATGGGCTGGAACAGATTATCTAGACTAGGAGGCATACATGAGCGGAATTTCTAAGAAAGAGCGCGGTGTGTTGATTATCTTGATTGCAGGGGTCTTCTTGGGCTTCTTGAATCAAACGTTAATGAACACGGCCTTGCCACAAGTCATGGCAGACTTCCACATTTCAACGGCCTTAGGTCAATGGATGACTAATGGTTATATGTTGGTAAACGGGGTGATGGTGCCACTGACGGCGTACTTAATTCAACGATTAAAGACGCGAACGTTATATTTAAGTGCCGTTGCAGTCTTTGCAGCGGGGACGATTATTGCGGGACTTGCGCCAACATACCCAATCTTGATTTTGGGTCGTATGGTGCAGGCGGCTGGTGCCGGAGTGTTTGGACCACTGATGAACGTGGTGGTGATGAACTTATTTGCGGCTGACCGTCGTGGTGAAGCAATGGGTATTATTGGGTTGGCGTTGAACTTTGCGCCAACGATTGGACCAACGTTATCTGGATTTGTGGTATCAAGCCACTCATGGCGTTGGTTGTTCTTGGGGATTGCCCCATTGATTATTTTGGATTTGATTTTGGCGTCGATTTTCTTGAAGAATATCGGGGAGCAAAAGTTCTTGAAGTTTAACTTCTTGGGGATGGTACTCTCGAGTATCGGACTAGGTAGTTTGCTGTACGGGTTCTCAAATGCCGGAACCGGTAACTGGTTGAGTCCGGATGTGTGGGCGTTCTTGTTGATTGGTATTGTGGTAACGACGGTGTTCGTTTACCAACAAACCCACTCAAAGATCCCATTGTTGAACTTTGATGTGTTTAAGTACCACAACTTTACGATGGCAACGTTGATTAACGTGGTTTTGATGGCCGCTTTGTATGGTGGGGCATTGATGTTGCCGCTTTACATGCAAACGGTGCGTGGTCAATCGGCCTTTATTTCTGGGCTGGTTTTGTTACCAGGGGCGTTGATTACGGCGTTCCTGTCACCAACGTCAGGTAAGTGGTACGACGAATTCGGTGTGAAGCGTTTGGCGCCAATTGGTCTAGGATTTGTGGTGATTGGAACCATCATCCTAGCAACGTTGCAATTAGATTCACCAATCTGGTTACCAGCGGTCGGTCAATTTGTGCGTCAGCTTGGGTTGGTCATGGTTACGATGCCAATTCAAACCGAGGCCTTTAATTCATTGCCATTGGAAATTGTGCCAGATGGATCCGCAATGTATACGACGATTCGTCAGGTAGCGGCTTCGTTTGGAACAGCCGCTTTGATTACGGTGTACAGCTTGACATCCGTGTCAGCACCTGCCAAGACAGCACAAGCTACGGCTGACCTGATGGGTATTCACATGGCGTTCTGGATTGCGACCGGGTTAGTTGTGTTGGCGTTGGGCTTGACACAACTCTTCAAAAAGCGTGACATCTAACTGGATTTTCTAAAAGCGACCGATTTCGGTCGCTTTTTTTATATACGTGCATTTTATCAGTCTTATTTTGTTCGATATCTTTCCTAGAAATGGTACTGATTATAAAAGTACTATTGACAAAGTTGCTTGTCATAATCACACGTGAGAAGTGGATTAACCAAACAAGTAGAAAAGTAAAGGAGAGGGGAATGAAAGCAGGTCTGATTGTTGATAATCAATCATTGGATTACGGTGATTACTTAAAAAGAACAGCAATGCATAGTGCTATGCGTAGGCACGAATCAGTTTCAGAAGTTGTTCAAGTGGTAAGGAGTACAGAAAATAAATTGGGGTTTTGGCAATTTGTACAGGAACAATTCCAACGACTAAAAGCAAGAAATCGATTGAATAGGTTAGAAGCTTTCTGTGAACGTCACTTTGCAAGTGCAACCGGGGGAAAAGTTGACGTGTTACTGCCTTCGAATAAGCATGAATTTTGCAATGGACTCAAAGTTCTTTGTGGTATGAATGAATATGATTGGCAAAAATACGTTGAGATTCCTAAAGGGAAAGATGGCGTTGTTTTTACGTATTTCCTAAATAAGAAATCTGATGACGTTCGTGAATTTATTAACCGTATTGCAACGGTTACGGAAGATAAAATTATTGAATTTCATTCGAACGATGCCAGTCAAAAAAAGCACTTCAACCGTGGTCTTGATGATTTTGTTAAAGAATTGGCAGGGGCGGATATAGTTATAACTGATTCTGCAGCAGTTGTTGCTACGGCTATGGTGTTTAATGTGCCTTTTGTGATAGACGATCGGTTTGTCAGTGAATGTGATGAACTAAATACCTTGATTGAAGATTTGAGTTTGAAAAATCGTTGTTTCGGCGATGTGACTGAAGTAAATCAAGCGCTAGAATATGATTTTACAAACGTTAGTGGTGTGATTAGCAATTGGCGTGAAATGTCGTTTAGGACGATTGAAAATATTGTGGCTGGAAAGGAAAAGTTGCATGAATCGACTGGTGTATAAACTGATCAAACGAGTTATTGATGTTACCGCTAGTTTATGTGCGCTGATATTACTGAGCCCGTTATTAGTGATTTTAGCGTTACTGATTAAAAAGGATGGCGGCCCTATTTTTTATTCACAGGAGCGTATCGGATTACATGGCGAACGTTTTCGAATGTGGAAATTTCGGTCTATGCGAGTTGATGCGGATGAAATTAGAGAGAGATTGCTTCATCAAAACGATTTTGATGGTCCAATGTTTAAAATGAAGGATGATCCGAGAGTGACTAAAGTTGGACGCTTCATCCGAAAGCATTCTATTGATGAAATCCCTCAGTTTTTTAACGTAATTGTGGGGAACATGAGTCTAGTTGGCCCAAGGCCAGCCTTACCTGTTGAATATGCTGAATATTGCCATGAAGAGGCATCCCGGTTGTTTACATTGCCTGGGATAACGGGGCTATGGCAGGTCAGTGGACGAAGTGATTTATCTTTTAAAGAGATGATTGAGTTAGACAAAAAATACATTGCAAATCAGTCGCTACTAACTGACGTCAAAATCATGTTTAATACGGTTTGGGTAATGCTTGATGAAGGGGCTTCAGGCGCATATTAAAAATGATAGTGGTCCGACCAAAAGTTTTGGTTGGACCACTTTTTATGTTAAGATAAAGTCCGAAATAAAGTAGGAGGGCAGATTGATGCCGGAGGAAGTCCTTTATATGAAGGTGTTGGGTGATTTGAAGGACCGCATTTATAGCGGTGAATTCCCCAATTTAAAGCTGCCAGATGAGCGATCGTTGGCATCATCATACGAAGTGTCGCGTAGCTCAATTAAGCGTGCACTCAACGTTTTAGCCCAACAAGGTATTATTTTTAAAAAGCGTGGATCAGGTACGTTTGTAAATCCGCTGTATTTAAAGAACCAATCGATGTTTCACTCGATTGGTAACAATCTAGGTGTTTCTGATTCTTATCGTTTTAACGGTGAGTCACCGGCTATTGAATTGTTGTCGTTTGAAACGGAACAAGCTGACGAAGAAACGCGCTTGGCATTATTCCTAGAAGATGGGGAAGAAGTTTACCGAATTAAGCGTCTCCGTAAGTTGCAAGATCAAGCATTTATGATTGAGAACGCGTTGGTACCAGTCAAGTTGTTGCCAGCGTTGACGGCGGAAGATTTAGGTCACTCAATGTTCCACTACGCTGAAGAGACAACCAAAAAAGCAGTTACGAAATCATTTATGACCGTGACCGTTGAACCATCTAGTGAAGATGATCGTGACCATTTAGCCTTGTCGGAGGTTGAACCAGTTGGTGTCATGGCCGGTATATACTTCTTGGATGACGGTACGCCGTTTGAAGTTGGGTCAATGCGTGTTCACTATAAGTACATGCGTTATAACAGTTTCGTCAGTTTGGACGGCGAATAGCTCGAAATTCACAATTTGTTCAAAAATGACGCAAATGCGATGAAACCGGCATTTGTGGGTGAAAAATAAGAAAAGCGCAAAATTGGACCGCACCAATTTTGTGCTTTTTATTGTACGTAATTTTGAAATCTGTTATTATAGTACTTGTAATCCAGAAGATAACTTCTGCGATTGAACCTTTCTCAAAATTATAAGGAGATTTAATCAAAATGGCAGTAGATTTTGATTCAAAGGAATACCTTGCTAAGGTTGATGCTTGGTGGCGTGCTACCAACTACCTTTCAGCAGGTATGATCTTTTTGAAGAGCAACCCATTGTTCTCAGTAACTAACACGCCAATTACGGCGGACGACGTTAAGGTTAAGCCTATCGGTCACTGGGGTACTATCTCAGGACAAACTTTCCTTTACGCTCACGCAAACCGTTTGATCAACAAGTACGATTTGGACATGTTCTACATCGGTGGTCCTGGTCACGGTGGACAAGTTATGGTTACGAACTCATACTTGGACGGTTCATACACTGAAAACTACCCTGAGATCACTCAAGATGTTGAAGGTATGTCACGTTTGTTCAAGCGTTTCTCATTCCCTGGTGGAATCGGATCACACATGACTGCACAAACGCCAGGTTCATTGCACGAAGGTGGAGAGCTTGGATACTCATTGTCACACGCAACTGGTGCCGTTTTGGATAACCCAAACCAAATCGCATTTACTGTTATCGGTGACGGTGAAGTTGAAACTGGTCCTTCAATGACTGCATGGCACTCAATCAAGTTCTTGAACCCTAAGAACGACGGTGCTGTTTTGCCAATCTTGGACTTGAACGGATTTAAGATTTCAAACCCAACGATCTTCTCACGTATGAGCGATGAAGAGATCACGAAGTTCTTCGAAGGTTTGGGATGGTCACCACGTTTCATCGAAAACGATGACATCCACGATTACATGGCATACCACGAGCTTACTGCTAAGGTTATGGACCAAGCAATCGAAGACATCCAAGCAATCCAAAAGGACGCCCGTGAGAACGGTCGTTACGCAGACGGCGAGATCGCAGCATGGCCTGTAATCATCGCTCGCTTGCCAAAGGGTTGGGGTGGTCCTACTCACGACCAATCAGGAATGCCAATCGAAGATTCATTCCGTGCCCACCAAGTGCCACTTCCTTTGGCACAAAAGAAGTTGGCTACGTTGCCACAATTCGAAGAGTGGATGAACTCATACAAGCCAGAAGAGTTGTTTAACGCTGATGGTTCATTGAAGGCTGAATTGGCTGAAATGGCACCTAAGGGTGACAAGCGTATGGCTTCAAACCCTCTTGCTAACGGTGGACGTGCTCGTGGCGAAAAGGCTGAAGATTTGGCATTGCCAGACTGGAAGTCATACGCTAACGACATCAACGAGTCAAACCGTGGAACTGAATTGGCTGACTCAAAGCGCAACATGGACATGAACGTGTTGTCAGGATTCTTCGCTGAAATCTCAAAGATGAACCCAACGTCATTCCGTATCTTCGGACCTGACGAGACGATGTCAAACCGTCTATGGGACATGTTCGAAGTAACAAACCGTCAATGGATGGAAGAAGTTAAGGAGCCAAACGACCAATACGAAGCCCACGAGGGACGTATCTTGGACGCTCAATTGTCAGAGCACCAAGCTGAAGGTTGGTTGGAAGCTTACACGTTGACTGGTCGTGTTGGTGTATTCGCATCATACGAGTCATTCCTACGTGTAGTTGATTCAATGATTACTCAACACTTCAAGTGGTTGCGTCACGCCTCAGAGCAATCATGGCGTAACGATTACCCATCATTGAACTTGATCTCAACTTCAACTGTATTCCAACAAGACCACAACGGTTACACTCACCAAGATCCTGGTATGTTGACGCACTTGGCTGAAAAGAAGTCTGACTTCGTTCGCCAATACTTGCCAGCCGATGCTAACTCATTGTTGGCTGTATTCGGTCGTGCATTTACTGAGCGTCACAAGGTTAACCACGTTGTTGCATCAAAGCAACCACGTCAACAATGGTTCTCAGTTGCTGAAGCTGAAGAATTGGCAACGGAAGGTTTGAAGGCTATTGACTGGGCTTCAACTGTTGCTGAAGGTGAAGAAGCTGATATCGTCTTCGCATCTGCTGGTGTTGAGCCAACGATCGAAACTTTGGCAGCTTTGAACTTGGTTAACGCTGCATTCCCAGCCGTTAAGATGCGTTATGTAAACGTTGTTGAATTGCACCGTTTGCAAAACAAGAGCGGTGAGATGAACCACGAGCGTGCTTTGTCAGATGACAAGTTCAACGCTTTGTTCGGTGAGTCAGGAACGCCAGTTGTCTTCGGATTCCACGGATACGAAGACTTGATCGAGTCAATCTTCTACGAGCGTCAACACTTGGGATTGCACGTACACGGTTACCGTGAAGATGGTGACATCACTACGACTTACGACATGCGTGTATACTCAAAGTTGGATCGCTTCAACCAAGCTAAGGATGCTGTTGCCGTATTGAAGGCTAACGGTGTTGTTGAAGCTGCTGAAGCTGATGCATTTGACAAGAAGATGGATGACATCTTGGCAAAGCACTTCGAAGTTACTCGTAACGAAGGTCGCGACATCGAAGAGTTCACTGACTGGAAGTGGACTGCTTTGAAGAAGTAATCTACTGCCGTACGATTAATTCTAAAAGTAAATAATACTAAGGCTGATTTCGATCGGCTGCGGTAATTAAAGACCGCTACTAATTCTGTATAGAGTTAGTAGCGGTCTTTTTTGTTCAAAAGATAGGTTCGATAGTGCTTAAATCCTATTTTATGAAAAGTTAAATTTCACGGTTCGTTCGAATAATTCACAAATAAAATAAAAACGAGCTTGATATGCTTGTTATATATTTGAAAGGTTCAGAGAAGGAGAGAGAAATGCAAAAAAAAATAGGGGCATTGTTAGCCTATATAAATGTATTTGTTCAAAATGGTGTATATCTGTTGTATACACCATTGCTTCTTCGTTTTTTAGGTGAGTCAGCATACGGATTGTTTCAGTTAACCAGTCAAGCTGTAAATACGTTGACTATTCTTTCGATGGGATTCGCCAGTGCATACGTCAGGTTTTATTGGTTGCAAAAAAACAAGTCTAACTATGACGTGAACCTATTAAATGGGGTGTACATATTATTTTTTGGGGTGATTAGTATTGTTACACTATGTATCGGCGCATTGATGTCTAATAATGCGGAATCACTGTTTAGTAGTAGTTTTACAAGCGATGATATTATGATAGCGAAAAAGCTCATACTTGTAATGACTGTTAATGTCGCGATCGGATTTATTTCGTCCGTGTTTAATTCATATATCATAGCTAATGAGAAGTTTATTTTCCAACAAATCAGGGTGTTGTTAGCAACTTTATTACAACCAATATTGGCGTTTATTCTTTTAAATTTAAAGTTTGGAATATTATCTATAGCGTTGATACAACTGTTCTTAACGATAGTATTGCTTGTTATGAGTATTCATTATGCTATTTGGCGAATTGAGATGAGATTTTCATTTGGGAAGAAACAGTTTGTACTTGCTAAAGGAATATTCTCGTTTGCTAGTTTTATTTTGATTAACCAAATTGTAGATCTTGTGAATAATAATGTGCCTGGGATGATTGTTGGGAAATATCTGACAGCAACTGATGTAGCAATTTATGCAGTTGTTATTCAAATTAGAAGTTTATTTTTTCAATTATCCTTAGCTATGTCAAATATATTTGTACCTCAAGTGAATAAAATGGTTCTGAATAGAGACGAGGATGAATTAACATCCTTAATGGCTTCGGTGGGGAGGATACAGTTATCCATTCTATTATTTGTATTGGGCGGATTTATAGTATTGGGACAATCGTTCATAACTATGTGGGCGGGATCAGGATTTAACATTTCGTACTGGATGATAATTGTGATGGTTATTCCAGTTCTTGTGCCCCTTTCACAAAATATTGGTATTGAGATTCAACGGGCTATGAATTTACATAAAGTTCGATCTTTTTCGTTGGGTATTCTTGCTGTTATGAATATATTGATAACAGTGCTGTGTGTTAGGTATTTTGGTGTGTTTGGTTCAGTGATGGGTTACATATTTAGTATTGTTGTCGGAAATGGAATTATTATGAATGTATATAATCACAAAGTTGTTAGATTGAATATGAAGGTATATTGGTGTCGTGTTATACCATTAGTATTGGTTCCGGTTATTCCTGTATTGGCGGGAGTTGTGGCATCAAGGATTTTTGATACGGGTAAAATTCTTTCATTTGTTGGTGTAGGAATTTTATATTCGGCCATTTTTGGGGTTTTGTGGGTTAAAAAAGCAGCAAATGAACAAGAAAGAGAAATGATTAGCCGCTTTATAAGTAAAATGAAGTTTAGAAAAAGACTTATTGGCTAATAAGTAATGAGTGGAGAAAATATAATGACGATTAAATTTCGTGAAAATGTTAACTTGTCAAAGTATACAAATACTAAAACTGGAGGGTGGGTTAACAATATGTACTATCCTAAAGATTTAGATCAATTGAAAAGTTTGATAGCTGATTTAAAAGATAAAAAAATAGATTTTGAAGTTTTAGGAGATATGACAAATGTAGCAATTGCCGGCGGGAATTTAAATTTCGATGTTGTGAATATGTCGGAATTTGGCATATCTGAACCGACCGTGGAGAACGGCAGAGAGGTAGTTGTTGGTGCTGGATATAAGATGAAAAATCTTGCATATTGGGCACACGGTAAGAGGTACTCGGGCCTCTCTTGGATGGAAGGAATTCCGGGTACTGTTGGTGCAGGAATCTTTATGAATGCAGGTTTTTTGGCAAACCAGGATATACAGGCATGTTTAATTGAAGTTACAGTGCTGAATCTGGAAACTATGGAAGTGGAGATTTATAAAAATACTGATTTGAAGTTTAGGTATCGATATTCCGCTCTTCAGGATATGAATATAGTAGTTTTAGAAGGACGATTTTTAGTTAAACCTATGTCAAACTCTATAAAAGGTATGGCACAGTATTTTAAACAAGGTGCTCTCTTGAGGAAATATCACAAGCGGCGTGCAAAAAATCAACCGTTAGAATTGCCATCGGCTGGAACAACTTTTGTTCCGCCAACGCCATGGCACGTTGGCGGTTTAATGAGAGAACTAAATATGGTTGGATTAACCATAGGTGGGGCGCAAATTTCTACGAAGTCTCCAGGATTTATTGTTGGTGTGGCTGATATGACTGGGGAAGATTATCGCAATCTTGTGCTTCATATTCAACGTGAGGTTGAAAAGGCATATGAATTGAATCTGATTCCAGAAGTGCGCCTTCTTGGTTTTGATAGAGACTGATTGTTGAAATGCTACATTCATGTAGTTAGTTCTGTAGAGTGGGGAAAAGCATATGAAATTAGGAATAGTTACCTTAGGTGGTTACTGGAATTACGGGAATCGATTACAAAATCTAGCTTTAAAACATGTTTTGGAGACAAAGTTCGGATGTGAGTGTGTCACCGTTAAGCATTGGCAACATAGTGAAGAGCGGAATTATAAACAACGTTTGAAAAAAATAATATTATTCATTAAAAATAGATCAGAATTTATTGCAAAAAGCGAACGAACTAGAAACTTTAAAAAGTTTTCATCGATCTATTTAAATGAGCAGAAGAAAATAAGTGATTTAGAGGGTGTAATTGTTGGTTCTGATCAGGTGTGGAATCCAACGTGGCTGAGCCTTAAACAATTTCAATATTTTATGTTGAAAAATTTTCAAAATGTAAAAAAGATTTCGTATGCGGCAAGCATCGGTATAAATAGCATGCCAGAAGGTTACGAAAAAATTTTGAGACAGGAGTTACCAAATTTTAAGGCTGTTTCTGTTCGAGAAAACTCGGCATCAGAATTAGTTGATCAAATAGTAGGGATTAAACCACAAGTTGTTTTAGATCCAACAATGTTATTGACGAGTGAAGAGTGGAAAAACTTATTGGACTTGGATATAAAACACAAACAAAC
Organism: Weissella sp. MSCH1; assembly: GCF_045799135.1. Lineage (NCBI taxonomy): Bacteria > Bacillati > Bacillota > Bacilli > Lactobacillales > Lactobacillaceae > Weissella > Weissella sp. MSCH1. The sequence goes on along the minus strand of NZ_JBJMBA010000046.1, from coordinate 22,893 downwards.
TGTTTTCAAATATGTTTTAGGACAAAATTCTCAAAACTTAGATGATTTTATTGATGAATTAGCCACTGCAAAAGGACTTGAAATCTTGGAGTATCATAGTTTGGATAAAGACAGTATCGGAATTTATTCAAATAATCCAATCCAGTTTGTAGAAGATATTGCGTCGGCATCTGTGGTTGTTACCGATTCGTTTCATGCGGCGGTATTTTCTATTATTTTTGGGGTGCCTTTTGTCATTGCTGATCGGATTGATTCGATTAAAATGTCATCTAGAATTGATACGTTATTGGATTCTGCAGGGATTTCGGCGAGAAGGTTCTCTGAAATCGAAAATCAAGATGCTGTTTTTAATGTTGATTTCTCACACGTGGAAACAAACCTTAAAGATAAGAAAAATAAGTCTTTGGAATTTTTACGAAGTAATTTATCAATGGCTTCAGTATAAAAATCGAAAAGGGCGTTGTAATTTCACGCCCTTTTTTGCTTGGTCAAAAAATACTCATATATTGCTCGTAATATAAGCGACAATATTAGCTATTCTTGTTAATAGAAGAGAATATGAAGAATTGCGAGGAGAATTTATGAGTAATGTTACCATCATTATGCCAGCTTATAATGTTTCAGATTATATTGAAACAGCAATTAAATCGGTATTAAAGCAAACGTTAACTGATTGGGAATTGATCATTATTGATGATGGGTCAACAGATGATACATTGCCAATAGTTCAACAATTTATTCAGCAAGACAGTCGTATTCAATATGTTTTTCAAGAAAATTCAGGACAGCATGCTGCAAGATTAACGGGATTGAGATTAGCTTCGGCAGATTTTATAACATTTTTAGATGCTGATGACTGGGTAAGTCCAAAGTGGCTGGAAATAGGTGTTAGAGAATTAAATGATGTTGACATGGTAAATGTAGGGATAGAGTATGTTTACGGATATGAAATGCCAAAGGAAATTCAAGATAAAAAATCCAAAATTTTACGTGGCAGTGATGTGTTGTGTGAATGGGTGCTAGAGAGAGACATAAATGGCTATTTGTGTACAAAGTTTATCAAAAAAGCATTGATGATGCCTTTATTAAAAATGTCCGAAACTCCAAAATTTAACTATTTAGAAGATGTATGGACTATTGATAGGTTTATAGATAATGTCAATTCTGTTGCGGTTGTAGAAGAACCTCTTTACTACTATTTACAAAGAAAGAATTCAACAGTTCACTCGGAGATGCCGATTGAAAAGAAAAAGTATGCATATCAATTGGTTGAACATTTAATGGGGCGATATATTGGGGAGTCATATCTAGGCAACTGCGTGATGTATAGACTACGCAGGACGTATATGAAAATGCTCAGCTCTATGACAATTTCCGAGATACATAATGAAAAAACATATTTATTAAATATTTTGGAGTTATTGAAGTCTGAAGATGACGGCTTCGATGATATGCATATGTTTGATCGATTAGTTTGGAAGATTTGTGAATTAAAGCTTTTAACTTTGGCGATGATTATCCGTAACGGATTGGTATTTTTGAAAAATGGGGAGGTAACAAAATGGCTAAAATCGCATTGGTTGGTTCAAGTGGTGGACATCTAACACATCTCTGGATGTTAAAAGGTTTTTGGGAAAAACACGAGAGGGTTTGGGTTACATTTGATAAACCGGACGCACAAGGCTTGCTTGAAAATGAGCATTGGATTGGGGCGTATTTTCCTACAAACAGAAATGTTGCTAACCTTATTAAAAACACGTTTTTAGCATTTAAAGTGCTCATTAAAGAAAAGCCAGACGTCATTATTTCATCAGGTGCTGCCCTAGCTATTCCTTTTTTTTATCTAGGAAAATTGTTAGGGAAAAAGACTATTTATATTGAGGTGTATGATCGATTTGACAAACCAACTATAACGGGTAAGACTGTATACCCAGTAACTGATCGGTTTATAGTCCAGTGGGAGGAAATGAAAGAGATTTATCCGAAAGCCGAATGCTACGGAGGAGTTTTTTAATGATATTTGTGACCGTTGGTACGCATGAGCAACCATTTAACCGTCTGATTAAAGAAATTGAAAGACTGTTAGAAAATGAAGAAATCAAGCAAGAGGTAATCATCCAAAGTGGGTATTCAAATTTCAGGACAACATATTGTGTTGAACGGCATTTTATGGATTACCACGAAATGAATAGATTGATGACAGAAGCTGATGTGGTAATAACTCATGGCGGGCCTGCTACGTTTTTGAATGCATTCCGCCTTGGGAAGCAACCAGTTATTGTTCCACGTAAGGTAGAGTTTGGTGAACACGTGAATAATCATCAAAGTGATTTTATTACGAGGTTATCGAAGGTTAGAAGTGACCTTATAGTAGTGGATGATATCAGTGATTTGATTGATGGAATACGAGAAGTTGACAATGGAAAAACTGGCGAAAATTCTAATAATTCTGTATTCATTTCAAAATTTTCTAAGATGTTTGAGGGTATAGTATGATTCCAAATATTATCCACTACGTATGGCTTGGACCGAGTGATAAGTCTGAGAAAGTAGTGCGTACAGTAGCAGAATGGCAAAGTAGAATGCCTGGTTGGAAATTTATTGAATGGAATGATCAACGTATTAAAGAAGAAGGTATATCGTCTGAGTTTATGATTCAAGCGTTGGCCCATGGGGCTTGGGCTTTTGCATCAGATTACGTTCGGTTATATGCACTACATAAATACGGTGGTGTGTATTTAGATACTGATGTTGAGGTTATTAGGCCACTTGATAATCTTCTCAAAGAAAAAGCTTTTGTTTGAGAAGAGTCCGCAGATACAGTATGTACGGCAGTCATTGGTAGTGAACCAGGATTGGAATGGAGTGCCAGTGCGATAGATACATATAATGGTCGTGTATTTAAACAAGAATCTGGCATGGTGGATATGACACCTAATTCTACGATACTTTTCAATCTTTTTCATACATCAAGTGAAGTTACCGTGCTACCGGAACATTACTTTTCACCCATTAATTTTAATACTCGAAAAAGCAATATACAAAAAGATACATATGCAATTCATCACTTTTCAGGGACATGGAAGAGTAACAAAAGTTTAATGAAGGATAAATTGGTTACAAGATTAAGTTTGATCTTCGGTGAAGAACCGATTCTGATCTTAAAAAGATATGCTAAGCGGTTGCTGGAGAATAGAGGGTGAAGAAAGAGTGAAGAAAGAGAGTATGAGCGATGACGATACAAGACATGAAATGGCCAGTAGAATATATTAAATCGCTTGTGTTGATGTTATGTGCATTTTGCCTATCAGCTCTTATAGGTGTACCGTTATTAGCAATGATAGTTACGGCTGTTTTTGCATATTTAATGGTTTTTAGTGATATCGACAGGAGTTGGATACCAGTTAGTGTAGTTCTGCTGTTGATGGTACAGAACCTGATTATTGGTTTTTTTGGTCATATGAGTGGGCAATTTGATCAATTAACATTATTGACGCAAATACCGTTTGTATATTTGTTTCTACTGTTTTGCTTGTTCTTAGTGATTGGGGAGATAAGATTTTCAATCGTTACTTTCATGGTGCTCTTACTAGTTATCTGTATATTAATGTCATCCCTGCGAGGATCCACGCTATCTGAGATGATATATCAAACTAGAAATATGATTACGGCATACTTGGCTTTTGAGGTTGGAAGAACATGTTTGAAAGAAAGAAGCCAGTTAATCACTTTTGCAAAAAATATGGTTGCAATGGGCTTAATTATGTTTGTGTCAGGCATAACGTTTTTAATTGGAAAATTCCCATTGTACAAGGTGTTCGGTATTGAAAATGTTTATTTTGCTAAGGGAACATTGAATGAGGGGGTGTATGAATTACCCCCTAGATTTACAACTGAAGTATTTAATATTCCAATCACGAGAATGGGGTCTTTGTACTATGAGCCAGTAACAGTTAGTTATTTTTTTGCAGCATGTATTCTGTGTGCAGTTTTTGTGAAATGGACAAATTCACGGATTTTACGTGCAAGTGTAACAATAATTTTAGTTATAGGGCTTCTTTTGTCAGGAGGGAAAGGAGGCATGCTAACGTTGGGTATCATGATTGTGGCGTTTATTCTGTGCTTAATATTAAATTTTTTACCAGGAATTAATTTTAAGCTGGGATTTTGGATATCCGTCGCTGCAATGATGGCGGGCGTTACTTTGTTTTCAGAATTTTATAGTATTAATTATGCGGGACCTGCAAAGGCACATTTTGACACGATTCGCGAGACAACAGAGACCATTGCACTGAACCCGATGGGATATGGATTGGGTGTGGGTGGATTCAATGGTGGAAATAGTCACACGTACACCGAGAGTGGTGGAGAGTCAGCGCTTATGGCGGTAGGGTACCAAATTGGCGTGCAAGGAGTGATTTCTTTTGCTTTGGTATTTATAACTATGTCGATGAAATTATTGTCAAGATCTCTTTTGGTTGGAAAAAGATATGTGATGATGTCTTGCTTCATACCAGTAGCTATTCTGGGAGTGTCGATATTTCAATTAAATACGTTAACCCCTCAGGGGTGTGTGCCATTGTTTTTACTAGCAACAGCGTTATATGGTAAAGATTTAGGGGAGAATGATGAAAAATAATGAATATTCAATATTAGACTTGTTTAAAGTTATTACAAAGAATTGGTTAATTTTAATTTTGGTTCCAATTATTGTAATGATTGTGGGATTTTTTTGTATCAAGCAATTCGAAAATACGAATGTGACCTATAAGTCACAAGCTCAGATGCTGATTACGTCAAAAGAGACAAAGCTAAATAGCAAGGCGTCTGATGTCACGAATCCAACAGGAACAATACGAGCGGATCGAGCGGAACAGCAAATGTTTCTTGTCGAATTATCAGAAACATTGAAAGATTTAACAACTAGTGATGTTTTGCTTTCGAATGTTGCCCAGAGTATCTATAAGGTAGAACAGAATTCTAAAAACACTAGAAATAATATTGTTCCATCTTTGATGAGCAAGGTTAAATTTAATCAAGAAAAGGAATCGTATATGTTTACGATAACCGGCGTTGGTTCAACGGGAGAAGATGCAGCGGAACTTGCAAATACTGTGTCCAAAGCATTGATTGCAAAGTCAGAGCAATATTGGGGAGTGGATACGCTTAAGGTTATATCTAGAGCAGTACCGGGTAATGCACCTGAAAGAATGTCAACATTGATGGCACTTGTGATTCCGTTTGTAGCGGGATTAATTTTAACGATTGCCGGAGTGTTTATGAGGGATAGTAAGTTACGAACGAAAGAATAGTTGATTATTGAGTTTTAAGGAATCGTGTTTTCAAGTCATTTGGAAGCACGATTTTATTTTGCATTAAAAATAAGCGCATGACTACATCATAAGATGTTCAAAGATATTGTCTAAAATTAAGAATGCGTTCCTGCGTCTATCAAATGGGAGAGAAAGAGTTATGAGAAATGATGATTTAAAATTTTCAATAATTTTGGCAGTGTATAATGCTGAATATTTTATAGAAAGAACTATTCAATCCTTTATTAGTTGCGGATTTAGACATTCAGAAATGATTATCATTGATGATGGATCAACTGACAGGACGTTGCAAATTTGTAGGAAATATCAGTACAGTGACCAAATTCGTGTGATTAAACAGTCACATCATGGGCTTGGGTATTCTAGAAATGCTGGGATAGATTTGGCTTATGGAGAATACATATTGTTTTTAGACGGGGATGATACGCTAAATAATAGTATTTTTTATAGGCTTTCTAATAATTTAAATGGACATGACGTTGTGTACTTCAATTGGAAGAAATTAAAGGGTGATGTTGTATCGCTAGTCAACGGAATTGATGCTAAGAAAACCATAGCTGTGTGGAATAAATGTTATAAACGGTCATTTATTCTTGAAAATGGATTAAAATTTCCGGAAAACTCGAAATTTGAGGATGTTGGATACTCTTTGAGGGCTTTGATGTTATCAGATAGTAATGGATATATAGATGGTGATGCATTGTACAACTATAGTGTTCGTTTTGATAGTGCGTCCCATGCGTCTGCAAGTCCCAGAGATAGATTAGAAGTTCTACATAATTTAGAGAAACTTAAGTGTGAATTTTTAGGAGTTGTTACGGATAAAGAAAATTTGAATCTTATAGATCAATACATTTATGACTGTTGGCGTTTTCAGTTTAGAGGATTATTAGTACACTTTAATGATGAAGCCCAATACGTAGCCAAATTATACGTTAAGTTTTTGGAAAGTTATCGTTCAAATCAAAAAAACTCATTTATAAAGCGCTATATGGACGTTGTTAAATATAAGTCTATTTTTACGATTATTAGCTTTTTGAATAATGAACTTTTAATTGTAAAACGAATCTGTAAAGCATTTGTGTAATTGATTGTAGAAATGTCAACGATTAATAATCACAACTAGTTACATAACAGTGCTAACTTTGTTGGAAATTCAAACACTTTTACAAGGCATAATAAACTCCGTAACAACTGTACCCCTAAGGAGTAGGTGGTACTAGACATTATGGAGGAAATTTTCTATGGCAAAATGGAAAAGCGCAGCGCTGATCACGACACTTGTGTTGCCGTTGGCGGTTTCAGCTGGTGGAGAGGGTGTCGCAATGGCATCTCAAGCTCGTCCTGACGAGACAACCATCAAGATTCACAAGCAAATTCGTTATGATGACACGATTAGTGGTTTGGCGGATGATGAGAAGTATTTTGCTTGGAATCACGGATCAGATGAGGATGGACAACACTACTTCTGGGGTGATGGTACTGAAGCGAATAAGGACACACTTACTAGTGATGGTAAAACAGTTTCTTCAAATAACCCATTTGATTGGACTAATTATACTAAGGCCAGTGGTAAGGACGAATACACTGTCGATTACACACCGACAGATGATTTTGCAGGACAAAGCAAGATTACATGGAAAGATCTTTGGTCAGACCTACCAGGCGTTCACTTTATTGGTATTCAATTGCCAGATAATGTGATGACAATCGACGATGACGGTGAGCCACAAATCATTGCTAAGGATGCAAAGGATAACGCAGGTGTTGCCTTTACAACTGCGACTGGTGAGACTATTTACTGGCAAGACATCCTGAAGGCGCAATTGGGCGTACAACACTCTGATGCAGCTAATCCATCACACGAGACGCCAAAGCACAACTTCAACTCAAAGACTGGTACTGACAAGTACGGTATGAAGCACGAAGTTAACCACAGTGCTTCTGACTTTGAAGTGGAGTTCCAACAACTTGGGGCTGCTAAGGATTTGACAGAAGCGCAAATCCGTCAAGCGTTGGTCGCTAACTACACGGACACGGATGAAACAGATCCTGTCTTTGGCGGTAAGGGTGAGGCCGTGACTGATGAGAATGGTGTGTTGTCATTCAACAACATCACCAACGGTAACTGGTTGTTCATGGAAGATTTGCAAGATTCAACACCAGGTTTGGCTGAGATGGTGACGCAACACGCAGCACCAATTTTCTTGGCCACACCATACTTGCAACCAAATGCCGAAGTTGATACTGACGGCAATGGTACAAACAAGGGCGATAAGACATGGTTCGACAACTCTGATGCGAATGCCATGCACATCTACGCCAAGAACTATGCGGCTCACGGTGATTTGACGATTGAAAAGTTGGATGATGACACCGGTAAGGCATTGTCTGGTGTGCAATTCGCGATGCTGGAATTGACGGACGAACAATTGACGGCCTTGCAAGAGCAAATCGATGCTGGTTTGTTGTCAAAGTCAGTGACGGACATCAAGGCTTACTTGAAGACGTTGGGCACTGAAGATGAGACGTTGTTCTATGGTACAACTGGTAACAAGGGAACGGTTAAGTTCAGCAACTTGACGCCAGGTAAGACGTACTACGCTTTGGAAATCTCAACACCAACTGGTTACATGGTTAACCCAACGTTGCAAAAGGTTTCTCTTAACAGCGTAAACGACACGCAAGTTGATCCAACGGTTGGTGGTGACGATACGACTGTGCAAGCACAAGGTGGAACGTACACGGTTCGCAACGATGATAGCATTGCCTTAGATAAGGACATCAACGTGCAGAACCCGGTGACGGTTGATAACTTGGGTGTAAATGGTTACGACGAAGATGGTAACCCTAACTACATTGACAAGGCGACGAATAACCCATACTACGATGATGACACGCTTTGGGGTGTTTCACGTGGTAAGGCCTTCTCATACACGGTCGATGCTGAATTGAACAAGAACATTGGTTCATACAGCAAGTTCAACTTGGTGGACTCAGTGCCATACCAAGTGAACGCCAACTCATGGACGATGTACGTGCAAATTGATGGCGTTGTGACACCGTTGTTGCAAGCCGTTGATACGCAAGGTAACGCTAACGAGCACAGTACTGATGACGGTATCTCAAACGAGTCTGTTTCGTACGACTCAGATAACGGTGAAGGTGTGAGTTACAAGTTTGCTGAAGGTGCCGAAGACTTCGCCAAGTCACTTGGTTACACGGGCGCCTTTGGTAAGGATGCAGCTGCCCTTAAAGCCCAAACAGAATTCGTTGCTGCCAACTTGTTGCACATGTACGGGCAATCAGGTAATTACCAATTCGATTCAGATTACCGTTCAGTGCAGTCAGGTGAGAATGGTACGATGAACCTGGATTTCAAGACGGACTTGTTGAAGGGCTTGGGCGAATTGATCAAGGATGACACAACTGGTCACACATCAGTTGTCTTCAAGATTAATGCTCAAACAAACTCAGCTGCGCAAGCTGATACTGACTTGGATGGTACGGATAAGTCAATCAACAACAAGGTGACGTTGAACTACAACCCTTATCCAAACCCAACACGTATGCCTGACCCAACACCATTGACTGATGAGGCCAAGACACACGCTGCTGGTTGGGATATCCAAAAGGTTGATGAAAACGGTAACCCATTGGCTGGTGCCGGCTTCGACCTTGGTCGTCGTGTCAACAAGAACAACGTTGAAAACGTGATTTCACAATTGTTGACGACTGACAACAATGGTAACGTGATGAATGAGACGTCATTGATTAAGGCCGCGGATAAGTTGAAGCTTGCCCAAGATGGCACGCCTGCAGATAAGGTTGCTGCTGCAACAACTTACTTCAACGGTCAAGCACAACAATTGCGTGATGCCGTAGCGGCTGGTCAAGAACCATTCGTTTGGTTCGTCCACTTGGAGGCACCAACTGCTGAAACGCAACACGGTAACTTGCAACCAATCTTTGATGTGATGCCATCAGACATGCAAATGGGTGACATCTACTGGACGACTGAGCAAGCATTGGCGACGACCCACATGTCAGGTGACGATGGTTACCTCCAATACTGTGGTTTGGCCGACAGCCGTTACGTGTTGACTGAGTCAATCGTGCCAGATGGTTACAACAAGATGGACGACCAAAAGTTCACGTTGGCTGGTGATGAAGGTTCATGGTACTTGCAAGATACGTCAAAGTTGTTGGAGTACCCATTGATGAATGGTGATGCTTCTGACAACAAGATTACGGGTACGAACGAAGATGGGTCAATGTCAGGTGAGTACTTGGAAGTTGAAAACCAAAAGCAATCAAAGTCAATCTTCCCAATCACGGGTGGTGTTGGTATCTTGGGTGCTTTGGCCGCTGGTTTGACGGTCATGGGATCAGCAATCTTCAACCACCGTCGTCACTAATAAGATTAATACATTAACCATACCGGTCGTGGAACTGGTATAAACATATCTAAAATTTGATAATCTTATGCTTAGCGAGCGGTTCTGGAAACAGGACTGCTCGCTTTTTGTTCATAATTCGTCCACAGTTTAGGTGCGCTTACTTGGCACACTAAAGTAAGTGCATTTTAGGTAGGGAGAGACTGATGATCGAAAAACTAAAAGACTGGTTAAAAAGTCACACGTTATGGCGCTGGGCGATTCGCCCAACATTGCGCGTGCAACTGGAACAATTAAACACAGCTAAGCCAACGGTGTTTTATCTCGGGTTACCGGAACACGGTAACTTAGGGGATCAGGCGATTGCCAAAGCCACTGAAATTTATCTACAAGAACAGTTACCACAGCACCAAGTTGTACGGATTCCGAATGACGCCGTGCTACCATGTGTTCCCTTGTTGAAGCGGATTATGCAACCAAATCACTTAATTGTGATGCACGGTGGTGGCAATCTCGGCGATTTGTGGCCAGGCGCCGAAAGTGTCCGCCGTGCAGTAGTGAAACGCTTGAAAAAATGGCCAATTATTCAGCTACCACAATCGGTATTCTTTATTGATAAGCAAGAACATACGTTATCGAAGAAGTGCTATGATGACGCAGACCGCTTGGTACTAGTCGCTCGTGAGGAACAAGCCCACAGTGCGATGCAACAAGCCTTTACGTGCCCGTCGATGCTTGTGCCAGACATGGTGTTTACGTTGAGCGGCCGATTAAAAGAGTTGCCAATTCAACGTGAAGGGGTGATGGTGCTTTTCCGTCACGATGTGGAAAAGCTGTATAACGACAATGTCCGCGATGGTGTGATTGAGCAACTCGGTGATTTGTTTGACCGGGTGACGGTGACGGATACCGTGTTGCCAACCGGTGTGCCATTGGACCAACGCGATGACGTCTTGATTCGCTTCTGGCGTCAGATGGCGAAGCACGAATTGGTCGTGACGGACCGCCTACACGGCATGATTTTTGGCCTAATTACGCAAACACCAACTGTCGCGTTATTGAATAACAACGGCAAAATTATTTCGACGTTTGAAACGTGGTTACAGTCTGTGCCATGGATTAAAGTCTGGGCACCAACGGATGGACCAATCGAAGTGGCGATTGTGGATGTGATGCGCGCACCGGTCGCACCAGTCGATTTTTCACGCCAGTTCCGGCCGCTTAATTTCTACTTGGCGAACTTTCGTAAGGGAGAGTAGTGATGGCTGAACGTGCACGTGAATTAATCCGTAACACGGGGGTCTTTGCGATTGGCTCATTATCGACGAAACTGTTGAGTTTATTGATGGTGCCGTTGTACACGACGGTGTTATCAACCGCTGATTATGGTACTGTCGATGTGATTGGCACATTTACCGGCCTGTTAGCCCCGTTGGTAACGTTGAGTGTCTACGACGCGGTCTTTCGCTGGGCGTTAGATGACGCAAACGATGCCAGCACTGCGTTTTCCAATGCGTTAGTTGTATGGGCAAGTAGCATGCTGATTTTCTCAAGTGTCTGCGTTGGCCTGGCAGCCCTGGGTGTGGCGCATATTGGCTACTTTTGGTTTATGGTGGTATTGGGGAGCCTGGGTGCGATTTGTAGCAGCCTAGTTCGTGGCTTAGGGTACGTCAAACTATTCACGGTCGCTGGCATTGTTAGCAGTGTTGTGTTTATGACGTTGAATTTGGTGTTCTTACTGCAATTAGAACTGGGGTTAACCGGGTATTTGTTGGCGAGCGCCATCTCAGCAGCGATAAGTTTACTGGTTGTTGCACTGGGAGCACGGATTTGGCAATACTGGCAAGCTACCGTTGTACAACCGGCCTGCATGCAACAATTATTGGTCTACAGCTTACCGTTGGTACCGAATGCGTTGTCATGGTGGGGCGTTGCGAGTGCGAACCGGGTCGTCTTGCTGACCTTTGCAGGCGTTGCGGCCAATGGATTATACGCGGTGGCCAATAAGCTACCATCGTTAATCAATTTGGTGTACGGGGCCTTTTTGCAATCTTGGCAAATGGCCGCGGTAAAGTCGTATGACGATCAGGATGCTGGTGATTATTACACGAAGACGTTTGATATCGTCGCGCGCTTGCAGTTGTTGATGGTCATGGCGTTGCTGTGTGTTACGCAGTTTGTCTTTGCAACCTGGATTGCGCCGACGTATTGGCAAGCCTGGCAGGCAGTGCCGGGGTTATTATTAACGGTCGTCTACACCAATATGTCGGCAATGGTCGGGGCAACTTACTTAGCCGCTAAACGAACACGCGGCTTATTCTTAACGACGGTGTATGGTGCCGTAATCAGTATTGGCCTGAGCGTGGTCACCGTGCCGTTCTTGGGGATTGTCGGCGCAAGTTTAGCCAGTTGGGTTGGTTTCGCAGCGGTGCTAGGGATTCGCTTGTATGAAACCCGGCGCTTCGTCGGCATTCGCGTGACTTGGTCGGCGATGTTGAAATATCACCTGGTAATCGGTCTACAAATTGGCCTGATGTGTCTGCTACCGGCTGGCTGGTTGCAGGGCGCCTGCTTAAGTTTACTGATGGTGGGCTTAATTTGGTCCGATTGGCCGTATTATCAACGCTTATTCGTCACCCTAACTAACAAAAGATAGGGACGGTTTGTTATACTTGAATTAACGCGTTAATTTGAAGGAGAAGCCGTATGATTGTCTTATTTGTTTTGGGAATTGTGTTATTAGCTTACGCTGCCATTAAAGGGGTCACGCGCCATGAAGTGCGTTGGCCAGCTTTGGTAGTGGGGTTAATTTTGACTGTTTTGATGGGGCTTGGTTTACAACGCGCCCAAGAACGTCACTTTTTGATGGCCAAGGTGCCGGTTGAAAAGACGCAAAAGATTGCCCCAGCGTTGACAATTAACGGCATTAAGTTGATTACGACGCAAAAGGCGAGTGATGGTGAGCTTCGTTATACCTACACGTTGGGTAAGAAGAGCTACCAAACGGTCACTCAAAATGCGAAGACAATCGTTAAGACGGCGGACAAGCAAGCAACGTTGAAGACAGAAGTGATGACGTACCAAGCAACATCTGGTTGGCGTCGCTTCATGTTGCTAGGTCAAGAAACTTTTGAAAAGGGTGCTGCAACGTATACGTTGTCAGTGCCAAAGGATTGGTACTTTGTGACGACGAGCCAAGCCAAGACTTTGCAAAATATGGTCAAGGATTCAAAGGCGGGTATTGCTAAGGAAGTGGCAGCTGAAGTCAAGCAACAATTTGCGGATAAGGCCAAGGATGATAAAAACTTCATCAAGAACAAGGACGCCCAAGCCAAGTTACAAGCTCAAATTGTAACGGACGTGACGAACAAGGCGAACCAAACCCTTGATCAAGCCATGCTAGAGAAAATTCAAAGCTGGCACAATTAAGACATAAAATACTAGAAGTTCCTAAACGTCCCCGCGACAGTTTGGGAACTTTTTTTTGCGACACTTTATAGTGAATAAAACTATAGGGGGACGCAGACTATGGCGAAATGGCGCAATATGGCGTTGATTTGTACAATCGCAATGCCATTGGTAATGGGCAGTGGCACAGCACACGCGGCTGAGCATAATAGTGATGTGGCTGAAACGGATGTCACGTTGCATAAATACATCACAACAAACACAGTTTTATCGGGTAATGATTATTATTGGGGTAACGGGACAACGGGGTTGAACAACCCGTTTACCGCTGAAAATTCAGAGTGGTCAAAGGCCGGTAAGGGGTATGAATTTACCGCCTACAAGTTAGCGAATGGCGTAATCAAATTGGCAACCGATGGGACCGTGACGATTTCTACTGAGCGGGTGCCGGAATTGGGCTTGGCATGGTCAGACTTGCTGACGGTGCGCTCTGGTGAAACAGCCGCTTATAAGGAAGCGACGAATCCATCGACTGATGTGAGCGACAATATTGTTGAATTAAAGAGTGGGGTTACGGAGCAACAAGTGGCCGACTTGCAACAATACTTGGCCAAGACATCCAGTGATCGCCAAACAGTGACGACCAATAATGATGGTGATGCCACGTTTGATGATTTGGCTAATGGCCAGTGGATTGTGTTTGAAACCGGTGCACCAGACGCGGTTTCAACGTTAGCGCAACCGATGATTTTAAACTTGCCAATGAAGAATGCGGCTGCCGATACGGCGCAAGGCACGTGGTTCGATGGCAGTGGCGATTACAATGTGAACTTGTATCCTAAAGACTTCATGCCAAGTACCGAAGAACCAACCATCGATAAGATGATCAACACACTGCAAAATGTTGGTGTGGATGAGTTGACGGCTAAGTGGGATGACGCCAAGGGCCACCCAGTTTATGGTGGTAATGTGGTGTCTGATGACGGCGCAGCAGTGAAGAGCGCGGTGACGTTCCTAGAAAATGACAACATGTATGGGGTGTCGCGTGGTAAGTCATACAACTACACCTTGGATATGCAACTGCCAAAATCAATCGACAAGTTTTCATCATACGGGTTTGTTGACACGATTCCATATGAAGTAACGGTTAACTCATGGACCATGTATGCCCAAATTGATGGGCAATTGACGGCATTACTACAGGCCGTTGACCCGAATGGAAACGACAGCAAGAGTTCAAGTGACGGTTTGTCACAACCTAAGGGTGATTATGATTCAGAACGAATCGTGACACCTGACGGTAAGGAAGCCGACGTGAACTTTAAGTTTGCGGAAGTCCGTGGTGACAATGGTAAAACGGCTGCCACGATGTTTGGTTATACCGGTGAGTTAGGTAAGAGCAAGACGGCGATTGCTGAACAAACCGCCTATATTGCCACGCACTTGTTGCGTATGCAAGGATACACGGCGACGTACCAATTCAACGGTGACGTCACAACAGATGCTGGTCAGTATGGGGCGAACCGTGCCATTATCGATGCGGACACAGGTGAAATGCAGATTACAACCAAGGAATTGTTCCGTGATAAGTTGGCTGCTTGGGCACCGTTGCAAGATGATACGACGGGTCACACCTCAATCGTCTTTAAGTTGAACACGCAAACCAATTCAGCGGCGCAAGCGAACACGGGCGACAACAAGATCGATAATAAGGTCCAAATGTTGTTTGATAATGGCGCAACGAACCAAGATACGGCTGCTAATCAAGCTGCCTTGCGTGATTCGTCATACACGACGGCCGTGGGTTGGGAATTCCACAAGACGGACAAGTATGGCAACCCATTGCGTGGGGCTGGTTTCGATATGGGACGTTTGGTAACGCCGCAGAATATCGAAAACGTGATTTCGCAGTTGTTGAGTGAAGATAATAATGGTAATCCAATTAACGACACGAGCTACTTAGAGATGTTCGAGCATTTGAAGGATAGTCCTGAATATGTGGATGAGTTCAGCAAGTCTGATTACACGACGGACGCTGCTAAAATTGCCGCGATTAAGGAATACTTGGACGGCCAAGCGGCTGATTTGCGTAAGCGCGTGGCGGAATACGATGCCCAACCAGATAGTGAGAAGTCAAAGTACGAAGTCTACGTTTGGTTTATTCACTTGGACAATGCCGCTCACGGAGCGAAGCAACCAATTGTGACTGACATGACCTCAAGTATGGAAATGGGTGATATCTACTGGGTGACGAATAATGCCTTGGCTACAACACACAAGTCAGGTCGTGATGGCTACCTCCAATACTGTGGTGTGGCGGATGGTCGTTACTTATTTCGTGAGTCAATTGCGCCTGATGGGTATAAGCAAATGGCGGACGTGAAGTTTACGTTGTCGAGTGGGCCCGATTCGGTTTACCAACCAACGGCTGAATTCCCAGATTTGAAGGATGCCAAGGGCGTGTCATTGGGGACGGACTCACAGATTACCGGTTTGGTTGAGAACTTGGATGGGCATTACGTGCACATTAAGAACTACGCCAAGGGCATGTGGCCAGTCAGTGGTGGCATCGGGGCATTGGTTGTCTTTGCCCTGGGTGGGGTGCTGATGACCAGTGCCTACCTCAAGCGTCGATTTGACCGACGAAACGATTAGCCAAATGGCACGGTGACTTTCTTGTATAATGGGGACAAGGAGGTGACGTGTATGACACCAAAGGATAAAGCGAAGAACATCATTCACAGCGCTTCGGCCGCTGCGGGTAGTGTGGCGTTATCACCAATTCCCTTTACGGATGCGGCCTTGTTAGTACCGATTCAGGTGGGGATGATTACGTCGTTATTTAAGGCGTATGATCAAAAAATGATGCAGGGGGCCATTCGTGGTGCCGTGTGGGCAGTCGCCGCAACCTCGTTTGGTCGCGGTGTTGTCGGAAATGCCTTTAAGTTCGTGCCTGGTTTAGGGACGGCCGCTGGGGCAACAATTTCGGCCACCACGGCGGTTGGCTTAACCGAAGTAATCGGCTGGGCAATTGTGAATGAACTAGAGACAGGTAACAAAGTCCAACCGGGCGATATTTTTGGCATCATTATGAATGCGGTAAAAAAGCGTTAATGGTTAACAGAATAGACAAAAAATGACGGCGGAAACGCCGTTTTTTTTTGCGAAAATTTCAGGGTGAGGACCACGTGGGGAGTTGTGGTCGGGGAAATGAATAAGGAGCCAAACAAAATGAAAAAAACACAATCATTGCTTTTGATTAGTACCTTAATTGCACCAATGATGCTCGGCACGTCGGGTGTGGCTGCCAAGTCAGCCGAAGCAAATCCGCCCAAGGAGACGCTGGTTCGCATCCATGCGGTGACGGACATGAACGCTACGCCGGTTGACCGTCGTGATCAACACGATTACTGGGGCAATGGTGGCATTCAGGACTTGAATAAGATCGTTGAAGACAACTCAAGCTGGGAGCCCACGGTTGGGGCGACATATGAAGCCTTCGCCTTACCAACTGGAACGGTGACGTATGAAGGTGAAGATATGAAACCAATCATCAACGATACGTTCCATGCCACAGTGGATGGCAAGGTGTGGCGCTGGACGGACATTCTGAAGCCGGTTCGGGCTGATGAGTTGGGGGCTGCTACGACGAACCTGATTAAAGAGGATGGTAATATTTCACCTTGGACCATCGAAATTGCGGGTGGCATGGACGTGCGTGAGGCTGTCTACGCCCTAACGGATTTGGATCCACGTACGCCACATCCGAAGGCCTTCAAGAATACTGATGCGCAGGGCCTAACGGAAATGTCATTGGCTAAGGGACAATGGGTGATTGCCGAAGATCTTGAAGCCAACATGAAGTCGACGGCATCGGTGCCCATGTTTATCGATATTCCGATGATTAAGCCAGATGCCAAGCAAGGTGGCGATGATTTCTGGTATGACAACACACAGGAAGACGCCTTGAACTTGTATGCCAAGCAATATGATCCCACGACGTTGAAGGTGAAGAAGACGGATAAAGAAACGGGTAAGGCCTTGGCTGGGGCCCAAGTCTTGGTAACGGATAACAGCCATGAAGAACAACTGAAGAAAGTCTTGCCAGAATTGTTGGCAGCCATTAAGAAGCAACCGAAAGATGCGGCCAAGTTGGTTGAGCAGTATGTACCAGAATTAAAGGCAGGTAATTATGCAATCCGTAAGACGAACAAGTCTGGCGAAGCCACGTTCTCAAGTGACAATGCTGGCGAACGGTTTATGACGCCAGGGCATACGTATGCCGTGGTGGAATTGGCAGCACCAACTGGTTACATTGTTGAACCGCAAATTCAAGACGTCGAATTGTCGATGGAAAAGAACCCTGCTGATAAGAGTTTGATTCAAGGACAAGGAAAAGCTGATTTCATTGATTACGATGAATTGCAGGTTGATAAGTCAGTAACGATTGGCGACAAGACGTATGGTGCCGGCGCTGAAGATGGCGGGGACACGGAACAAGGTGTCGCCAAGGGGACGACTTTCCAGTGGCACATCAATAGTGAGTTGAACCAAAACGTCGATACGTATAGTCAGTATGAATTGGTGGATACATTACCGTACCAAAATGATTGGCGTACGATGACGCTGAACCTGACGTATCAGGATGCGAGTGGTGCATTGAAGACGACATCCCTACTGCAAATGACGGCGAATGGGATGAACACAGGTGCGGGGACAACCTACACCACGAATCCTAATGGGGTGAATGGCATTACCTATAACGCAGCCACGGCCCCAACTGTCGCGGCGATTGGGGATGCGATGACGGCTGACGGCATTGAACTGTCAGGATCTGGCAGTCGTTATGCGATTAAAGATGGCAAGCTGGATGCCAGTCAATCAGTCGCCGATGGCACGATTATGTTGTCAGTGACGGAAACTGGTCGTAAGCAGTTGGCCACTAAGATGGCTGAGTTGTTAGCCAGCGGGGCAGCCAAGGATGGGACGTGGCAGTTGTCATGGAACCTAGATGTGGTGGCAAACCAAGGAACGCAACCAGGTGAGATGGTCAACAAGGTCGATTTGAACTACAAGACTGCGTTTGACCAAGATACTGACTCTGATACGGCTAAGACATTCGTGAAGGGATCGGGTACGCCAACGATTCACGATACGCCAACTAAGGGTGGTGGTGTCTTGCCATACACGGCCGGTGTGATGGGCATTGGCTTAACTATTCTAGGCTTGCTTGGTTTGGCACACTTGTTGAAGAAGCGACGGGCTGAAGATTAATTAACGAGGGAAGAGAAATGGCGAAAAAACCACGAAAGAAAATCAGTTTAACGACCGCTGTGTTGTTCATTGCTGGTTTGGCAATTTTTTCGTATCCGATTGTGGCACAAGCTTATGAAGCAATGCATCAGAGTGGGATTGTGCAGAACTATGAGCGCGAAACGACGGTGATGCCAAAGAAGGAAAAGAATGCGGTCCAGCAGGCGATTGATGCTGAAAATGCCAAAATCAAGGAAAAGGCGAAAGACACTGGCAATGATGCGGACGTCATTGCTGCGATGACGGAGCTGAACCAGAAAGATAGTTATGAAAATGGGGATAACAACACGCTCAAAAAGTTGGTTGGTAAGCCAATTGGGGTCATTTCGATTCCAAGGCTGGGCGGGTTACGTCTGCCAATTTTCAATAGCATCAAGGATAAGGCGATTAGTAACGGGGCCGGCTTGATTCCGGGGACTTCAATTCCACAGGCGAAGAAGGAAGGCTTACACTCAGTTATCACGAGTCACTCAGGTTTGCCGAACGCGAAGTTGTTTACCGATTTGAAAAAGCTAGAGCTGAAGGACAAGTTCTACATTGAAATTGCGGGCGGGAAGACGTTGACGTATCAAGTTGATAAGATTGATGTGATTAAACCGGAAAAACTGGAGACCTACTTCAAGTTGGATCAAACCAAGAACTACGTCACGTTGCTGACTTGTACGCCGACAGGGATTAACTCGCACCGTTTGCTAGTCCGGGGGCGCCAGATTCCAAGTGAAGCTGTACCGACCAATGTTGTGCGGGCTGAGTTCATGTGGCTGGGCGCGTTGATTGTGGCGGTGTCATCACTCGGTGGGTTCTTGTTGCGTAAGCGTATCATGTTGAAGAACGCGATGATGGCTGTGGTTAAGAAGTGATGTTTGTTGTGACGAAAAAATGATTGTGTTATAGTTGATTTACTGATTGGAGTGCCAGGTAACTGGCGCTCCTTTTGTGGTTTATAGGGGATGATTAACAGGGTTAGCAAAGAAGGGGTGACGGGGATGACGGAATATGTCACGAAGGAAGCGTTTGAAAAGTTTAAGGCGGAGGACTTTGCGCAAATACGGCAGGACTTAACGGTGCTAACGGTGAAAGTTGACACCTTAACAGCAGAAGTGGCTGCCCTGCCGACGACTAGTGACGTGAACGCGCTGATTCACGAAGCGTTCAAAGAAGCCCGGGGAACGGCAATTAGTCTCGGCGTGATGATCGCGGTCATCACAGGGACAATCATCGCGATTCTATCGTTTGTGTTATCCGTTTACGTGGGCGGTGGTTTACGATGACAGAATATGTAACCAAGGAGGCATTTGAAAAGTTCAAGGCAGAGGATTTTGCGCAAGTACGGCAGGACTTAACCGTACTGACAGTAAAAGTTGATAATTTAGATGATAAGTTGAATACGTTGTCAGCAGAAGTGGCGGTTTTACCAACGACTAGTGACGTGAAGGTGTTGATTCACGAAGCGTTCAAAGAAGCACGGGGGACCGCAATTAGTTTAGGTGTGATGATTGCGGTCATCACGGGGACGATTATTGCTATCCTATCGTTTGTATTTTCGGTTTACGTTGGCCATTAAAACTCACCATGTTCGGGCTTATTTCAAACAAAAGTGATAAAATGATGAGAAATAAACAGAACGAGGTACAACGCATGGCAACACGAATGCAAGATGATTTTTATGATGCGATTAACGAAGCGTGGGAAGCAGATGCGGTCATTCCAGCTGATAAATCACGAACGGGTGGTTTCAGTGACTTGGCGGATGACATCGAAGAATTGATGTTGGATACGACGGATGCCTGGCAAGCAGGTGAAAACGTGCCAACCGATGACATTTTGGCTAATTTTGTGAAGTACCACAAGTTGGCAGCGGATTTTGCAACCCGTGATGCGTTGGGTACTGACCCAGTGAAGCCATTGATTGCGCGCTACCAAGCATTTACGTCATTTGCTGATTTTGCGGCACACATCATTGAATTGGAAAAGGCGGGCTTGCCCAATGCTTTGCCAATTGGGGTAGCGCCAGACTTTAAGGATGCGCGCACGAATGTGTTGTGGGCCGATGCACTAGGCATTATTTTGCCCGATACAACCTACTATGCGCCTGATCACGAGCAAGGCAAGGAACTGTTGGCGAAATGGCGGGCCGCACAAGAAGATTTGTTGCCTAAGTTTGGCTTCAGTGCTGATGAAATCAAGGATTTGTTGGATAAGTACTTGGCTTTCGATGCCCGCATAGCTAAGGTTGTGTTGAGTCAAGAAGAATCAGCTGAATACGCCAAGTTGTACCACCCTTACAAGTGGTCTGACTTCACAGCTTTGACGCCAGCTTTGCCATTGGATGAGATTTTGACAGCCATGACGGGTACCACACCCGAGATGGTCGTCGTACCGGAAGAACGTTTCTGGGCAGCGTCTGATCAATTCTTCTCTGAAGAAGCATGGCCTTTGTTGCAAGCAACGTTGATTGTGGGTATTGCAAACGCCTTTACGAGTTACTTGTCAGATGAGGTCCGAGTGCTAGGTGGGGCTTATGGCCGGGCCTTGTCAGGAACGCCGGAAGCGATGAACCAACGTAAGGCCGCTTATTACTTGGCAGCTGGTCCATATACACAAGCGCTTGGTTTGTGGTATGCCGGTGAAAAGTTCCCCGAAGCGGCCAAGACCGATGTGGAGCAAAAGGTTGCCACGATGATCGATGTGTACAAGGAGCGCTTGCAAACCGCTGACTGGTTGCAACCAGCTACGCGTGAAAAGGCGATTGCTAAATTGGACGCCATTGTGCCACACATCGGCTACCCCGAAAAGTTGCCTGATCGCTACAAGGACAAGATTGTTGATGATGGGGCGACGTTGTTTGAGACGGCGGAAAAGTTCCGCGCCCAAGGGGTGGCCTACCAATGGTCAAAGTGGAATCAACCGGTTGACCGTGATGAGTGGCACATGCCAGCACACATGGTGAATGCCTACTACGATCCACAACAAAACCAAATTGTGTTCCCAGCGGCGATTTTGCAAGCGCCATTCTATAGCTTGGATCAATCATCATCTGCGAACTACGGTGGTATTGGGGCCGTTATTGCTCACGAGATTTCACACGCCTTTGATACGAATGGGGCATCATTCGATGAAAATGGTAGTTTGAACGACTGGTGGACAGAAGAGGACTACGCCGCCTTCAAGTCACGTACTCAAAAGGTGATTGATGAGTTCGATGGTTTGGATTCATATGGGGCTAAGGTGAATGGTAAGCTGACGGTCTCAGAAAACGTGGCCGATCTTGGTGGTGTCGCTGCGGCTTTGGCAGCAGCGAAGCGCGATGCTGATTTCTCAGCAACGGACTTCTTTGAGAGCTGGGCAACCATCTGGCGTCAAAAGGCACGCCCTGAGATTATGCAATTGTTGGCCGCTTCAGATGTACACGGACCAGCAAAGTTCCGTGTGAATGTGACGGTATCTAATTTTGATGATTTCTACACGACATTCGATGTGCAACCATCTGATAAGATGTACCGCGCGCCTGAAGATCGCGTGATGATTTGGTAATCAATGGCTAATAAATTAAGGTCTGCATTGGAATTTTCCGACGCAGACCTTATTTTTTATGAATTTTTCTTTTTCGAAGCGGTCGATGGGAGGCGACAGCGATGTAGGCGCCGACCAATGACAAAAGGCCAAAAGAAAAACCACGTACACTCTGCAAAGTAACCGTGGTCAATCTTTAATGTTCAATTAAAGTGCGACTTCGCGGTGCTCCGCCACAAATCTAGTATATAACAGACCGAATGTGTTTGCCACCAGGCAGATCGCATTCGGTTTTTCTTTATACATTACAGTGTAGTTTTTTAGAAAGTGATTAGTTGAATTGTTCACAAAACCGGATTTTCCTTACTTAAAAATATGAAAACGCGTTCAAGGAATAGATTGTTTGCCCATTTTTTCACGAATTTACATAAAAGGGTTGCGCTTAATTTGTTTTATGTGATATTATTCACGTGTAGAAAAAATCAGTTCGAAAGGTTGGTATTAACGCATGTTTGGTAAAGATAATGAATTTTGGCAAATGGTGTTGACAACTCTTTGTGAAATGATATACTAATTATGTTAATAAATGAGCAAACGAAAATTTGAAAGATTATTTAAAGGTAAAAATCATGGCTGATGCACCTAAGAAGAAAGTTTTAACGGCAGAAGAAAAGGCAGCACGTTTCGAAGCTGCTAAGAAGATGACGTCAGAGTTGGTCGACAAGTCTGAAATCGCTTTGAAGGAATTCTCAACGTACACACAAGCACAAGTTGATAAGATCGTGGCCGCAATGGCTTTGGCTGGTTCAGAAAACTCATTGTTGTTGGCCCACGAAGCGCACGATGAAACTGGTCGTGGGGTTGTCGAAGACAAGGACACGAAGAATCGCTTCGCCTCAGAATCTGTTTACAACGCCATCAAGAACGAC